>CAJUSI010000081.1 GCA_910589035.1 uncultured Acetatifactor sp. | reverse complement strand
ATACGGCAGGTTATCCACGCGTTACTCACCCGTCCGCCACTCACTTAATTATCACTAGGTTTCAAATTAAGTCCGTTCGACTTGCATGTGTTAGGCACGCCGCCAGCGTTCATCCTGAGCCAGGATCAAACTCTCATATTTTTGATTGTTCTTTCCTTCGCCAGTTCCTCTGGCTTCTTCCAGTTTTGTTTTCTGGTTTACTGTTTTGGGTTGTCTCTTTTTAGACTTCTCGTCCTCTGAAATTCTCTCTCCCTCACCGGTTCCCCGGCTCGGCTGTTTGGAATTTTCAGGGCTGCATTACTGTTTATTTGTCAAGGTTCATCTTGCCGTTCGCATCGGCAACTTTGATAGGATATCATAGTTTGTTTTCTTTGTCAACAACTTTTTTCAAATTTTTCCATCTTTTTTCAGGCTTGTCTTTTGCCTTATTAAGGAAGCCTGTCTCCAGGCAAATTTGAAACCAATTAAACACCATAAAGCAAAACAGACTTATTTGTTTTTGATGCCACTGTTGACCTTTCAAATCAGCATTTCTGTAACACTTTTGAAAGCTTATTCAGTTTAATAGAATTTCTGTAAAATGTCAATACCTAATTTTAAAAATTTTCGCAAAAATTTCGTTTAATAATATTGTATGCAATATTCATAAATTCCGTCCTGTGTTATTTCGTTTTCCGGCTGAGCATTGTACATAATCATTTTACTTTAATAATTTATTCATTAGTTTATTCTCCGGCGGCTCATATTCTGGCAGGTTGTAAAAAGTACCTATATATGTTATACTTAATTTTATCGTTTATTTACCGTTTCAAGTTGCTGCATATTTATTATGAAGGCCTTTTTATTAATATGTAATTTCTTTTTTCGCGGCGGATAACGGAAGTGTGGGGAGGAGATACCATGAAAAAATCTGTTTATTTCGGAAAAAGCTTGTCAGCGTTCTGCTTTGCTGCAGCCCTGGCGGCGGGACTTACGGGATGCGGGGCCAGCAGCCCCCTGGATCCAAAGAATCCCGTATCGCTCACGGTGTGGCATTATTATAACGGCTCACAGCAGGCGGCCTTCGACGCCCTGGTGGAGGAATTCAACGATACGGTAGGCAGGGAAAAGGGAATTTATGTAGAGGGATATTCCCAGGGCTCGGTTTCCGACCTGGAATCCGCAGTACGGGATTCCATCGCAGGAAAGGTGGGCGCCGATGCCATGCCGGATATCTTTTCTTCTTACGCGGACACCGCTTACGAGGTGGAGCTGGCAGGCGCCTTGGCTGATCTGTCCGTTTATCTCACCGATGAAGAGCTGGAAAAATATGTAGCTTCTTATATTGAAGAGGGACGTATTGCAGCCGATGGTACACTGAGAATTTTTCCAACGGCAAAATCTACAGAGATCATGATGATCAACAAGACGGATTGGGACAAATTCGCCGCCGCAACCGGTGCTTCCCTGGAGTCTCTCACCACGATTGAGGGGATAACCGCCACTGCCCAGTCATATTATGAATGGACCGACAGTCTTACCCCCGATATTCCGGAGGACGGGAAGGCATTTTACGGCAGGGATGCCGTAGATAATTATTTTGTCATCGGAATGCGGCAGATGGGCGTGGAAATTTTTCATGTAGAAGACGGAAAAGTAACCTTAAACGTACCGGAAGCAGAACTGTACAGACTCTGGGAAAACTATTATGTGCCCATGGTAAAGGGTTATTTCGGGGCTTACGGTTCTTACCGTTCCGATGATGTAAAGACCGGCGATATTCTTGCGTATACAGGTTCTACCTCCTCCGCCATGTATTTCCCGAATCAGGTGGAGCTGGATGAGAGCAGCTATACCATTGATTATATTGTCATGACGGCTCCCATATTTGAGGGGGGACAGCACAGCGCCGTACAACAGGGTGCCGGTATGGTGGTCACCAAGTCAGACAAAAAGCACGAATATGCTGCGGTAGAATTTTTAAAATGGTTCACTCAGGCGGAAAATAACCTGGAGTTCGGCTGTGTATCCGGCTATCTGCCTGTGCTGAAGGAGGCGAACAATGTAGAAAAGCTGGATCAGGTCATTGAAGCGAATCAGTTATCAGTTGCTCCCAAAACCTATGACTGCCTGACCACCATATTTCAGGAGATGGAGGGCATGATCCTTTATACGAATAAGAGCTTTGAAAACGGTTCCGCCGCCAGAAAAGTGCTGAAATTCCATCTTGCGGACAAGGCTGCCCAGGACAGGGCCGCCGTTATGGACGCATTGAAGCAGGGAAAGAGTCTGGAAGAGGCGGCAGGGCCCTACGTGACCAGGGAAGCCTTCAAAAGCTGGTATGACGCCTTCTGTGAGGCATTAAATGATGCTGTAAAAAAATAGGGGTACGGTAAATGAAGAAAGACGAAAGTCAAGAAAAGAAAAAGCTTACCATATTTAAATTTTTCCTGATTCCATTAATTATCATCATGCTGGTGCAGAGCTTAATTACCATCGGTACCCTGGTGGTAAGGCGCACCACAAAAACTCTGGAGGCGTACTCCAGCGGCATGATGAACCGGCTGGTGGAAAACAGGCAGGTAATTCTTCAAAATGATATGAATCAAAGATGGGCAGCCGTCTCCGAACAGGAAGATTTTCTGAGCAGCCGGCTGCAGCAGTTTCTGGACGATGAAGCCATCGAGTTGAAGGATCTCCTCCAGTCAGAGGAATACAAAGATCGGTTTTTGGAGCTGCTGTTCCCCGAATGCCTGAATTTTCTGCAGAATCATTCCACAACGGGAATTTTTCTGGTTCTTGCGGGAACGGACAGAGTGCCTGCCGGAGAATATGCCGGATTTTTCCTTCGGGATTCCGAGCCCAACTCAACTCCCATGAATAACTCCGACCTGCTGTTGGAGAGGGGAAGCAAGCAGCTCTCCAGAACCTGGAATGTTCCGCTGGATACCAACTGGACCACTCGCTTTCATATGGAAGAAGCCCGGGATCTGTATTTTTACGAACCCTGGCGCACCGGGGAGGAATATGCGGATGCTGACACAAAGGATCTGGGATACTGGTCCCTGCCCTTCTCGCTGGATGGGGATACCCCGGATTCTTATCAGATGATTACCTATTCTCTTCCCCTCCGGTACGAAGGTCAGGTATACGGTGTACTGGGTGTGGAGATTGCCTGCCGGAATCTGCATGATTATTTCCCTGTATCGGAGCTGAATAATTCCCGGCAGTCCGGCTATCTGTTGGCCGTGAAAAAGCCGGATGGCAGCTATGCGTCTTTGACGGGCAAGGGGATGCTCTACGACCTGATCCGATCCGCAGATCGGAATTTCATCCTGCTGGAGACAGGCTATGACAATCTTTCCCTGGTGGAGGATGTCAGATTAAACGGGCAGGGTGTATTTGCCGTGGTATGCCCTCTGGAGTTGTATGGCAGAAACGCTCCCTACGAAGATACGCAGTGGGTCTTGTTAGGCCTGAATACGGAAAAGGAGCTGTTTGGCATGAGCCGGCAGCTATACTTTTGGATGGTGATTGCAGTATTGATCGGCCTGATCTTCGGGGTCTTCGGAATCTATATTCTGGTGCGGCATCTCACCCGGCCGGTTCAGCAGCTGATGCAATGTATTGCGGCGGGAAGCTCCGGACTGGAACACTTTAAGTCCTCCGGTATTCTGGAAATCGACGCTCTCTATGATGTGGTGCGGGATCTGACGGCCAGCCAGAAGAAATCGGAAAACATTCTGCTGGAAGAAAAGGAGCGCTATAAGGTGGCGCTTGAATCCTCCACGGATATCTTCTATTCCTATGATCTTCAAAATCAGGTGCTGGATCTGGTCAATCACAAAACCATGAGCGGGCAATGGCAGTGTCCGGAAACATCTACTTGTTTTATCAATCCCGATTATATCTATGAGCCGGATCAAAAGGGAGTATTGGAATCCCTTCATCGCGATCCGGACAATCCGTATGCGGAATTCCGAATTCGCTGGCCGGAGGAGTCGGAATATAACTGGGTGGCGCTTTCGGGCAAGGTGATATATGATACCGACGGGCGGCGCTGGAAAATGGTGGGAAGCATCCGAAATATTCAGGAACAGAAGGAAAGGGAGGCGGAGCAGCTCCGAAAAAACATCACGGACGGTGTCACCGGTCTCTATGTATTCAGCGCAGGCATGGAGCTGCTGGCGCAAAGCCGCAGAAAACGGCCGGACGGCGTGATGCTCAATCTCCGTCTGTGCAATCTGAAATCCCTGTGTGAAAAAAACGGAATCGTTTTCGGAGATTTGATTCTGGAAGCCATGGGCGGAACAATTCAGGAGACATGCCGGCTGCTCTCCGAGCAGGGCGGCAGACAGGCCATAGCGCTGCGTCTGAATCAGGACGAATTTGTCCTGTGGCTGGAGGGGCTGTCCAAGGAAGAAGCCGCCTCCTGTACCGAAGCTCTTCTAAATCGCATAGAATCGGACTATGACAGGGAAATCCTCCAGATTCTCATCAATGCGGGTTTATGCTGCGGAGAAACCGATCATTCATCTGAGGAACTGATTCTCAGGGCAAAGCTGGCGCAAAGCCTTGCCCGGCCTTTCAGCGGACAGCGGGTTCTTTTTTACGATGATCTTCCGTCCTGTGACCGCGCTGCCCTGCCTTCGCTGCAGGAGCAGGAGATTAACAGCCTGGGATATGACAAGAACACAGCCCTTGTCTCTGTAGCCCTGAATCTTTTCGGCAGAGGCTCCGACTTTCCTGCGCAAATGCTGCTCATGCTGCATAAAATCGGCAGCTTCTATCAGGCCAGCGATGTGCTGGTATCCTTGCTGCGAGCCGATTTCAATTCCAGTTACCTGAATTATCAGTGGCATCAGAATCATGAAGCCGTCTCTGAAGTCGTGAGAAGGTACACAGAATCGGACAAAAAGGCTTTCCATGACTGGCTTGGAGAGACGGAAGTGAAATATTTTTCGGAAGAAGACAGCGCAAGGCCGGAGCTACAATGCTTTTTAAGCTGCGGACCGGGCAGCAGGGGATTTCTTCTTCCCATGTACGACAGCGGAAGCTATATAGGGAATCTCTGCATTTTGGGGGCGGACCTTTCTCTTTTCCACAAATCCGACTATCAGAATCTCGCGGAGCTTGGCCGGGTGATTCAGGGCCAGCTCAATCAGCAGCAGCACGACATTGCCAGCAGGGCAAAGTCGGAATTTCTTTCACGAATGAGCCACGAAATCCGAACGCCCATGAACGGTATCATCGGAATGGCCGCCATCGCTCTGCAGCAGGGTCAGACTCCGGAGCGAATCCTGGACTGCCTGCAGAAAATACAGTCCTCCTCGGATTATCTGCTGGGACTGATCAATGATATTCTGGATATGTCCAAAATCGAGAGCGGCAAGATGAAACTGGAGCCCGTCCATTTTAATATGAATGAAATGCTGGATACCATTCGGGAGCTGATTCTCTCCCAGACTGCCATGAAAAAGATCTCCTTTGTCCAGAATATCCGCCTGGAGCATTTCTGGTTTTTTGCGGACAGGATGCGCATCAGCCAGGTGCTGATCAACCTTTTGGGCAATGCGGTAAAGTTTACCCCTGAAAAGGGTAGCATTACCCTTACCGTGCATGAAATCTCCTCCCACGATCAGGAGATTACGCTCTATTTCGCGGTAAAGGATACGGGCATCGGGATTGCAAAGGAGGAACAGGACAGGGTATTCCGTTCTTTCGAACAGGCTGCCAACAGAGACCCATCAAAGCAGCAGGGCACCGGGCTCGGCCTTTCCATCAGCAGCCGTCTGGTGCAGATGATGGGAAGCAGTATTCAGCTGGAAAGCACCCCAGGAGAGGGGAGTCTGTTCAGCTTTACCGTTTCCCTTGTCCCGGGAGAGAATACAGAAGCCAGTGCGGTGAAGGAAGAGCTTTCCTTTGAGGGATACCGGGTCCTGGTGGTGGAAGACAATGAGCTGAATTCCGAAATTGCGCAATGTCTCCTGGAGGAGAGGGGCTTTGAAGCAGATTGTGTCTTTGACGGCGCTCAGGCGGTAGAACGTATTCGCTCTACCCCGCCCGGAACCTATGATGTGATTCTGATGGACATTATGATGCCGGTGATGAACGGGCTGGAGGCCGCACGCGCCATTCGTGCCATGGAAAGGGAGGACTGCCGAACCCTGCCCATCATTGCCATGTCGGCCAATGCCTTTGACGATGATCTGAAGAAGTCCGTGGAGTGCGGTATGAACGGGCATTTGTCCAAACCCGTCGAGGTGGATAAGCTTTACCGGGCTCTCCATGGGGTAATCCATGGCAGGTAAGGAAGGAAAAGCGAAAATGAACACCGACTCAAAAAACATACTGAAACAGTCTGCGGGCAGCCTGTTTACGGCGGGGCTTGCCGTTTGTCTGGGCTCTGGTCTGAGTATTCTTTATCTGGAATGTATAAGGCTTTTGGCGGACAGCGTCTTATCGAAAAATGCAGACAGAATATGGGGAATCTTTGCAGTATTTTCAGTCAGCTTAATAATATCGGCGCTGCTTGTCTGCGTTCAAAACAGCAGGGCTCTGGCAATGAAACAAAGGCTGATAGAATCACTGGAGCAGAAAGCCATAGACATCTGGCTTGGCTCAAATTATAAAAACAAAGAAAATACCGATAAAATGCTGCCCATTATTCGGAATGATATCTTTACATACTCTGAGCAGCTTTCAGGGTTGATACTGAAAATGACGGGAACTGCCGTTTCCGTCATTTTGACAAGTATCTATGTTATTCTGCTGGAGCCCTGGCTTCTGGCACTGACCCTTTTCCTGTCCCTGGCGGCCATTTCCATCAGCGCCTGCAGGGGAAGAAAGCTGCCGGAGCAGAATCAAAAGCTTTATTTTCATATGGGCGCAATTTATAACCACAATGCGGAACTGGTGCGAAACCGCGAAGCTGCCTATGTCCTCAACGGCGAAAGGGTCATTGAACCCTATCAAAAAGAGATTGCGGCCTATAAAATTGACCAGGGAAAAGTTTTAGGCACCATGACCATGCAGCGAATTCTGGGGGCGGCAAACACGATTTTGAATACCTGCGCCATACTGGTCATCGGGGGATATGGGGTTTCCAGGGGCAGGCTTGAAATCAGCGATTTCATCGCGCTGCTGGCGGCTGTGGGATTTTTGACCAATACCCTGTATCAGATCCCCGCCTGTATTTCAGCTTATCAGCAGCTCAAGGGGATGGACAGCAGAATAAGCGCTTTGCTGGCTCCGCAGGCCGCAGCTCCCAGCGGGTTTGAGGATGTAGAAAAAATCACTTCCATTTCCACACAAAATTTGAGTTTTGCCTATGAGAATGAAAATAATACATTTCAGGAAGACGAGACTCTCCAGGGAAGCAATGCACTCCAGAAAAGCGAGGCACTCCAGGGAGCCGAGAGCCTCCGGGGAAAAATTCTCTTTGAAAACATAAATATAGACTTAAGATCCGGTGAATGCCTGATGATAAAGGGAGCATCAGGCTGCGGCAAGTCCACTCTGCTGAAAATTTTTGCAAATATGCTGAAAAGCTATGGAGGGACTGTCATCTGCGGCGGTAAAAACCTGAAAAATATCAGGGAAAACTCCTTTTGGGACAGAATTTTGTATTTAAGCCAGGAGCCTCAGCTTATCTCAGGCACAATCAAGGAAAACATCACCATGTTCAAAGATGCAGATGAAGGGAAGCTCAATTCTGCCCTGGAGCAGGCAGGATTGAAAAAGCTCATCCCCAGCTTTGAAAGGGGCATAGACACTCCTATTTCCATGCTCAATCTGTCTTCCGGAGAACAGCAGAGAGTATGCCTGGCCAGAGCCTTTTACGGAGATTATGACGTGATCATCTCCGATGAAAGCTTCTCCGCAATAGACCCTGACTCGCGCAGGGAGATATTCGGAAAAATCCTTGCGCAGCTCGAAGAGAAATCCCAAATACTGATCATGTCCTCACATACGGATTTTGATTATGACTCTAAGGGTTCTGTAAAGATCCTCAATATGTAGCGAACAGCTTCTATCCTAAACAGGATAAACGGCGGGACTGGCTGTGCAAGGGGCTGGCAGGGATTAAATACCATTTATCCCGCATAACGCTGAATACTGCCCAATGCAATGATATGCTTGAACCGGGCAGCGTTATGCAGTCTGGTTTTACGGCAAGTGAACTCGTCAAGCAGGATAGGTGAAGTTCTTAAAGCCGCATGTTGAGCGGTCCGGAGTTTCCGAGGGAGTATCAGGCTCTCGGCATCTTCTGGCAGAAAATGGCGATTTCCGATTCGGTTTTCCGTAAAATGCGGGGGGATTTATCAAAATGCTGTCTTGTAAGCCACATAAAATAAGGCCTGGAGATTCCGAGAGGGTATCAGTAGATATGGGAGGAAAAAAGGAATGAAAATGTTAAACCGGCTGAAATCCACTGGCCTCATCTTAAAAAAACATAAGCTGAAATTTGCCGTTTTGCTGATGGCGTTTTCTTTGACATCCTTTGCGCTGCCTTTGACCGCGCCATTTATGATACAGTATGTTATCGGCAGAATAGAAAGCGGCATGGCAGTGACGCCATTGATGATTTTTTTATTGATTATGGCGGCCTTATTCATGCTCACATTGGATTACATGATAAATGTATATGGAAATGTCATGTGCGCAAACCTTATTTACAGAGGCTCCGCGGATTTGTATCAGAATCTGTTCGCGCTGCCCTACAGCGAAAGGGAAGCCAAATACAATGAGGAGGATCTGCTCCAGAAGATGACCGCATTTACCGATTCCGCTCTCTCATTATGGGTCATGATAATCAGTTTTGCAATCAGCGCAATCGTGATAGGCGTTCTGTTGACTTTATCGGTCAATATTCATTTTACAGTATCATTTTTTATCCTGGCCCATATTGGCATCACAGTTTTTGCAGGCAAAAAGGTCAATGGCATCTCCGAAAAATATGCCGCCCGGCTCCAGGGCCTTGAAGCCGCAAAAAACAAAAGTATCGAAGAGCTTATGTATAAAGGGGACTTTATCAATATGAACCACCTGCAAGGCATCATAAAAAGCCGCTTTGAACAAACCAGAAAGGATATCTTCCGTGTCCAGTCCGAACAGTTAAGCAAGAACAATCTCTATCTTTCCCTGCAGAGAGTGATAAGCGAACTGGTAAGCGGATTGCTTTATCCCGTTCTGGGATTTCTGCCTGCCAGCGTGAAAATATCAGGCGGAAATCTGGCTTCTGTCAAGAGCATCATGGAAGAATCGGGAAAACAGACCCAGAATATGCAGCAGATGGCGGCCTATATCCCGTATAACACCGTACCAATCGACAGCGGCAGGGAGCTTTTTGGCCTGAAACGGGAAAAAAGGCATTCCAGGGAAGAAGAGCATTCCAGGGAAGACAGATCCCCAGGTTATGGCCATGGCTGCGCCCTGGCCATTGAGAAGTTATGCTTTGAGGCAGAGGACAGAAAAATCCTCTCAGATATAAATGTAAGCATAAAGGAAGGGGAGCATATTGCGATAATGGGGGAAAACGGCAGCGGAAAATCCACATTGCTTCGCTGTATTATGGGTATGTATGCTCCCACATCCGGCTGTATAACGCTATTCGGCAAATCCCCCGCAAATGACGCTGCATATTTTAGAGAAAACGGTATTTTTTCCTATATGCCCGCCGCTGCCCAGCTTTACGAGGCTACCATAGACGATAATATTTTAATGGGCAGTTTTGATGAGATAAGCCTTGAGAGCATTAAAAGCGCCACAGGGGTCTCTGATTTTTCAAGCGGCGAGATTGCTTCCATATCCCAGCTCTCAGGAGGGGAGCAGCAGAGAATCAATGCCGCCAGAGCCTTTTCCAACAGCAGGGCGAAAATCATCCTCCTTGACGAGCCTACGGCATCCCTGGACAGGGAACATGCCGAAAAGCTAATGCGCTATATAAGGAGCAATAAGGCTACGGTTATTTACACTACACACCGCCAGGAAGAAGCCGCATTTGCCGACAGGGTCATTCAGCTGAGCGGCGGGAGAGAACGTT
This sequence comes from uncultured Acetatifactor sp., assembly GCA_910589035.1. Lineage (GTDB taxonomy): Bacteria > Bacillota > Clostridia > Lachnospirales > Lachnospiraceae > Acetatifactor. The sequence continues at coordinate 157,987 of CAJUSI010000081.1, read as the reverse complement.
CAGACACCTGCCACTACTGATGTCAAATTAGATTGCGAGCTTCCCTTTGAGGACAAAAGCACAAAACATTTCTCCCTTTTTGGAATTGAGTCCCTCACGCATTAAATATAGACATTAGAAAATTGCTTTCGTATTTTTAAGCTGCTAAGCTGTCCTAAAGCTGAAATAGAGCATTAGAACAGCTTTAAATTTATTCATATGACAAAATATGCGTAATCTAGTTTGAGGAGCTATCCTGGTAATTTTGTATCTTTGGAGCCGTCATTTATGGCGGTTCTTTTTCATTGTATAAATCACTGGTTTTACATGAAACGATTACAAAAACATCTTACAATGATTTATCTCTCACCCCAATCAGCGCGTCAAACGTCCCCACCACGTTCAGCCGCCCATACCCCGCTAATGTCAAGTTAGTGTCATGTAAATTTTTTGTCGGTAGCCTCAAAAAAGCTGATATTTTCGTGGGGCTTATGTTAAATTAATGTCATGCCCCGCAAAAATTGATGTTAAATTAGTGTCAAGTTGTTTTCAATCAAAATCCATCGATATCTCTTCTTTGTTCCGATTTACAAGTCACACCTGCTATACCGCAGACTCCCTGGCTTAGCCAATCAGCACCTTCTTCCCTTCAAAAGCAAAGCCATATTTTCGGATTTTGTCTATCGGAATCCCTTTCTCTTCCAGCGCATAGGCGTAACGCTTTTCCTCAATCTGCTTCAAGGCTGCAGCCACGGTGTCCTCCAGGCTGTCCTCCTCCGGGTCATGCACCTTGAACTCCATAATAATCGCATCTCTATTGCGATTATTTACGAAAGTGTCATCGGCCTTGTCCCTTGGCTCCAGCATGACATCATACCGTCCGAATCCGCTCTCTCTGTTGAATGTGATGCTGTATCTGTCTGCCAGGTCAACCATCAGCCCCAGCACGAAGCCATGGTAGAACCGCTCGGGCTCCGAAGCCTTAGAGGGCCTATTTCCCGAGTCAGAGCAGCTGAAAGTGGCAAGGGCTGTCCTGTTCATATAGATGTTCATCGCCTTTTTGTCGCCCAGCAGCAAGGCCTTGACAAAGGCATTATAGTCCGGGGTGTATTCAGCGAGCCATCCGTCAATCATACGCTCGAACATCATCCGTACTTCCCAGTTTGTCAGCCGCAGTTCATAATCCGCTTTCCCACGTTCATCATACGCAACATGCTCCACCTTCAGATAGCCGCTGGCCAACAGCAGGCTCCAGATTGCCTTTATGTTATGGTCAAGCTGATTGAATATGATCTGTTCATCGATTGTCGTATGGAAAGATTTTCCCTGCAGTAAATCTTCCATGATGATTTTTACATCCGGTATCCCCTCTTGAACCAGCTTGACCACCAGGCTGTTGGAGCTGGTGTTCGCCCAGTAAGGCTCGAACTGCCGTCTGTCCAGGTAATTAATGATAGACCAGGGATTGTATATGTTCCGCGCACCTCCAAATGTAAAGCCATGTAAAAATAGCCTTCCTTTCTGATCGTCTCAAAATCTTGACATCCGATGCTCACTGTCCTTGGCGTGTCTGCTCCCCTTTCTGGCTATTTTCTGCCTTTCCTGCAATTAATCCGTCTGCTCTTAGTATAGCTGCTTGTGGTCGGCATTACAATAACAATCAGCATCCATATGCCAAAAACTATCCATTTTTCATCCATCTTATGGTCATCAAAATGAATGTGTTCAAAGATTTCTTCTTCCCAAGTCATACATAGTTTTCGGCTATTACCCAACAGGATTTCCAGATATCTGGGCTCCAGCAAGCCATCTATACCGTCTGTTTTCCAAACTCCCTCAGGTATGCCCGCGCCATCTCCAGAGATATGTCCAGCTTCCTCTGCAGCCTCCCTAAGATGTCTTCATCAGACAGGCCAAACTCATATCCCGTCTCGATAATCTCTTCCGCTCTGCCTTCTTTTCTGCCTTCCACCCTGGTCTCCTCAAATACAGTATACATATCCACATCTCCTTTCTGTTCAAGCGCATTGTAGTCAATCTTATTGTCCACCGCCCCTGCAGCTGTCATGATGACAGTTTTATCCACCTGGCGTTCCTTCGTATATCCTATTGCCCTGCTCCGGATCTCGCCCGCAGGGCGGCTGCCGTCCAGCAGGATCTCCAGGAGATTGAAGAGGTCTATTGAAGAGGTCTACATTGTTCATGTCATGCAGCACCAGGTTATTCTTCCTGGCCTCCACCAGCAGCATCCTGTGGTCGTTCACATGCCTCTTCAACTCCTCCGGGATGTCCAGCATTCCATGCAGGCTCGTTGCCCCGTCCCATGGTTTCCTTCCATAGTACACGGTCACCGTAATGACAGGCAGGAACCTGTCTGTGCGCTTCATCCTAGACAGATATTCATCCTCGCCCATGCCGTCCGCGTCTTTATACTTCATAGCATTGCTGTCAAACTGTTTCTTGTAAGCGCTATAGTCGTAGCCCATCACTCGCATCGGCATCGCATAATCTATATGTTCCTGCGATTCGTTTCCCAGCATCACCAGTTCTATCCCATAGGCAGTGGACTTCTTCCTGACTTTTATGTTGTCCCTTGATGCAGCGATTCCCTCTGCGTACTTCCTGTGTTCCAGTATGGTGGAACTTTCCGCATCCAGATCCTCCAGTTCGTCCGGCTGTATCACCTGCTCTCCCCCAAATAGGACTGCGTTGAAGAGATCAGCGAACCGCTCATTGTCCCTCCAGTAATTCTTTAGTATGATGTCCGGCTTCAGGTTCCGTTTCTTTTTTGCCATGCTGTATTGTTTCCTTTCTTGCCTGTTTATATTGTACTATTATAGTAGGGGTATTTCAAGGCTATCCCGCAGCAGCCCTGCTTACTTTTCGCCTTACTTTTTGTCGAATGCCCCATTTCACTCCGAAAAATTCCATTCAGCCTCCACCTGGGACTTCAATGCCGTCCACGCCTCTATATTGCCTCAGCCACTGCTGCCTGTAGCCCTCTATCACCGGAGCATTGGCAAGCAGTGTTTCCATCGCAGCTGTCAGCCCTTGGCTGAAAGCATTGGAGGAATCGCCACCAAAGGCATGACACATCTCGTGTATATAGGTCGCCAGTGCATCGAAATAGCCGTTGGAAGAAAAAACGGATCTCTTCAAGTAAATCTCTCCAATCTCATATCTGATTGACAGCCCTCTGACGTTCATTACCGGCTTATTTTTCCGATATACCTTTGCCATTCCATGGTATGATGCGCTTTCATTGCAGATAATCCTCCTCATGGGAAATTCCTGATTGCATGCGAAAAAACCGCTGTACAGTTCCCTTGTGATATTTTCCAATATCTCAAAGCCCTTATCCTCACTGGGCTCCGCCCGGTCATTCCTCACAAAGCCTCCACACTCTTCACAGACCTCTTCCAATGTCTTGTAGCCAAGCTTCTGGAATTGCCCTTTCACCAACAGGTATTCCCTGCTTTGGATGGAAAGCCATGCTTTGGCCTGCCCTCTTCTGTTCCTGTCCCGGATGGAATACAGCGATGCCTGGGGCAGCAAATCCGGGTATTTTTCCCGGAAACATGCTGTCATGTCCTGGGATTGGCTTACCTTGCTAATCAAATGGTCAATCACCGGGCTCCATGAATCAATGTCAATCAGTTTCCTGGGATTCGAATTCCAATACCTGCGCATTTTTTCCAGCATACGCATGGCCCCATAAGCGTCCACATAACGTGCAAGCTGTTGAAACACCTCGATTACCTCAAAAGAGTACAGGCTGTTCCGCTCCCGGTCTTCCTTTTTATAATAGTGCAGACATACGACCAGATTGAACGGATTGGATCCTAAAAGCTGATACGCACAGAAAACAGCGCCCTTTCTCCCATAGTCGCCCGTATATGGCAGGCCTGCCCCATAGCAGGCTCCACTCCTCGTATAGACTGCGCCCTCTCTTCCCTCCCATATCTTTTCTCCTATCATCGGATTTTCCGGATAATAGAAAGCGGACAGCACATCCCTGAATATCTGATAATCATCTTGTCCCAAAAATGTGATTTCAAGACAGCTACGCTTTTGCTCTTCCCGCTCTTTCACATCATATGCCAGCATCTGGACAGTACTCTTGTCTATCTCCTGTTCTATGCATGTAACTGAAAGCTCCCAGCCTCCAGACGACATCTCTATCTGCCAGCCATAATCCCTGACCGCGCACAGGGAAGCGATCTTAAACCCTTCTCCAAAGTATCCTGCGTTGTCACGGGAATTCGCCGTTTTTGTAGAAGCCCCGATATGCAATAGCCATTCATAGCTGAAACAGATATCATCCACCCACATACGCAACATCCCACTGTGGTATTCAAAGCAGAACCGCTCTTTCCAGTTTCCATATCCCACAGAATCATAGAAATTCTGCACAAAATCCCTGAAGACTTTGTATCTCGTCCACCTGACAGGGTATGTCGTTACGATATTCAGTGGTATAATCATCCAAATCCTCCCGTCTGTCCTCTCTTTGCCATTGTCAGAAATACTTCTGCACTTCATTCAGCACATGCAGCCTCCTGGCATATGCCTGCAGCCTTTTTTCCTGTGCGCCCATCTGTTCACGGTACCTCTCGATGATCAGGTCAAAAATGTATGTGTCTATATTCTTCCGAAAGCGGATGCAGTCGCATACGCTCCTGTCAAGGTCAAATGTCTGATAGGATCCGAAATCAGTTGTGACTACGTGATGGGCTTCCCAAAAATTGCTTTCTGAAAAGTAGTACCTGCGGACAGGGAAATTCATTTTGATGGCTCTTCTGTCCTCCCTGCTGGTGGCAGCTGACAAAACGGCTGGCTCCGCCGAAATGAGCCCAAGATAAAAGCAGGCGCTGTCAGCGCATATGACCGCTTTCGGGTCGCTGATGCAGACCTCTATCGCCTTATATTCTTTTGGCTTTCTAAAGGACGCTTTGTTCACCCAGTAGAACCCATAGCAGACTTTCTCCAGTGCCCCTTCCGCTGTCAAAGTTCCAATCTGTCTGTTGGTAACGCCTGCTTTTAATAACTGATTTGTCCCTATGTACCCAGAATAGTTCTCTAATTTTTCACAGACGCTTTTTCTCATAATGAATCCTCGCTTCTGCATTTTTCTTTACACATACTCTTGCATTTTTTCTTACACATGTCAAGCGGAAATAAGAAATTTTGTTTATAGCATGAAAAATCCCCTTTCAGCTTTCTTGTACTGAAAGGGGATTTTACGAATTTTATAAATTTCCCCAGAGTAAATTCTACGATGTAAGCTTAACCTCATTCCCATAACTTAAGACAGGGGCACTATACATTTCACACCCCAATCAGCGCATCAAACGTCCCCACCACGTTCAGCCGTCCATACCCCCACTCCCGGTTCGGAAATGTCATATCGAAGCTTCTGGAAGCACCCCTGATAAAGTAATTCTTGATCTCCCTGCCGGCTACCGTCTGGTTGTTTCCCTCTACCACCGCCCATTGCATGAACTGGGCCACGGCGCCGGCAGTGATGGCGGCGGCCAGGGAGCTTCCCGTCTCCCTGCCCCGGATGGTGGAAATATTGACGCCGGGAGCCGCGAAATCCGGATTTACTCCGCCGGTTCTGGTAAATCCTCTGCCGGAGTCAATGTAGAAGCTGTTGTTGGCGGCATTGTAGGTGGATACACTGATCACGTCCCTGGCCATGGCGGGCTCCGTCAAAGTAATATAGGGCGTGGCCTCCAGAAACTGCACCGTCCCATTCATAAACTGGGTAATAGGAAGCCACATGTGAAAGGTTCCGTTGTGAGAATTCCCCACCGCCTCCACCTGAAAGGTCCATATCCCCGGCGTGGGAAGCGATACCCGCAGCACCACCACTTCCTCCCCGGAGGCAGGCTCCGCCAGGGTTCCGGCTATGGTAATTCTGGTGCGCTCGTAGACGAATCCATAATTGATGCTGCCCTGTATTCCCAGCCTTATGGGGGGGATTGTCTCCCCGCCGGGAGAGCGTACCGATATGGTGAATACATCCGGCACATTCCCCCACAATTCCAGCAGGAACCCTTCCACGTTGTCCGCCACCCGCACTTCCACAGGCACACTTCCCGTGCTTCCCGCCCTGCCGGGCGTCTGCAGATATCCCTGAAAATGATGGCCTGCATTACCCTCGTTGCCGCCGCACACCACCACGGCCCGGCTGCGTCTGTAGGCAACGGCATCCAAATAGCTGGGAAGAGGCGCGCTCCCGGCATGATCTCCGTAGTTTGTCCCAATCCCCAGACAGATGATCACCGGCCTGCGGAACTGCCTGGCAAAGCGGTCTGCGTACTGCACCCCAAGCATGATATCCGTCTCCTCGTAGGCCGGGACCCCCGGAGGCACCATATAGAAATTCCGCAGAAACTCCTTCGCCTGCTTCAGCTTTACCACCACGATATCCGCATCGGGCGCCGCCCCCAGAAAGCTTACACCATTGCCCAGCCTGCTCCCCGCTGCCACGCTGGCCATGGCACTGCCGTGGCCTATTTCGTCCCTGCTGGGCACCACATCGTAGGGTTCTTCCGCCTGAAGCGCCCGATTAATCTCCTCCCTGGAATATTCTGTCCCGAAATATAAACCCTCCGGCGGATTTCCGCTCTGGATGGTCTGATCCCAGATAGCCAGAATGCGGCTGTTTCCCTCACTGTCCCGAAACGCCGCATTGGTATAGTCGATTCCCGTATCGATAAAGCAGATCACCGCGCCGCGCCCGGTCAGGCTTAACGGAGCTCTCTGCACCTGGGTAATGCCGCTGACAATCAGGCTGTTTGGGTCAAACCCCCTCTCAGCCTCTTCCCCCTGCATCAGACCGTACAACTTCGGAATCCCCTTATAGGTATAGAGATAATCGTCCGCGTTTGATATCTCCGCCTTATCAATATATACAATATAATAAAGATTATCCACATTCAGATAGCATAAATCCAATATGTCCCGGTTCAGAATCTGTACCGGAAACTCCGTGATCACATCAAAGTAATCCTCGGAAAGTATTTTCTCCCTGCAATCCATACGGCAAAACCTCGAAATGTCTGATACTCTCACCATATTCTATGCAGAATTTCATTTTTCGTTCTCCTGTGCGTCCTTTTCAGCCACTAAAACCACTGCACTCCGGGGAGGAACCTTAATCTTGCTTCCGAACTGAAAATCCGTATCGCTTTCAATATCTTTGCCGTCTTCATATTCCACATAAGTGTTTACACAGACCCTCCACCGCAGTCCCTTCGGAAGGCTTGGAAGCTGCATTTCCAGCGGTTCCCAGTACGCATTCATCCCATAAAATACAATATCGTCCCCTGTATCGGACTCATCCCTTCCCGCGTACATGATCCCTATCAGCCTGGTAGTGTAATTGGTGCCCCCATTCCACGGATAACCGTTATGAATGCTGATATCCGGAAATCCGCAGGAAGCCTCCTTTGTGGTCTTTCTGACAACGGTGTGCTTTTTACGGAATCCAATCATGTAGCGGAAGAAATCATGTATTTCCTGATAATCCTCCAGTCTCCTCCAATCCAGCCAGGAAATAATATTATCCTGGCAATACGCATTGTTATTGCCAAACTGCGTATTGCAGAATTCATCCCCTGCATAGAACATAACTGGCCCCCTGCTGCACATCAGGGCTACAAATGCATTTTTCACCATACGGCGGCGCAGCGTCTCGATCCTGGGGTCATCGGTTTCCCCTTCCTGCCCGCAGTTCCAGCTGTTGCCGTTGTTGTCCCCATCCGTGTTATTCCAGCCGTTTTTCTCATTGTGCTTCATATTGTAGGAATATAAATCATACATTGTGAATCCGTCATGGCAGGTCAGGAAATTTACGGAGGCATTCTGGCCGCGCTTCATGGGATCGTACAGATCTCTGGAGCCTGTGATCCTGGTGAGAGCTGCTCCTCCCATACCCTCGTCCCCCTTCAGGAAACGGCGCATGTCGTCCCGGTATCTTCCGTTCCACTCCGACCATCTGTTATATGCCGGGAAATTCCCCACCTGGTACAGTCCTGCCGCATCCCATGCCTCGGCAATTAAAATCGTATTTCCCAATATGGAATCATAAGCTATCTCCTGTATAATCGGCGGTTCCGCCATGGGCTGTCCTTTCTGGTCCCGGGTGAGAATGGATGCCAGATCAAAGCGGAAGCCGTCCACCCTGTACTCTGTCACCCAGTAGCGGAGGCAGTCGATGATAAATCTGCGTGTCATGGGATGATTGCCGTTAAGAGCGTTGCCGCAGCCGCTGAAATTATAGTACTCTCCCTCCGGTGTGAGAATATAATAGATATTATTGTCGATTCCTTTAAAGGAAAAACAGGGGCCGTCCTCATTTCCCTCCGCCGTATGGTTGAATACCACATCCAGAATGACGCTGATCCCGTTCTCCTTCAGCTCGTAAATCAGCTGCTTCAGCTCGTCCCCCTCATGATTATGCTCCACCACGGAAGAATAGCCCGTATTGGGCGCAAAGAAGCAGACCGTATTATAGCCCCAGTAATTATAGAGCTGTACTCCGTCCACAATTCTGGCATTTTCCATCTCGTCAAATTCAAAAATCGGCATCAGCTCCACGGCGTTGACTCCCAAATCCTTCAGATAGGGAATCTTCTGACGCAGTCCCTCATAAGTCCCCCTGGCCGTCACTCCGGAGGATTTGTCCTTTGTAAATCCTCTCACATGCATTTCATAGATAATCAGATCCTCCAGGGGAGTCTCAAGCTGCCGGTTCTTTCCCCAGTCAAAATTATTCTCCACGACTCTTGCGTGATACACGAAATCTCCGCCGCCCTCCGGACGCTCTCCCCAGTTCCTCTGTCCCGTTACAGCCCTGGCGTATGGATCCAGCAGAATATTGTTTTTGTCAAAAAGCAGCCCTTCCTTCTTATTATAGGGGCCGTCAAGCTGAAATGCATACTCAAACTCCTCAATGTGCAGGCCGAATACCAGCATGGAGTATGTGTTTCCTATTCGATAGGTGTCCGGAAATCTCAGCCTCGCATATGGTTCCTTCTCCTGGGGGCGGAAAAGCAGCAGGGTACAGCTCGTAGCTCCGAGAGAGTGAATGGTAAAGCTAACCCCATTGCTGGATGCCACCGCGCCATCCCTGCTGAAGAAACCCGGCCTCACCATAAAACCATCTATGATGTCCAACGGCTGTAATTTTACACCTCTTTGCGGTTTATGCTGTATAAACTCCATGTCGATTCCTCCCGAAAAGTATGTTTTAAAATCACGTTCTTTTATTCTAACATAGCACAGGCACATTATCAAGATTTGCTTACAAAAAGAGCGCCGCAGATAGACTGCACAGCGCCCTTTTCAGATAAAAGTATCCTCTTATGGATCCTGTTTTATAGAATTGTGATTTCGGATAGCATGAAATCAATACTTGCCAAATCCGTCTCCAAGAGAGATTACCTGCTCGTTCGCATTGGATGTGGAAGCGGAATATCCCGAAGAGCTCTTGGAAGCAGCACTTCCATTGCCCAGATTGTAAATGGAAAGCATTTCGCGCATTCTGGATGCCTGATTGGACAGCTCCTCGCTGGCCGCGGCACACTCTTCACTGGTAGCAGAGTTGGTCTGTACCACCTGGGATACCTGGCTGATCGCCTGCTCGATCTGTGCCACTGCAGTTGCCTGATAATTGGAGGATTCCGCAATGCCGTTGATGATAATTTCGCTGTCCTGAACCACCCTGGTAATCTCTTCCATGGCCTTCGCCGTGTCGTCCGCAATCTTGGAGCCCGCATTCACCTTTCCGATGGAATCTTCGATCAGTTCTGCCGTCTCCTCCGCCGCTTCCTGGCTCTTTGCCGCAAGGCTTCTCACCTCTTCTGCCACCACCGCAAAGCCCTTTCCTGCCTCGCCTGCCCTTGCAGCCTCAACAGCCGCATTCAGGGCAAGAATATTGGTCTGGAACGCAATATCCTGAATGGTCTTGATGATCTTGGAGATGCTTTCGGAGGATACATTGATGTCTTCCATGGCGGATACCATGTTCTGCATCTGCGTATTGCCCTTCTTCACATCTTCAATGGCACGCTCCACCAGACCGGCTGCGGAATTTGCCTGCTCTGCGTTCTGCCTGGTCTTCTCAGCGATTTCATCGATAGAAGCCGTAATCTCTTCGATTGCGCTGGCCTGCTGTGTAGAACCCTGTGCCAGCGCCTGGCTTGCGCTTGCCACCTGGGAAGAGCTTACGGTAACCTGGGAACCCGCATCACTGATATTGGACAGTGCATTCAGGTTGTCCTCCACCAGCTTCTTCAGAGAATTACCCAATACATCCTCGGAGGAGGCGGGGTTGACCGTAATGGTCAGATTTCCGTTGGATACCTCCTCGGCAATATTTGCCTGGTATTTGATATTGCTGATCACTTTGGTATATTCATCCACCAAGTCGCCGAATTCATCATTGGCATACTTCTGCAGCTCAAGATTGCTGACACGTCCCAGAGCAATTTCCCTGGCCGCATCCGACAGCTGCTTCACAGAACGCGCGATGGCCTTGATCAGGACGGAACCAATGAAAATAGTAATTACAACGGAAACAAACAGAAGCACCAAATTGATGATGTTGGAAATACTCATGGTTCTCTCCAAAGTGGAGACTCTTTCATCCTTTCCTTCCTCGACATATGCCTTCAGCTGCTCCCCATATTGTTTCAGGATGGTAACTCTGTTGTCCTTTCCGGAGTTGACAAACTCCATCAGCTTGTTGCGCTCGCTTTCGCTCAGCTCGCTTAACTTCATCAGTTCCTCATTGATGCCCGTGGCGCCGTCTTCGTTCAGCTGACTGATGGAAGTGACCAGCTGGTCCAATCCCTCGGATATCCCCTGCGCTCCCTCCTCGTTCATGGTACTGATGGTAGAGACGGCGTATTTTGTGATAAATACGCCCAACAGCACCGTGATAATGGTCAGCAGAATAGGTACAGCGAAACCCAGTATCAACTTTGTTCTCATCTTCATGTCTTTCATTGTTCCATACCTCTCATTCTTCATCATTATTTAGATTTTTGTTATCCTGTTCCGCATCCCCGTCATATAACAGCTTTTCAGGATCCAACAGCAGTTTTACGGTATTTCCGACCTTGCCGATACCGTACACATATTTGTTGTGTCCCTTGTCAGCCCGTCCGATACTGGGGGGAGGCAGAATATTCTCTTCAGAAAGCTGAACTACCTCCGCAATTTGCTCCACAATCAGCCCCACCGTCGTAGACTTCACATTAATAACAAGAATACAGGTCTTGTCATTATATTCGCAGGGTCCCTGTTTGAAGCGCGCCCTTACATCCACAACCGGTATAATCTTGCCTCGCAGATTGATCAGGCCCTTAATGTAATCCTCCGTTTCAGGAATCCTTGTGACTGTCTGAAACTGGATAATTTGCTGTACATACTGAATTTCCAGACCAAAATATTCCGAGCCCGATTTAAAGGTCATGTATTTCCCCTTTTGCGTATCAAACTGGTCTACATCGGGACTGTTTTCTTCGTTCTGCCCCAGCAATCTGTTTGTTTGATCCATAGACACACCGTTCCTTTCTTTACATTTTGTAACAATTTATTCCACAAGCCCGGGAGCATCCAATATCAGAGCAATACTGCCATCCCCAAGCTGTGTGCAGCCTGACAGCCCCTTGACTTTTTTGATATAAGAAGGAATCGGTTTTACCACAATCTCCTGCTTCCCTACCAGCTTGTCGACCAACAGGCAGGCCTTCTTGTCCTCCACCTCAAGAATCAGCATAACGCCGTCCTCCACCGATTCCTGATACTCGTCCAGGCCATACCATTTGCCCAGCCGGATCACCGGGTAGCAATCCCCCCGTATCATGACGAATTCGTCCCCGTTGGGTTCGTGAATCATCATATCTTCTTTCACACGGATAAACCGCTTGATCACGCCTGTCTCCATCACAAAGGAGGAAGTCCCCACTTCCATGACGATACCGTCGATAATGGCCAGCGTTAAGGGGATTTTCAGGCTCATAGTGCTGCCAAATCCCGGCGTGCTGTCAATTTCCAGCGTACCGCCGATAGCCTGAATATTCTGAACCACCACGTCCATGCCCACGCCGCGCCCCGAATACTCGGTGACCACTTCGTTTGTGGAGAATCCGGGAAGAGTAATAAACTGGTAGACCTCCTTATCCGTATATGCCGCATCCGGCTTGCCGTCATCCAGAATCCCCTGTCTCCTTGCCTTAGCCAGAATCTTCTCCCTGTCGAGTCCTGCGCCGTTATCCTCCACGCTGATCCACACCTTGCCCGCCTCGGTTTTCGCTGCCAGGGTAACCCTGCCCTTCTCCATCTTTCCGCTCTGGGCGCGGTCCTCGTTGGGCTCAATTCCATGGTCCACGGCATTCCGCACCAAGTGCATCAGGGGATCGGAAATATGCTCAATGATGTTCTTGTCCACCTCCGTGGTGTCCCCCACCATCACAAACTCGATATCCTTACCCAGCTTTCTGGACACATCGAACACAATACGGTTCATCTTCTGGAAGGTATTGGTCAGGGGCACCATTCTCATGGACATGATAACATTCTGCAGGTCGGTGGAAATGGAAGCCAGCTGTGCCGCCGCCTTGTTAAAGTTATCCAGGTTCAGCCCGGGAACCTTCAGATCCGAGCTCTGCAGCACCACCGATTCCGAAATCACCAGCTCGCCGATCAGATCCATCAGCTGATCCATCTTGCTGACATTGACGCTGATAAAGGAAGCCTTCTCACCCTTGGGTTTATCCTTGGCCAGCTTCTTCTGTTTGCCCGGCTCCTTTGACTGAACCACGAAATCTCCCGGTGCGATTTTCTTCTCCGGAGGTTTCTTTTCGGTCTCCTCTTTCTGGGCTTCCTCCTGCTTTGCTTCTATTTCCTCCACAGTGGATTCCAGATCGATCTTGGGTGCGGAAGGCTGATCGCCGAAATCAAAGCCCAGAAGGAACTGCTCCGCGTCGCATTCGTAGACTTCCACCTTTTCGATATCGTAGCCGATACCGATCAGATCCCTCACCTCCTGCTCGGTGCACTGGGCCTGCAGCAGAATGCGGAACCCTTCCTTTATGATGATCTCTCCGCTCTTCTCATCCGTGAGAATGTCCTCCGGCGAATACAGAATATCCTCCGCTATTTCCTTCAATGCATAGACCGTCTTATAAGCATGGACATTCGCCATTTCCGTCTCCGGGAAAAAGGTGATGAAAATCTTATAAAACCGGCTTGCGCTGGTGGCTACCGGCGCTATGTAGAAATGCTTCGGCTCCTCATGCACATTCTCCGGCACGGGCTCTGCGCCTGCCTCCTGTCCGCCGTTCTTGATTTTCTCCAGGAATTTGTCCAGATCCGCTATAATGGCGGCCGGGTCACCGTCCACCGCATCTCCGTTGCGGATCTTTTCCATTTCACTGGAGATGAAATCTTCCACTTCCAGCACATGCTCCACCAGCTCCACATGGGGAACATTCTCAGGATGGGACTCTCTCAGGTAGAAGAACACATCCTCGAGCTTATGGGATATAGCCGTGATATTGTCGAACATCATGATGCCGGAAGAGCCCTTGATGGTATGCATGGTCCGGAATATCTCGTTTATGCTGTCCTCATCAAAGCATTCCGCATCCTTCTGTTCCAGTACCATCTCCTGAAGTCTCTCAAGCAGCTGGCCATTCTCAAAAAGATACATGTCGAGCATGCTTTCCGTATTAAAATCTTCAGCCATATCTTACTCCTTTCCTCATAGTTTTTACCTTTGTTTTCAGATCAGGTTCAGTTTCCGCATTGCCTGCTCAAACCTCTCCTGGTCGATGGGCTTGCCGGAATAAATGGTACACCCCAGTTCAAATGCCATCTTGACATTTTTCTCCTCATTCAAAGCCGTGGTCATAATTACCTTTACCGCTTTATCCTCGGGGATATTCCTCTGCTTCTCCAGGTTGCGAATCCCTACAAGCGCCTGATAGCCGTCCATGACCGGCATCATAATGTCAAGACATACCAGGTCGTAAGGCTCCCCGTCTTCCAAAGCCATTATGAATGCGTCTACCGCTTCCATTCCGTCCACGGTAACATCGCATTCGCCGTACTTTGAGAGAAATCCCGCCATAAATTTCCTTGTCGCGAAGTCATCCTCCGCCAATAGAATCCTCATGCTCCTTCTCCTTTACATTTTATTTAATAACGCATATGTTCTTCCGGCGATGTCGGACAATTTCTCCTGATATTCCACCGCCCCCAAATCATAAGCAACCTTGGGCATTCCGTAAACCACGCATGTGGATTCATCCTGGCCGATGGTCCTGGCTCCGGCCTTTCTCATGGACAGCAGCCCCTTGGCGCCGTCGCCCCCCATTCCGGTCAGAATGATCCCTACCGCATCGGGGCCTGCCGCTCTTGCGACCGATTCAAACAATACTTCCACCGACGGACAATGTCCGTTCACCTTGGCCCCCGGCTTTATTTCCACCTGGTAACCGTTTCCCACCTTCACCAGATGCATATGCCTGTCACCTCCGGGAGCAATCAGCATATGCCCCGGAAGCACCCTGTCCCCTGTCACAGCCTCCTTCACCTGAAGTCTGCTCTCGTCATTCAGCCTCTTTGCATACATGGATGTGAATCCCGGAGGCATATGCTGCACGCAGACAATGCCCGGCAGATCGGGACCGTATCCCCTGATCACGGCGGATGTAGCCTCCGTCCCCCCTGTGGAAGCGCCGATTGCAATCACCAGATTGCTTTTCTTTACGGAAGGCATCTCCTGCTGTCCTCCCATAACCACCTTTTTAATATTGCCTATTTTTGCGGTGGAAGCGATTTTAATCTTCACCAGAAGCTCATTTTTGATAAAATCCTCCATCTGTTTTCGGTTCGATACAACAGGTTTCGCCACAAAGTCCACGGCTCCCGCACGCATGGCGTCAAATACCTTATCACTGAGAGAACTGATCACTATGACCGGAAGAGGATACTGGGGGATCAGCTTGCGCAGAAATTCAATTCCGTTCATCCTGGGAAGCTCCACATCCAGAGTCATCACATCGGGCTTCAGCGCCAGAATAGCGTCCCTGGCCTCAAAGGGATCCTTGGCCGTCCCCACCACCCTGATAGCCGGATCCTTGTTCAGATTCTGCACCAGAAGCTCTCTGAATACAATGGAATCATCAACGACTAAAACCTTAATTGGCAGCATTACTAACACCCCTCCTCTATTTTCTGAATATGGAAGGCCGGATAATCTGAAACGGCGTACTGTTTCTGTCCAGAGTCTCCGTAGTTCCGATAAAGAAATACCCTCCGGGTTCCAGATAATCATACACCTTTTGAACCAGCTCCTTTTTGGTCGGCTCATCAAAATATATCATAACATTCCGCAGGAAAATTACATGCATTTTCTTCTTAAACGGAAAAGGATCCATCAGATTAAACTGACGGAAAATCACCTCGCTCTTCAGCTCCGGCTTGACCTGATACTGCATTCCGCCCGCCATGGACTTGAAAAATTTCTTTTTCCAGTTCTCGGGAACGCTTCTCAGCTGCTCCGCGGTATAAACTCCCGCTATCGCTTTCTGCAATACCTTTGTGGAAATATCCGTGGCAAGCACCTTAGTATCCCAGTTTGCCTTGTCAACGCCGAAGAAGTCCGCCAGCGTCATGGCAATCATATACGGTTCCTCCCCTGAGGAAGCCGCGCCGCACCAGATGCGCAGATCCCTTTTGGAAGCCTCCTTCTGCCTCAGCCAGGGAAGCACCTCGCTCTTGAAAAAATCAAAATGCTCGAACTCCCTCATGAAATAGGTATGGTTGGTAGTCAGGAAATTAACAAGCATTTTTTCCTGATTCCCCGTCCTGTCCTGCTCCACCGCGTTCATGAATTCATCGAAATTCTTCCAACCGCCCCTCCGGATATAATTCTCCAGCCGTCCGTTGACAATCACCTTCTTCTGGCTTAAATCAATCCCGTAGCGCTGTTTCATATGAGCGCTTATCCTTTGAAACTCCTCATCCTTGATCACAATTCCTCATCCCTCCAATAGAATACCTATATATCGTCATGCTCAGCACAATTGACGAGAGATCCTTCGGCATATTTTAAAAATATCGGAATTATATTTTACATCGGCTTCTCCGTCCATGATTCTGAGCGCATCCTCCCTGCTGTAATTTTTTTTGTCCGTCAGCGCGCAGTATACTTCCACCACGGAAACGATCTGTGCCGCGAGAGGGATTCCGTTTCCCTTCAATCCTTCCGGATACCCGCTCCCGTCCCAGTTTTCATGGTGATAATGGGCTATATCCACGGCGGTGCTCAGAAAGTCATTGTAGTCCCTGTCCACATGCAGGTCGCTTAAAAGCCTGGCGCCTATCACGGTATGCTCCCTCACCATGGACATTTCCTTCGGGCTCAGCGCCTCCTGCTTTCTCAGCAGTTCCCAGGGAACTCCTATATTCCCAATATCGCACAGAGGCGCCGCCAGCTCTATCATATCGATCCAGGCATCCGATATCTGCTCTTCGAACAGTGGAGAAAGCTGCATTCCCTGGGCAAGAATTCTGCAGTTTTTGCGCAGTCTCTCAATATGTTCCCTGCGGTAGCAGGAATTCTCCGCCGCAATCGCCGCAAGGGCATACAGCACATTTTTCTTCTCCTGCTCCATCTGTTTCAGCCGTTCGTTCAGAGAAGCCTGAAGCCTCCTGTTTGCTTCCTTCAGTTCCCTGTCTGCCCTGTACAGCCCCAGGTGAACCCCGGCCCGCGCCTGCACCACCTCCGGGATAAAGGGTTTCGTAATGTAATCCGCCCCTCCCAGCTTAAATCCCTCCACAATATCCCCGGGATTATCAAATGCGGATATAAAAATAATGGGAATATTCCGCGTCGTCTTATCCTTCTTCAAAATTCTGCACAGCTCATAGCCGTCCATTCCAGGCATGGAGATATCGGACAAAATCAGCTGCGGAGCGCATTCCTTTACTTTTCTCAGGGCGGTCTCCCCATCTTCCGCCAGGACAGGATGCCATCCCATCTCAGCAATGATGTCCTCCAGCATAACCCGGTTTATCTCCAGATCGTCCACAATAAGGACCTTCGCCCCGTCCGTATCCCTCTCCTCATACCCCATGCAGATACCTCCCTCCGGTCAGACAGACAGCGCAGCCCGGCCGGAGTCCTGACTGCCTTGTTTTAGCTTTTCATATTCAGCGGCGGCCTTGTCGTAATCTTCCTTTTGAATTGCCATCTTCAGCCTCAGCACGCAGCGCTTCACCTGGTCAGGCGCCTCCTGGGTCAGCTGTCTGACCGTTTCCATGAACATCTCCGCCTTCTCCCAATTCTCCATTTCCACGCAGAGAATCAGTTTCGACAGATTCTTCTCCAGCAGCTCCCGGTTGCGGGGCGATCCGTATTCCCTTTCGTCGCCCGTACTCTCCCTGCTCTGCTCCGCCATTTTCAGGAATACTGCCTTCACGTCATCGGCTCCTGCCCGGTTCTCTTCCTCACATGCCTCCACCCATATGGAGAAGGAGAATACGCTTCCCTCGTTCTTCCTGCCTTCCGCCTCTATCCTGCCGCCCATCAATTCCACAAGCTGCCTGCAGATATACAGCCCCAGGCCCGTTCCTCCGTATTTCCTGGAAATCGACGCATCCGCCTGGCTAAAGCTTTGAAATAATTTATCCTGATCCTCCTCGCCGAATCCAATTCCTGTATCCGTCACGATGAAGAACAGCTCCATCTGTTCTCCGACTCTGGCCGTTCTGAGCGCCTGAACCGTTATCTTGCCCATGGAAGTAAATTTCAGGGCGTTGGAAAGGAGATTGTTCAGGATCTGTACAATCCGCAGTTCGTCTCCCACCACATATTCCGGTATCTGAGGGGACACCGTCATAAAGAAGTCAATTCCTTTTTCCGTGATCCTGCTGATATGCTGTGCCCTCACATAATCCAGCATATTTCTGAAATGAAACCTTTGCGGTTCCAGCGTAAATTTCCCTGCATCCAGCTTTGAAAAATCCAGAATATTATTGATGATCTTATTCATATCGCCGCAGCAGCGTTCTATCAGCCGCAGCGGTTTCCCAATACGGGCGTTATCCTCTCCGCTTAACAGCTCCCTGACATTGCCAAGGATGCCGTTTACCGGGGTCCGCAGTTCATGAGTCACATTCGCCACAAATTCGGACTTGACCTTCTCTGCCTGCCTGGCTTCCTCCCTCACCTGCTCGATCTGTCTGCCAAGATGCTCTCTTTCCAGTATATCGTCCGCCATGCATATGTATGTCACCTGCTGGCTTCCGATGCTGAGAATTCTCGTTTCCACAGGAAAACAGGTGAGATTCCTGCGATATGCCACCAGGTGCCTTACCTCCCTGCCAAAGGGATAGTCCGTGGCAAACCCATCCGAAGCGCTCTGAAAGGTGTTGGGAAAAATGTCCCCGATATGTCTGCCTTCCAGCGCTTCTCCCTGTTCTTCCCCGCCGCCTTCATACCCAAGCTTCTTCCTCGCCGCGGCGTTGGCATAGGAGATTCTTCCCGTCCTGTCAAACATAAGAACCATCTCAAGCGCATCCTCTATGGGAAATACGCGGTATGCCTCCTCCATAATCCCCTCCGGTTCCAATCCTGTCCGCCTCCATCCGGCAGTCCTTTAAGCCCTGTCATGAAAAAAGACAGCAAATTATATACTTCTCTTTGCCGTCCCTCTCCATCATGAAAAATCTAATGTCTTTATTTCTTCCATAATATTAAAGAAATCTTCCCTGGCAAGTCTGAAGCATTCCAGTATATCCGGCGCAAATTGTCCGCATTCACCGTTCATAATCATTTCGAATGCCTTCATATTCGTAAAGGAACTCTTATACACCCTGGGACTGACCAATGCATCGTACACATCAGCCACCGCAACAATCTGTGCGCTAAGCGGAATATCATTCCCTGCCAGATGATCGGGATACCCCCTTCCGTCCCACCTCTCATGATGATGGCGGCAGATATCATAACAATATTGGTAAAATTCGCTTTGCCTGTTGCGGTACAGCTTCTGCAGCATCTCGCATCCGATGATAGTATGAGTCTTCATAATCTCAAACTCTTCCGATGTGAGCCGCCCCGGCTTCAGAAGGATCGTGTCCGAAATACCTATCTTTCCTATATCGTGCATAACAGATGCCCTGGAAATCTCATCCACCTGCACGTCCGTAAGGCCATACTGAGGGAAATTCTCCTTGAGACAGTTCGCCATAATGCGTGTGTAATACCTGATACGCCTGGTATGATCTCCTGTTTCGGCACTTCTGGACTCCACCACGGAGCTGAGAGCTTCGATCATGAACTCATTTGTCTCCCGAATCTCTTTCTCCTGGGCGCGAATTTCCAGCTCCTGTTCCTTCAGGCGGATCTCCATATTGCGCTTATTCTGGTACAGCTCTATGATATTGCGGCTTCTCCTCTTGACAATATGAGGATAAAAAGGCTTATGTATTACATCCGCGACCCCAAAACTGTAGGCTATTCCCTCACTGTCCTTAATCGTCTCGCCGGTAATCAGAATCACCGGCACTTCGTTCAGAAGATTTCTCTTCTGCATATACTCAAGGACTTTATATCCGTCCATGACGGGCATCACCACATCCAGCCAAATTAAGACCAGCCTGTGATTGCTTTCAATCATATCAACCGCTTCCTTGCCGTTTCTGGCCTCAAGCAGCTCATATGCCTCACGCTCGTCATAGAACATCTCCAAGAGCATCTCGCGATTAATTTCTTCATCATCGACAATCAGTATCTGTTGCTTTTCCATACTACCACCACAGTTTTTCTCATGTTAACTACATCGTTATGATATCACTTTCCAATATAATTGTCAATTCACTTCCTTTAGATTTTAATGCCTATTTATGCCATCTGTCACCCACCTCGGAATATCCGTTAACACTTCTCCCTCCGCTTTTCCAATGCAGCCCGCCGCCCGCGTTTATTCGGGATGCCTGCAGCGCGCTTCCTTTACAGAAAGGGTTGATTTTTGCTGCGGATGACAGTATAATTGAAAGAAATAAAGATCTATGACCAAACAGGAGGCGGATCTATGGAAATTAACACATTTTCTGATATATTTGATATGGAATCTCTGCAAAAATTAATAAATTCCCTATCCGCCGCCTTCAGAATATCTCTCAGCATCCGCAATCCCAAGGGAGAGCGGCTTGCGCAAGACAGCAATTATGGCGGACTGCTTGACGGGCTGTCCGGAAAGGAAGACGGCAAAGAACTGCCTGTGGAAGACGGCAGTCACGGCGGACTGCTTGACGGGCTGTCCGGAAAGGAAGACGGCGTGGACAATCGCCGGGAGGAATTTCTCTCATCGCTCTGTGCCCGGGAGGATCTCGCTCCCGGGCTGTATGATTGTGAATCCCTGGGCCTTACCGTTGCGGCAGTTCCCATTTTTATCGGCAATACCCATGCTGCCAGTCTCCTGGCGCAGGGTCCCGGGCTTTCGGAAAGAGAGCACGGCGGGGAATCCGGCTGTATTTTAGATCTGCTCTCCCTGATAATGAGCCGGCTTGCCGTGCTTGGAGAGGAGAACCGGCATCTGAAATCCGCTGTCAGCTCCCTGAAGAATCAGGAATCCCTTCACCGCCGCGAGAAGGATGCACTGGAACTGCTGGCGGAGGCAGACTCCATGACCGGGCTGTATAACCGCCGGAAATTTGAGGAGGTTGTTTCCGTATATGCCCTGCAGAAAACACGTAAAATCTGTATGATATCCGGCGATGCCAATTTTCTGAAGCTGACCAACGATATCTTCGGTCATGATGCCGGCGATCTTCTGCTGAAAACCATAGCGAAAATCATGCATGATCTGGCCAAGGACAGCTGGCTTGTAGCGCGATGCGGAGGAGACGAGTTCCGCGTCATACTGCCGGATGCCACTCTGGAAACGGCGCTTGACTACTGCCGCCGTGTAGCCCGCGACTGCAGCCGCGATAAGAGCCTTACGCTTCCCCTTTCCGTGGCCCTCGGCGCCGCGGAATGGGACAGCGAAAGGGAGACCCTTCAGGATTGTTTCTCCAGGGCGGATGTGAAAATGTATCAGAACAAGACGGCGCTGAAGCATGAACTGCGGGTTCCCCACTACATCATGGAGCGTTTGTATGACCGACAGATTCTGAACCGGGAAGTGGTGGAATATACCACCAGGATGGCTCTGGAATTCGCTCTGTACCTGGGCCTTACGCAGGAGCAGGCAAATGAAATCAGCATGGCTGCCCAGTATCAGGATATGGGCATGGCAAAGCTGCCCGAATCCGTCGTCATTCTCGGCCAGTGCAAAACTGCGGAGGAGACCTCTCAGATTCGCATGCACGCCTCCTACAGCTATACTATGGCAAGACAGTTTGACGAGCTTTACAAAATTGCGGATATTATTCACTGTTCCCACGAAAACTGGGCGGGCGGCAGCTATCCCAGCGGCCTGAAGGGAGAGCAGATTCCCCTGGAAGCACGGATTATTCATATTGTCAGCGACTATTGTGAATGGACCCATCCCGCTGCAATCGCCAGATACTGTACCAGGGAAGAGGCAATCCGCAGGCTTGCGGAGGATAACGGAGTCATTTATGATCCGAACCTGGTCCATAAATACATAAAGTTTCTGGATAAGACCCCCCTGTAATCCTATCGTTTTTTACAGGAAAAAGTCCTGTATTTAAATGCTGCCGGGAAATAACTGTCCTTCCACAATATGTTGCAGCCCATTGGAGCTCACAATCCCATATCGTATGTTGACAGCATTTCCCGGCAGCATCGTTTTATACTGCAGACCGCTATGCGCCCTTCATTTGACCCAAATCTCCCACAAATTTTGACGCACATCCGGCAGAAAGCAATTTTCAAACATGCTCCAGGATTTACAGCGGTGTCTCCGGGAAAGTATTTGGCTGGCGGTCTGCAGTCGGGTTGCACTGCAAATTTAACCGGTGTGCAGTATATATTCTGCGGGATAATTCCCTGCATTGCCCTGTCAGCTGCCTTCCGGCCGCTTTCCGGCAATGTGTCCGTCGAACGGCATTGCCGAATATCATTCGCTCTTTTTCAGGTCCTTCAACGCCGTGCTGAGCTTAATCGGGTTCCCATAGCGCAGCGTTCCCATACGATACAGCTTTGCTCCAAGGATTCCTGCTCCGAAAATGGAGGCCACCAGTATCAGGAAAGATACGATGA
The DNA here is from genome assembly GCA_910589035.1 of uncultured Acetatifactor sp. Lineage (GTDB taxonomy): Bacteria > Bacillota > Clostridia > Lachnospirales > Lachnospiraceae > Acetatifactor. The sequence continues at coordinate 135,750 of CAJUSI010000081.1, read as the reverse complement.
TTTCCCACAGAGCTACCGTTCCCATGCCGATGCGTGCGAACATGGTGCTGTAGGAGCTGACCGGCAGGAAGGACAGCACCTTCATGACGCTTCCGTCCACATTGCTTAACTGAACCAGGGAGAAGAAGTATACGATCATGATCACGATCATCAGGCCGGAAGCGCTTTTGCTCACATCCTCCGTCTTGCTGACAAGCGCTCCCATAGCGCCGTACAGGAAAGCATAGAACAGATATCCGCCCAGTCCGAAGAAGGCGAATGCCAGTATCACCTCCGTGGGAATATGCAGGAAAATGTCCAGAACACCGCCCCACTGCTCCCTGTTTATCTGATAGGAGAGCAATGTTGCTCCCAGCAGTATGCCCATCTGGAATACGCCCCCTATGGCTCCCGCAATCACCTTGCCGAACAGCAGGCTGTTGGGGGAAGTGGAAGTCACCAGCACCTCAATGGCGCGATTGCTCTTTTCATTGGTGACGGAGACTGCAATCATCTGGCCGTAGTATACAATGAGCATGAATACTATGATGACCAGGATATAGCAGTACCAGTAATTGCTTCCGGAGTCCTTATTCAGCACCTGCTCCGTCACGGTAATGGGCATATTGTATACGGCGTCAATTTCCTCTAAATTCCATCCCGTTGTATCCGCATAGTCCATGCGGTAAAAACACTGCATGGCCTGATCAAAGGCAGCGGTATTCCTGTCATCCATGGATTTGTTGAAAATATAATATTCGTATTCGGTGGGTCCGGTCACCACGAAACCTGCTCCCGCCTCCTCAGCTTCCACTTTGGTTTTCACAGAGGTCTCATCAGCCGCTTCCTGCCAGCTGACATGCGGAAAGAACTGCTGCAGAATCTCCGGCCTCACCACTCCCGCTTTGTCCACATACAGGAATACTTCCTTCTCTTCCTCGGAGGGAGAGGTCTCCCCCTGATCTGCCTCCTCCGTCACCTGCACCCCGGTAAGCCCGGACAGATCCACGAATCGGGGCAGGAACAATGCAGCCGCTCCCAGCAGGGCCAGAAACAGCGTCAGACCCATAAATACCTTATTGGTAAAATATTCTTTTAATTCATATTTTAAGACAACGGAAAATTTTCTCATTCTTCCTCCCCTACCTTCCTCACAAAAATGTCGTTCAGGGACGGCTCATAGCGTCCGAATCTCTCCACTTCCATATCCGCTCCCGCAAGCTTTGCCAGAAGGCCTTTCCTGTCCACCCCCGGCTTCAGCTCCAGAATCAGAAATTCCTTATTCCTGCCCGATATCTCCACAAGCTCCGGCCATTCCTTTTCCACCTTGCCTGCCAGCTGCTCCATGGTATAATTCTCGGCCGCAAGCACCAGACGATTTTTCCCGTATTCCTTTTTGATCTCCTTCAGATCGCCTGCCAGCACCACTTCGCCCTGGTTGATGATAGCGATATTATCGCAGAACTCTTCCACATAGCTCATCTGATGGCTGGAGAAGATCACGAGCCTTCCCTCTCCTATCAGCTCGTTCACCACATCCTTCAGGATCTGTGAATTTACCGGGTCCAAACCGCTGAAGGGTTCGTCGAGAATCACGATCCCCGGATTGCTCACCAAGGTGGCGGCAAGCTGCACCTTCTGCTGGTTTCCTTTGGACAGGGTCTCCAGCTTCTTGGTCTCATACTCCGCTATCTCCAGCCTGGCCAGCCATTTCTTCGCACTCTCCTTCGCCTCCCTGGGCTTCAGGCCCCGAAGATTCGCCAGATATACCATCTGATCAATGACGGTTCTCTTGGGATAAAGCCCCCTTTCCTCCGGCAGATAGCCGATCTGATGTCTGGAGGGTACAAACTTAGCGCCGTCCAGGAGAATCTCTCCGCTGTCCGCATGGAACACATCCATTAATATGCGGATCGTGGTGGTCTTACCCGCTCCGTTTCTGCCCAGCAGCCCCAGCGCCTTTCCTCCCTCCACTTGAAAGCTCACACCGTGGAGCACTTCCTTGTCTCCGAAGCTTTTACGAATACCTTTCACTTCCAGTTTCATTCCTATACCTATGCCTTTCCCGCATCGGTTCCCTTTCCTGTAAGAACAGAACCAAATGCGTAAATATTGAAATCATTTTGTCGCCTCCTGCCCGTTTTCCACATCCAGAACCGGAAACACCCCCCCTGACAGAATTTTTCGCCCGTCCTTCAGCTGCAGCTCCAGGCGCCTGGTCTCCTCCCGCAGCAGCTCCAGACCGATATCGGTGATCTGGTAGATCTTCTTCTCACTGTCGGGAAGCACCCGGATCATGCCGTCGGATGTCAGCCTGCCCAACATGGTATAAAGTGTGCCTGTGCCAAGGAGTATCCTTCCCTTTGTCAGGCTGCTCACATGCTGCATGATGGCATATCCGTGCCTTGGAATCACAACCGATAAAAGGGTGTAATAGATGGTTTCCGTCATGGGAATATATTTTTTGCGCAGGGCTTCTCTCAATCAGCTCTCTCCTTTCTGTCTTTGCGCGACGTATCCTCACACGGTATGTTTTGCTGCGGCATATTGCCATGCGACGGAGCTTTTGCGGCTTGCCAATATGCGGCGTGGCTTTGTGCGGCATCGCCTTGTGCGGCATCGCTTTATGCGGCATCTCTTTACGCGTCATGTTTACAGATGGTATGTCGTACCTCGACATGTCGTGTGTAAATATAAAATACCACTTTGAGACGATATTGTCAAGACGGGGTTTGGAATCCGAAAAATTATATTTGACTCCTTTATTATCTGATATGCCCGCATCCCCTGCGAACCGGGCCAACCTGAAAAAGTAGATTCCGTGTATGTCCGAAACGGTGATGCTGATGTATTCATGATTTCCGAACCCCTGGCAGGCAGGAGGGAAACTGTTGTGACGCAGACTCGCACAGCACTGGACTTTGCAGATATTCTCCAATATACTTCCGACACCCTGTACCCACGGACGGAAAAATAGTCCTTGTTACCGACAATCTAAATACCCATTCTCCGGCTTCATTATATAAGGCCTTCCCGCCGGAAGAAGCACGCAGACTGGCAGAACGCTTTGAATGGCATTACACGCCAAAACATGGGAGTCGGCTGGACATGGCAGAGATTGAAATCGGCATCATGAGCCGCCAGGCCCTGGGGAAGCCGCTGCCAGATTTGGAAAGCTTTAAACAGCAGGTTCGTGCATGGACTATCAGGCGTAATGCAGAATGTGCAAAAATCAACTGGCAGTTTAAGACGCAGGATGCACGAATTAAGTTAGCCAGGTTGTATCCAGTTATAGTTTAAAAACCAGCCGGATATAGCACTGGTATTATTCAGCATTTCAAGCATGTATATTGTCTCCTAATTCTATTTGTTTTTTGCAAAATTCTCTTATTGGACATTTATCACAACACGGATTAGACGGCCTGCATATCTCTCTTCCAATTGCCCAAAATGCTGATGTTAAATATCCCGGAAACTCAGGATATAGTTTTTTTGCGCCCTCGACTACATCCTTTAAAGTATCTTTCTCACAAAATCCTGCTCTTAAAAAAATTCTTCTTATATGTATATCATAAATTATATCTACATTTTCTTTATCCTCTATATTTAAATTCATATCTCTAATCAAAAGGAGACAAGCTAAAGATGCTTTTTTATGGCTTATTCCCTTAAAATCTTCTAACCGTTTTACTATAATCTTGGCTGGCTGATTAAACCATATATTTTTAGCATTAGAAGCATATTCATTCATTATCTTCTCAGCTGCAAGATACAGATATTTTCCTATATTAGTCGGATAACGATGAAGAGCTGGTTTATCTTTAATAAATTGCTGTATATTATCCATACTATATTTTGAAACTATATCTTTTATTTCAAAAGTACCCATTCTTTCTTTCAGTTTATATGGTAAAGACCAAGCTGTTTCAGCCTTGACTGACTGGTCTGCAATTAAACCAAATAAAAATGCATTTGAATTTTCCGAAATAAATTCTCTTTCTTCTTCTTTTAATAAATCTCCTTTCAAAATATTTTCTGAATTTCCTAGTTCTTTTTCGTAAGCATAAATTTGTTTCATAAATTCATTTGTATTCATTTACAAAACCTCCCTGTATTGTCAAGTGATTTTTCTCAAAAAATCAAGGAATTTTAAAGTTTATATCTCAGATGAATGAGCCAAGGAGATGGACATTTCTCTGTATCTGGTACGAAAATAGAGGGTGGAGGGTACACGAAGCAGACAGCCGTCTTACCATGCTTCTTTGCCATGTCCTCCACCCATGCCTTCAGTGTCTGGAAGCCGGCCTCGGTGTTGCTGAACTCCAGCGGTTTCCTGGTGTACTCGTAGTTGCGCCAGTCAAATGCTCTTGCGTAATGGGTCTCGCTCCCCACATCGGTTCCAACAATCAAAGTTTTTTCAGTTATGGATGCAATTTTTGCGTTTTGTGTGTTACAATTTATCTTAGATACCTCTCTGTTCAATAAGATTTTTACTAACCGGCTAAGTCAGTAATCTTATTTTACTCTGAGGTATCTTTTTATCAACCACCTTTCTTGGGATTCCCTATGTTTGTATTATACAGGAAGCTCCTGTTTCCGGCAAGTAATTAGAAATGCCTATTTATGCTGTAATTACATACCCGGAGATCAGTTGGAAAAAAGAAACACAAAACGGAAGATACATGCCCAAAGACCAGTCGAAAGGTAGAAATGCGAAACCGCAATGCAAGCGAAAGAAATCCAAAGTCTGTACAAAAATTTCTGTTAATATGTCTTGACTGCACGCTGCGTGCAATTTTAAGCTGATAAAAACGGCAGATAAACATTTTGTAAATTTCCCCGGGAACATTTGATTCATTTTGAACTACCAGATAAAGTATAAAAACGAAAATGCCAAAAGCGAAATAAGCAAAACTTAATAATGATCAAAACCTATCGGCCTTAATCTCTGTTATATTCAATGATGTCTGCAACATCACAGTCCAGCATATTGCAGAGGTCATTCAGTGTATTAAGCGTGATACTCCTGTCATGCTTGAGATTGTCAAGCATGCCCCTGCTCATTTTAAATTTATTCAGAAGGTCATATTGGCTTATTTTTTTCTCTTTCAGAGTTTTCCACAACGGATCGAACGTTATCACCGACACCACCTCATAATAAATTTTACATGCATTTTCCAAACTTCCATATTCCCATATCTTTGGGAATATGGTAAAATAGGTTTGGATGCACCGCCTTGTATTGCGCAGGATGTGAAAGCTGGGGCAATGGAGACTTATGTCCTGTTATTGTTATAGTGTGCATAACCCAGACTATCCGTATCAGTGAATGTGTATGCACTTTATCGATTATTGAATAAATACTATGTTTCAAGGAGGTTTTTATGAGAGCATGTAACTGTCCTAATTGCAATGCCAGTCTTGCAATTGACGACGAAAACAGAGATTTTACCTTTAGTCAATATTGCGGAACAAAAATCCAACTCGACGATTACCGCAGTACGCATAAAGTAATTGATCAGGCTAAGCTTAAACAAATTGAAGTTGAGGGAGAAATTCGACTAAGAGAATTAAAAATAAAGGAAGCACAAATAAATCAGAAAAATCCGCTTCGAAAAATTCTGACATATATTTGGATCTGTTCCATTTTTGTAGTTGCCTTATTATGTCTTATTGTTTGGAAAACCAACGATACGCTTGGAGGCATGGCTGCATTTCTCTGTCTGATCTATGTGGGCGGTCCCATAGTCGGCGGTGGCGCCTATTTAATTTTTAAAGTAATACCAGATAAAGAAATCGAACGGGAATTACTGCAAAATGGCGGCGTCAGAGCACCAAAAAATTTGGGAGTTCTTTCAGAGCAAAACTATGTTGCAGTACAGCAGACACTTCTAAACGCAGGCTTCTACAATATAACATGCATTAATATGCATGATGTTACCCTGGGCCTATTACAAAAACCAGGATTGGTAGAATCCGTTACGGTAAATGGGAAACCTTTTGTTTTTGGCGGAAAAGTTTATATGCCAAATGTACCGATTGTTATTACATATCACGGCAGATGAGACTTTACTGAAGTTTATCTTTTATCATGCTCAGCTAAAAAACATACTTTATTCCAAATATCTACTTAAACAATATGTTCGTCTTTACATTTATCATGGTTTTGTTTTAGGGTTTTACATAATGTTATATTGTCAATTAAGCGTTGTCACATTGTGAGAAAACACAGGAGAAAGGAAATATAAATGGACATTCTTAATAAAGTCATTAATCTTATAGCTTTGTTCTTTTGCTATTGGGGTAATTTAGTAATTATTGTGCTGATAATAATTAATATCATGCTGTTTGCAAGAATGAAGAGCCTTATTAAAAAAATATACGCTACATTACTGCCTTCTTCTGATAAGCGGTATAATGTAAAAGCACCAACAACCTGGACGAATACTGAAATAAAAGACCTTTCTGCCAAAAGAGATAAACTTATTCGACGCTATACAATGTATGCCAATTTTACCGCCGTTTTTCCCTTATTAGGAATTCTGGGGACAGTAGCTGCCTTAGTAACTTATTCTTCTGAAACCATGATGGAAAACTTTATGGTTGCATTAACCACAACTTTATTAGGTGTCTTAGCTGCCATTCTATTTAAAACTATTGATTCTCTTATATCGGCAGACATCGATCTATTAGTAGAAGATATAAGTGCCGGAATACAAAAATTTTATGAAAATACGAGGAACAACGATGAAACATAAGCGGACAAGAGATATTGTTATTGAACTAACCTCTCTGTTGGACGTCGTCATGATTTTAATTTTTGCCGTGATGATTAAAAATACCCAGCTGATGGAAGAGAGAACCGCTGCATTAGAAGAAGTACAAGAACAAAACGGCGAAATGCAGGGAGAGTTAGAAAAATTAGCAGGAATTTCGGAAGAATTAGAAAACGCCCTTGCAAAACTGGCTGAAGGTGATATCGAGGAATTATTAGCACGTTTACAGAATGCAGAAAATCAGCTTAATGCATACGATTATATGGATGATATTGTCGTTGTTTTTAATGTTGGGCTAGAAAATAAATACAATAATACGGAGAGATGTCTGACCTATGGAGCTGCTTCCGATGAAAACGGAGGAAAACAGATTTCCGCCAAAAGAAGAGATCCCGAAGAATGGAAATATGCTGTAAATACTTTAAAGCTGGATTTGCAGGAATTTATAGAGACAGAATTGGCAAGTGCAGCGGAGGATAAATACATTTATATTGTATTTATTGTGGATGAATCCAAGGTTTATGCAAATGATTTTGAAGATATAAAGAGAGCATTGGAAATAGCTGAAAATAAAGATGAATCCGGAAGAATTCAGTATAGATTAAAAAAGAGCGGGGAGTAAGAATGATGATCAAATTAATTATTGGAATAGGAATAGTATTAGTTATTATTGGAGCAGGTGCCGGAATAGGATTAGGACTTGGCAAGGGAATTGGTGAAGAAAATGGTGATTCGGAAATAGTTTCCGAATCGGACATGGCAAAAGAAAGTGGTTTTATCACAATCAAAGTGGAAGAATCTTCTATATGGATTGACGATGTGGAATGTGCAGATATTGAAGAACTTAAGGATACGATCAGCCGATATCAGTCTGCGGGAAATATAAAAGAATACGTTTTTGAACACGACTATGCAATTAAATCAACTTACGATGAAGTCAAAAAGGCACTTTCCGATCTTGAGCAAACATTGGGAATAACAGTCAAATATAACTAAAGGAGATAGAAAAGATGGAAAACAGTCAAATCCTGCTCATTATTACAGCTATTATCTGCCTGTTCCTGTTAGTTGCATGCGGAAAAAATGAAATCGAAGATGAGCAGGCAATTAATAATAGTTCGCAAATCAGTACAGAATCTCTGCAAAAGCCAGGCGGCGCGGAAGCAAGTAATGAAATCGGAAGTAATGGCGGAGGAAGTTCGGTCACCGTAACCATTCGCATAGATTGGGATCAGGTATATATTGATGACGTAAAATGTGACAATCTGGAAGATTTAAAGGAAAAAATCATAGCTTCTAAATGTACAAAAATAGAATTGCTGCATAATGATGCCATGAAAGATATGAAAGATTCCGTTACTGAACTACTAAATGATATAGAAAACATCCTGAATATCGAAGTAAACTATAATGATGACTGAAATATTTTGATGCAGTTTCCTGCATCAGGACTACAATTACATACCGTACCGGGAAACCCCACACATGATTTTACCATGTGCGGGGTTTTTAATTCGCGTGAAAATCTTACTCCTTTATGGTAGCAGGAAACCTGCTGACTAAAAAAGTCTTTGACTGCACGTTACGTGCAATTTTAGGCTAGAAGGAGATAATATGAGCGAATTAAAAACTTTACAGGAAATCTGTAACGAACTGGGAGTAACACGACGGGCGGTGCAGGGATACGAGAAAGCAAACCTGGTATCCCGAGTCGGAAAAAACAAGTACGGTTATCTGCTTTTTGGCGAGGCTGAGCGGGATCGGATCCGGAGAATCAAACTATATCAACAGTTTGGATTCAAAATCAAAGAAATCAAGAATTTGATTGACGCACCTGATTGTATTGTGAAGGAAACTCTGGAAAGGCAGGTGTTAATACTAAAGAAAGAGCAGGAAGAACTCAATACATTAATCGAAATCGCAAAGGAGCTGATAGCCGAACTTGGTAAATAATAATGCAAAGCAAAGGAGATTAATCTATGAAAAAGAAATTATGTGTGTTGTTGTTAGGTTTGTGTCTGTTTTCCGTATCTGCCTGCGGGGATAAAACGGCGTCTACCTCTTCAATTGATTCTGCTTCCAAACAGGAGGAAGAAGCCGAAGAAACGGGTAACAATAGTTCTGCAAAAGATAATATCAAAATAGAGGATATTTCCTGGAATGTTGATGAAGGAATTGTGGACGGCGAGCGCTACATTCTTCTTTCCTACATAAATAACACAAAATATACTATTGCGGGCTTTGAGATTCAATTCACGGAAAAATCCGATATTACGGAAGAAGAAAAAACGGCATTCTATACCGATATTCAGGAAAAATATGAAATAAGTCCTGATGAGATGGAATCCCTTAAGGGCAAACCTATTTCTATGTATGCCGAAGCTGAGATCGTTGTAAATCCGGGGGAATCTGTCACCAATACACGCTGTTGGTATTACAGAGGATACCATGCTCTGAGGGACTTAAGCCACTTTCAATTAGTCCAGCCTGATATTGCCACTATAAGGTATGTTGACAACGACAAAATCTATACTGTTTATTATGATTACAGTTCTGGCAAGTATTCTGCAGAATCAGAAACAGAAACGGCATATCAATGGACGCAAACAGACCTCGGCAATAAAATCCCAAAACCGGATGTAATAATTCTGGAATGCCATTTTGATGACGAGGACACATTTATGTTTGAAGCATATGGCATATCATTAGAAGGCTTTAATGCTTATGTTGCGGAATGCCAAAAGCTCGGATATACCGTCGATGCCAGTAGTCATGAAGGTTTCTATCGTTCAGATAATGCGGAAGGATATAATATATATATGCATTATGATGAAGATGAAAAAACTATGCATGGCAATGTTTCCGCCCCCGAACAGCCGGAAAGCGATACCTCAGACTCGGAAGACGATAATATCACAGATAATACAGATAATTCTTTAGAAGAACTGGTGGACGGAATGCGTCCTGCATTTAAGGAAGCAATGGACAGCTATGAAAAGTTTATGACGGAATACTGTGAATTTATAAAAATATATTCCGAATCAAACGGAACAGACCAGGATCTGTTGGCGGACTACACCGATTACATGCTCAAGTATGCCGATAGGATGCAGGACTTTGAAGCATATGATATCGTGACCATCACCATCCCTCAGGCTCAGGTGCTTGACTGTAAAGTGGACGAAACTACCTTAACCGAAGATTCGTTCATAGTTGCAAAGGGTTCCGCAGCTGTGGAAGCCGAGCATCAAACCGCGGCCTTCCAGGAAGCGCAGGCCAGAATGCAGGAATCTGCCAGCAGCGATACGGCCTTATTGGCAAATGCGCAGCAACGTGCGCAGAAATCGCTGGAGGATTATGTCCACAACATAGGCGATAGTATGGGAAAAGCATATAAGATCAAATGGATATACCTTGAAGGCGACGAGCCAACACAGCCTGAAACAACAGATAACGCGACGGAAGAGTCCGCAGAAAGTACGCAGAAAGAATAAATAAGAGTAAGACCTGAATGCTTAAAATTCCGACAAATTCTCTACTGATAAAGCATCTAATATAAACCGAAAGAAGGGAGCCGTCCGTCGCTCCCTTCCATTCCAGTCCAATCTCCAAAATTCTGATTTCGCCCCTACAGTTATGCTTCTCCTCCCAGTTGTCATAGGTCTCTCAGAACCTTAGAATCCCGCCCCTCAACCTATCAACACCGTTTTCCCGTCAAAAACAAAGCCATATTTCCGTATCCGCTCTGCCGGGATTCCTCTGGACAGCAGGCTCATTTCGTACTTCTTCTCATCGATCTGCCTTAGTGCATTCTGCAAAGTTTCTTCCAGATCCTGCCCCCTCCTGGAATTATGCACCTTAAACTCTATGATGATCGCATCATCTGCCTCCGAAAGCGGTTCCAACACCACATCATATCTTCCAAAGCAAGCGCAGCTTGCTTTTCGCTCCTCTCGGTTGGAGGTAATCACGTATCTCTCCCTTAAGTCCACCATCAGCCCCAAAACAAAGCCGTGGTAAAAGCGTTCCGGCTCCGTTTTCCCGGAAGGCCGCTTTCCTGTATCAAAGGAACTGAATATCTCCAGGGTCACCTGGTTCATATACTCATTCATGGCGTCCAGGTCCCCCAGCATCAACGCCTTGATAAATTCATTGTATGGAACGGTATCTCCCGCAAACCAGCCCTCTATCATGTCCTCAAACATGAGGCGCACTTCTTTATTTGTCAATGCCAGTTCATACTCCGGCCTTCCCTTATCCGGGTTCAATACATAGTTCTCCGCTTTCAGATAACCGCTGGCTAAAAGAAGGCTCCAGATGGAATTGCGTTTCTGTCCAAGTTGGGTGAACACGATCTGCTCATCGATCTGCGTCCGCAGGACTTTTCCGTTCAGCAGATCCTCCATGATGGTCTTAACCTCCGGACTGCCCTCACGAATCAATTTCCCTGCCAGGCTGTTGGAGCTAGTATTCGCCCAATAGGTTGTAAGTTTCCCCGTGTCCAGATAATTTAAAATAGACCATGGATTATAAATACCCCTGTGTGTTCCGAACACAAAGCCGTCATACCAGAGCTTTACTTCCTGTTTATTGGAGTAGCCGTACTCATCCATGGCAGCAAAGACTTCTTCCTCTGTGAAACCAAATGACAGCGCGTACTCATCGGAGGTTGTCGTGACCATCTTCAGATTGTTCAGATCCGAAAAGACGGACTCCCTGCTAACACGGGTGATCCCTGTCATTATGGCACGCTCCAACCACGGGTTTGTCTTAAAGGAGGAATTGAACAGGCTTCTGGTAAAGGCCGCAAGCTCCTCCCAATATCCGTCCACATACGCTTCCTGCATGGGCGTGTCATACTCGTCCAGGAGGATGATCGCCTTTTTCCCATAGTAACGGCTCAGATATTTCGCCATATTATGAAGGGCCATGGAAGCGTCCGCATCATCCATATCTACGGTGACTCTTCGAAAATATTCCCTGTCACTCCCTTCCAATTCCGTACTGTTTAACAAAAACGAATGATCTGCATACAGATCTGTCAATATCTGGCATATCTTTTTCCGGGTGATCTCATAGCTTTTCTCTTTCAAATTGGCAAAGGACAGGCTGATCACAGGGTAGGTGCCCTGAAGCGCGCGGTACTCCTTCTCCCTCCAGATGGACAGCCCTTCAAACAGATCTCCCCGGCCTGCATACTCCACAGAGAAAAACTGTTCCACCATACTCATGGTCAGGGTTTTTCCAAATCTACGTGGACGGGTAATCAGCGTAACGCTGTCCTCGTTCTCCCACCATTCCCGGATGAAACCTGTCTTGTCCACATAAAAACAATCCTTTTTTATGATGTCGCAATAACTCTGAATCCCGATTCCAACTGTACGCGCCATTTTCCCGCCTCTCTACTTCTTTTTCTGGTTGCTTACACTGCTTTTTATCACTTCTGATTTGTTTAACAGCATGAGCGGCACCGGGCTGGCCGGAGCGCATCACATGACATTCTTTCAGGCACGCTTTCGGCATCCGCCTTTATGATAACGGGGCATTCGCGCCGCCCTCTCAATCATGCCTCTCCTCCCAGTAGTCATAGGTCTCGCAGAACCTTGCCGAAAAAGCTACTTCCTCCCCTCCCGCGTAGAGATGGGAGGTATCCCCGAAAGCGCTCACCCGGAAGGAGGCCCTGCCCTCCCTGCGTTCCTCCGTGATCACGGTGGTGACGGAGGTGGGCGCGGCGCAGGTATGGTGCCAGAGAAGCATGGGGGAGATATTCATCAGCCGGCTCAGCAGCACGCACTCCAGTCCGAAATGGCAGAACAGAACCACGGTATCCCGATTGGCACGCTCCGCCCGGTAATACTCGCCTTCCCGGACATAGCCGTGAGCGGCCGTCAAAGCGTCAAAATTCCGGATCACATAATCATAGGCTTCTCCTACTTTTCCCTCCCGCATAACGGGCGTGTCCATCCATTTATCCCGGAGGAAATAGGCCGGCTCCCGGGTCCAGTCCTGGGGAAGCCAGTCCCAGGCCAGAGTCATTCTCCTGCCCTCCGCATCGGGCCGGTTAATGCGGGGAGGAAATTCCTGCATCCAGTCGCACTCTGTGGCAGTCCGGTTCATTTTCTTCAAAGTAAGGGATGCCGTGTCCTTTGCCCTTCCCAGGGGCGACACATAGAAATCCGTCACCTGAAGCTTCGATATTCTGTCGGCCAGAAGCGCCGCCTCCCGCCATCCCTTTTCCGTCAGCGAATCCTTCTCGTAGTCCGGATCTCCATGCCTTATGATTAAAAATCTCATATTTCTCCTCCGTATTCTGTTCCGTTTTCCCTACTTTTTCCACCCTGCTCCGGACTGATTATAATCAGCTCTCTGCACTTTGAAAAGACTTCGTTGCCAAACTCCCGACTGGTCATAATCAACCCTCTGCTCTTTACAATAGACTTCGCCGTCATGCCCCGAGGTAGACGAAAGCGATTCTCAACATTGAATCTCCACCGCGGCAGTCCCTGACGAAAATCCTGCCGGGGGCACGTTATTGCGTCGTTTTGCGCCTGCTTTCCCGCCATGACAGGCTGCCGAAGCAGCGCTGATTAGTCTTCGCTAACCAAGCGCCACGTCCAACACCATCATCACTACGAATCCAATGCTCACGCCGATGGTGCCGATATTGTTGTGCTCTCCCGACTGGGCCTCGGGAATCAGTTCATCCACCACCACATAAATCATGGCTCCCGCCGCAAAGGCAAGCAGGCAGGGCAGAATCCGCACCGCCTGTTCCGCCAGCAGGATGGTTACCGCTGCTCCCACGGGCTCCACCACTCCGGAAAGCACTCCATACCAGAATGCCTTAAGCCGGGAGGCTCCCGTACTCCGAAGGGGCATGGAAATAATGGCTCCCTCCGGGAAATTCTGAATGGCGATTCCAATGGCGAGCACCATGGCCCCCGCCATACTCATGCCCGTATTGTCCAGAAGCGCCCCTGCCAGGGCCACCCCCACAGCCATTCCCTCCGGGAGATTATGGAGGGTTACAGCCAGAACCAGCATGGTTGTTTTCCGGAAATCCGCCTTCATCCCCTCCGGCTTCGCGTTTTCCATATGGAGATGGGGTACAAGGCTGTCAAGCAACAGCAGAAAACCCACTCCCGCCAGGAAACCGGCAGCCGCCGGCAGCCAGGCATTTCCTCCCTGTTCTTCGGACATCTCAATGGCCGGAAGCAAAAGCGACCAAAGGGAAGCCGCAATCATCACACCGGAAGCAAATCCCATGAGGAGCTTTCCCAGCCATGGCTTCATGTCCTTTTTCATGAAAAATACCATGGCAGCTCCCAGGGATGTTCCCCAAAAAGGGATCGATATTATCATAAACTCTTTCATTCCGCTCCTATCTGCCTGTTTTGGCACACATGCTTTAGCATAAGCAAACTGCACTCATGGCATGTTCATCCACATTCCATGCATGGAACAGCCGGATGGCCTTCTTACCATGAGCACTGCTGTTCCCATAGCAGAATCCTGCCACCCCTTACACGAAGCAGGCAGCTGCTCTTCTGCCATAAACATTGCTGTGCTCATGGTATAATGTCCATATTCCCCGCTGAGAACGGCCGAATGGCCATCTGCCATGAGCGCTGCTGTGCTCATGGTATAGTATGCACAGCCGCATGTTCAAAATGCAGAATTTCAGAGTCGAAATTTTTTAGAATTCGGATAATAGGATTCTATTTTGCCTTTTTATTATAGAATCCAAAACAGGATTCTACAGTCATATTTCTATGATAGATTTTTGATAGCAGAATCCGGTTTTGACTCTATTATAGAATTTTGATAATAGAATCCTCTTTTGGATTCTATTATATTTCTTTTCTCCCTTCCGCACAAGTCCTGTTTTTCATCAGGACAAGTCTTATTTTACAGTTTTTCTTCAACACTCAGACAAGTTCCCGTTTTTTCTTTGGAGCGCCTTATTCTCACGGCTTATTTTCACCTTCGGGCAGTTCTTGCCTTCACCTTCAGGCATCTCACGGCATTCAGCACGGCCAGCACCATCACTCCCACATCGGCAAAGATGGCGATCCACATATTTGCGATGCCGAAAGCGCCCAAAATCAGGCATAATGCCTTGACGGCAAGGGCAAACACAATGTTTTCATAGACAATCCTAAGACATTTTCTGGAAATGCGCATGGCAAGCGCAAGCTTCAGCGGGTTATCATCCATCAGCACGATATCCGCCGCCTCTATGGCTGCATCGGACCCAAGCGCCCCCATGGCCACTCCGATATCTGCCCGGGAGAGCACCGGAGCGTCGTTAATGCCATCCCCCACAAAGGCAAGATTCTCTCCGGGAGATTTCTCCGCCAGCAGCGCCTCCACCGCCCCCACCTTATCCCCGGGAAGCAGTTCGCTCTTTACCTCATCCAGCTTTAATTCCTTCGCAACCTGATCTGCCACTGCCCTGCTGTCCCCGGTAAGCATCACTGTCTTTTTCACGCCCGCTGCCTTCAGGGCGGCGATGGCTTCCGCAGACTGCTCCTTCACCACATCGGCAATCAGGATGTACCCGGCGTAGCTTCCGTCCACCGCCACATGCACAATGGTTCCCGTCCCGGTGCTCTGTTCCGGAACAAGTCCCAGCTTTCTCATCAGCTTTTCGTTGCCCGCGGCAACCTCTTTTCCGTCCACCAGCGCCGTCACGCCGTGCCCGCCGATCTCCTCCACCTGAGTCACCCTGGATTTCACAATCTCCCGGCCGTACGCCTCCCTCAGGCTCTTGCTGATGGGATGGGTGGAATAGCTTTCCGCACAGGCGGCCAGCTCCAGCAGCTCCTCAGAAGGCAGTACCGGATGCACCTCCGTCACCTGAAACACACCCTTTGTCAAAGTACCTGTCTTGTCGAATACCACATATTTCGTCCGCGCCAGCGCCTCCAGATAATTGGAGCCCTTTACCAGGATACCGCAGGACGACGCCCCGCCGATTCCTCCGAAGAAGCTTAAAGGAATGGAAATCACCAGTGCGCAGGGGCAGCTGATGACCAGGAAGGTCAATGCGCGGATAATCCAGCTGCTCCATCCTGCCGGATTGCCTAACAGCAGATTGACCAGGGGCGGGAGCACCGCGAGAGCCAGCGCACTGTAGCAGACTGCAGGCGTATAAAATCTTGCAAATTTGGTGATAAAATTCTCAGTGCGGGCCTTTTTCATACTGGAATTCTCTACCAGGTCCAAAATCTTAGACACTGTGGATTCCCCGAATTCCTTCGTGGTACGGATTTTCAAAAGTCCGGATAGATTGACGCAGCCGCTGATCACGGCCTCTCCTTCGCTCACTTCTCTGGGCACGCTCTCCCCGGTAAGCGCACTGGTATTCAGACTGGAGCTCCCCTCCAGCACAATTCCGTCAATGGGTATCTTTTCCCCGGGCTGTACCACGATACAGGTCCCCACCTCCACATCATCCGGATCCACCTGTTCCAGGTTGCCCTCCCCGTCTTCAATATTGGCATAATCCGGGCGAATATCCATGAGGGCGCTGATATTCTTCCGGCTCTTTCCCACCGCAACGGCCTGGAAAAGCTCGCCGATCTGATAAAAGAGCATAACCGCAACGCCTTCGGCAAATTCACCCTCCCTGCCATTGGCCTCGTTATACACGCCCAGGAGCATGGCTCCCACCGTAGCTACCGCCATGAGGAAATTTTCGTCAAATACCTCTCCGTGAATAATTCCCAGGGCCGCCTTGCGGAGAATGTCATAGCCGATGATCACATAGGGAATCAAATACAGGCCAAATCTGAAATATCCCTCTACAGGCACAAAATGCAATCCTACCATAAGAATACCCGCTATGATAATGCGGTATAAAACCTTTTTCTGCTTTTTTGTCATAACAACACCTCTCTCATTCCTTTAAAGCACTCCGTATTCCCGGGTGACTCCGTCTCCGTCTGGCGGAAGGCCTTCTTACATAAATATCCGTTCAGCAAAAGCTGCATGCTGCATTAGCAGCAAAGTTTCATATGCGGGCCTGCGCATAAAAAGGAACCGCCGGAGCGATTCCCGTTTTACGCTTGTACCCTGCGCCTCAGTCCAAAAAGATCTCGCAGTCATCCTCCACCTTTTTGCACGCCTTGCGCACCGCCTGCATAACCCCTTTCTCCTCCGCGCCGTCCGCGAATTCCACTTTCATCTTCTGGGTCATGAAGCTTACGGTCACCTCCGAAACTCCATCCACCTTCCTGGCCGCTTCCTCCATTTTCAAAGCACAGTTAGCACAGTCTACCTCGATTTTGTAAGTTTTCTTCATGATGCTTGCTCCTCCTCATTTCCCTTTTTTCTTTTTTATATTTTCTTAATCCCCTTCTGAGCCCTGGAGCGTGTTTGAAAATTCATTCCCGCCATCTGCCGCGGTAACCGCGTCCCCACATTCGCGGTATCTTTGGGTCAAATTCAGGTTACATAGCCCGCTATGCGCCCTTCATTTGACCCAAATCTCCCACAAATTGTGACGCACATCTTGCAGAAAGCAATTTTCAAACACGCTCTAAGTCTTTCAGGGCTTTCATATGAACCATTGTTCATATGTTTATATTACCATATTATACAGAAATGTCAATACAAAAATAAGTTTTGCAGCAAAAAAATTGTCACAATATCTGCCAGTGTGGTTCGGCGGCATTTGCCAAATAGATGCCGGCGCATTCGCCTGACTCATTGTCCGCTGGAATAAATTTTTAAATATTTTACGCTTTTCTGTAGCCTCAGCCGTCAAAACTGTAGTATAAAGGTAGAGGCGGAAAGGAGGGAAAGCCATTGACAGAGGATAGAGAAATTATTGAATTGTTTTTCCGGCGTTCGGAAGCTGCTATAGAGGAGCTTGACCGGAAATACGGTTCCCGGTGCCGAAGTCTCTCTTACGGCATTGTAAACGACAGGCAGGATGCGGAGGACTGCGTCAACGATGCCTATCTGGGCATGTGGAACGCAATCCCGCCGGCAAAGCCCGCTCCGCTGCTGCCCTATCTATACAAAATCGTGAGAAACCTTTCTCTGAAGGCCTATTACCGGAAAAGAGCCGCCAGGCGGGGCGGCGCCTATACGGTCGCCATGGAGGAGCTCGAAGCCTGTCTGGCGGCCCCCTGCACTGTGGAATCCGAAATAGACGCCCGGGAGCTGGCCCGGATAATCGAGAGCTTCCTGGAAACCCTGTCGGCGGAAAACCGCGTTATTTTTCTGCGCCGTTACTGGTTTGACGACAGCTGCCGGGAGATTGCAAGCCGCACAGGTCTCACGGAGAAAAACGTAACCGTCCGGCTCACCCGCATCCGGCGGAAGCTGAAAGAATATTTGGAAGAAAGAGAGGTGTTCTTATGAATCTGCAAAAATTTTCGGAAGCCATGAACCAGATTGACAGCCGCTATCTTCAGGAGGCTATGGATTACCAGAGAAAGAACAGAAATCATCGTCTCGCGAAATGGGGCGCCCTTGCAGCCTGTCTTGCCATACTGCTTGTCACCGGCAGTCTGTTCTTCCCTTTTCAAAAGGATATCCCCATATCGGTCCACGCCAGAGACACGGAGGAGGAAATCACGGCGGCAGGCGCGATAATCAGCACCGGCTCCATCAGCGATACAGGAGAAATGAGGGGAAAGCCGCTGATGTTCTACCTGTCCGGCCGGGATATTGCCGCAGTCCGTTTTTCCTGCAAAAATCAGATGATTTGTTTTGTGGACTGGACGGAGCAGCGGGAGGAATACGGGAACGCCAGGAATTTCACCGTTGCCTATGGAGAGAACGAACAGGAATACTACTATTTGACCATCGACTGGGTTCCCGACAGCCTTATCCGGGAATTGACCCACGGCGAAAGCAGCTGCATTGCGGCTCTGCCCGAGGAAATGCGCAGGGATCTGATTGTATTGGAGATCACCTTTGCAGACGGCAAAACCGCCACAAAAGCCCTGGAGATTTCCCTGCTGGACGACGGAACCTTCTTTGCCGCCTTCGATGACTACCAAATCACCGAGGCGGACGCTTTCGTAAGGCGGCCGGACAGCGAGGCCATTCCCCGGGACGTCCTCTACGCCCAGGGCGCCATAGCCTCCTCCGGCGCCGCGGACGCTCCTCCCATGGTACGGGTAACCGGCGTGTTATACCGGCAGTCCATTAATCAGAAATATCCCTATACCGAACTGCCAGAAGGCTGCGTTTATCTGGGGAAGATTGAAAGCGATGTGAGCGACCCGCAGTCCGGCATTACGGATGGCGTGCCCAGGGAGGATTTTCAGGCCAACATCCCCATCACAGGCGCGGCGGTGTATCAGTATAATAATGATCTTGTGGTTTATGCGGAGGAAGGATATCTGCTCTATGAAGCCCTTCCGGAGGAAAATGCCCCGGAAGGGAATGATGAATCCTCTGAGGAAGAGAAAAAGCAGCTTGACCCCTCTTATAACAGCCCTGCCGAAAGCGCCGTCCCGGAAAACCCCCGGGCCGAAGCCGATACCCAACTCCCCTCCACTGCCCCCGCTGCAGATAAAAACGCTCTGTCCGCGGCGGAGGAAGCGGCCAGAGCCTATTATAACGGTACTGTCTTTGAGGTGGTTTCCATGGAAATTCTGCAGCAATCCGAAACAGAGATCGTCTTCTCCGTGACAGCCTCCAAAGGCGGCGTTATCCAGGAGCCGGACCGCAGCATTACGTTACAGCCGGAAGACGGGACGTGGAAGGTAGTCAGCGAAGGCTACTAACGCAGGCTGCCCTCCTGATTCTGCCCAGTGATTTACGGATACCAATCAGGAACTGTCAAGAAATAAATTTATATTTGACACAGATTGATTTCCCGGCTGCAAGGCGGAAGAAGGAATCATAGTGGACTGCGGCGGCCGTCGGTGCTGTGTGCCGGTGGCACACGTCCGGCACGAGCCAAAGCGAAGCGTAGACCAACGCGGTAAATGTGAATTCAGGCAAGCCAAATGTGAGGACTTACTTATTTCTTAGCGGATCCTTAATACGGCGCAGGAAATAATGCCTGCGCCGTTCTCCGTTTTTACCTCTTTACTTCTGCTCGATCTGCTTGAGATTATCCGGATTTTCCAGGATCTGGTTGCTGCGGATATCGATGATGGGGCCTCCGATCCCCTCAATGTACTCCCTGGTGATGGTGACCCTGCCGATATTGTCATCCTTGGGAATCTCATACATGATATCCAGCATGAATTCCTCGATGATGGAGCGCAGGGCCCTGGCGCCGGTGTCTCGCTTCATGGCCTTCTCCGCGATGGCCTCCAGGGCCTCATCGGTGAATTCCAGCTTCACCTCGTCCAGCTCCAGCAGCTTCTGGTACTGCTTCAATATGGCATTCCTGGGCTCCTTCAGGATCTTTACCATCATCTCCCTGGACAGCCCCTCCAGCGTGTAAATCACGGGAAGGCGGCCGATAAATTCCGGAATCATGCCGAATTTCCGAATGTCCTCCACCGTCACTCTGGACAGAATATTTTTGTCCTTATCATACTTGTCCTTCAGCTCCGAGTTAAAGCCGATGGAGGCGGTCTTTGTCAGTCTCTCCTTGATGATCCCCTCCAGGTCCGGAAAGGCTCCTCCGCAGATGAAGAGGATATTGCGGGTGTTCACCGTGGCGAGGGGCACCATGGCATTTTTGCTGTTGGCGCCCACGGGCACCTCCACCTCCGCACCCTCCAGAAGCTTCAGCATTCCCTGCTGAACGCTCTCACCGCTCACATCCCGGCTATTGGTATTCTTTTTCTTGGCGATCTTGTCGATCTCGTCCACGAAGATAATGCCCCTCTCCGCCTTCTCCACGTCGTTGTCGGCGGCAGCCAGAAGCTTTGATACCACGGATTCGATATCGTCACCGATATATCCGGCCTCCGTCAGGGAAGTAGCGTCCGCGATGGCCAGGGGAACATCCAGAAGCCTTGCCAGGGTCTTCACCAGATAGGTCTTGCCGCAGCCGGTGGGTCCTATCATCAGCATATTGGACTTCTCAATCTCGATATTATCCATGGTGCCGGTAGCAACACGCTTATAATGGTTATATACCGCCACGGATATCACCTTCTTGGCATGATCCTGCCCCACCACATACTCATCCAGGCTCGCCTTGATCTTATGAGGCGCCGGAATATCCCGAATGTTCAGAACGGGTTCCTCCCCCTCCTTTTTCTTTTTCTTCTTCAGCTTCTGCTTGTTGGGAATTCCCCCGTCCCCCCGCAGGTCCGCCAGGTTCACAAAGCTGATATTGGGAAAGCCCCCCTGCTTTTTCATCTCGTCCAGCTCCCTCTGCAGCTGAGGGTTATTCAGCATTCCCTGATAGTCAAACTGACTGACCGTCTCCATGGTCTTATGCATGCAATCGTTGCAGACGCAGATATTATTAGGCAATTTAAACATCTTGCCCGCCTTGCTCTCCGGCCTGCGGCAGATAAAGCAGACATCCTCGTAATCGCTGTTATCGCTCTTTCCCGCGTTCTTCGTGGCAGAAGCGTCCGGATGCCCTTCCGTCAGGTCCGTCCGCTTCTCTTCCGCCTCATCCTTTACTTCCTTCTCTTCCCTGTCCTCATATCTATCCGACATAATCACACTCCTCGTTTCGTTCTGTCCGATTTCGTTTCCGCCAGCTTCCGCTTCGGTTATTGTCCTCAATGTTATCGGTTCCGAAATACTTGTCTGTTTCCGGGAACTCTTGTGTCATTCGGGGACGGCTTGCCCGTTTCCGGAAACACCTTCCCTCGGAATTTCCCTTTTAAGTATACTTGAAAATGTATCTCAGCACAAGTAAACTTTTTCTAAATGAATTCTCCCATGACCCGGACAAACCGGAACCATATTTTACCATCTTGCACCAGATTTCGTTGTTATGTGCTCAAGTGCTGCTGCTCCCAATGTTCCCCAACCCGCTGCGCTTCTGCCGGAGTATCACAACGAAGACCTGTGTTTTCCGGCATAATTATGATTCCGGCTCTTCCGCAGCAGGTTCAGAAATCTTCTGATAGACAGGGAGGCTAAGATAAAGCGGCTTTCACAAAGCATCTCAGAAAATTACCCCGGACGCGGCTTTCCGTCCGGGGCATTCCTTTCTCATCATTCTCTTTCTATCTGTTTCCTCTCCGCATTTATCCCCCCGGGCAAACATTACTCGTTGGGCAATGAGTCAAGTCTGCGAAGCTGACCTTATGCCGTGCCTGCATCGTAATATTTGATTGAGGAAATCCTTATGTCTGCGGACAGGGTACCCTACTTCTCCCTTCTCCCGAAGGTGATCTCCAGATCATGGGGCTCATACTCGCCGCCCTCAAACCGCTGTACCACAATCGTGACCGTTTCTCCTGCGCTGTAATACTGCATAATCGTCTTGAGATCGGCATAGGAGGAAATCCTCTGGCCGTCGATCTTCACGATGATATCCCCTTTCCTCATACCGGCTGCCTCTGCGGCGGAGTTCTCCTCCACGCTGTAAACATACACGCCCTGGGGCATTCCGTATGTCTGAGCCATCTGGCCGGTGACATCCTGAGGAGAAATTCCCATGTATCCTATATCCTCCTCGGCTACCTTTTCCGTTCTGGTCTGATGCTCCATCAGATCCGCTATAATAGGGCTAGCCTTACTGATTGGGATGGCGTATCCCATGCCCTCTATGCCGGTTCCCTTTACCTTGCCGGAATTAATGCCGATTACCTCGCCGGTAATGGTGAGCAGCGCTCCGCCGGAATTGCCGGAATTGATGGCCGCGTTGGTCTGAATAAAAGTTCCGGTACTGCCGTCCTCCATGGTAACCTGACGATCCAGGGCGCTGATTATGCCGTTGGTCACGGATTGTCCTTCCCCGAGGGCATTTCCGATGGCAATCACGGGAGTTCCGAGCTTCAGGCTGTCGCTGTCACCCATAGTAGCCACGGCAATGGCGTCCCTGGTTTCCTGAGACAGCTCTTCCAGCGACACCGCGATCACCGCCAGATCCATATCCGAGTCGCGCCCCTTGATATTGGCATGGGCCGTGGATCCGTCGATAAAGAGAATCTCCAGATCCTCCGCACCGTCCACCACATGGTAATTGGTTACAATCAGGAGCTCCTTTTCATTCTCGGAGACAATAATGCCGGAGCCTGCGGAAGTACCTGGCTGGCTGTAGGAGTATCCCCAGATATTCATGGTGCTGGTATAATTATTTACAATGGATACCATGGCGGGCATCACCTTCTCCACCACATCAGAGACGTCATCGCTGACATAGGTGACATAATTGACATTGGTCGCCGTATTGCCGGAGGGCGCCTGCTGCTGCGGATTCCCGGACAGGGCCTCCTGATTACCCGCAGGGAACAGGCTTCCCGCTCCGTACTTCACTCCGTAAAATCCCGCGCCCGCAAACAGTCCGAAGCATAGGCCCAGTCCCATACACAGAAGGAATTTGCGGAATATCCCCTTCTTCTTTTTGCCTGCCTCTCCCGGGGTATTTCCGTTGGAATTTCCGCCGTAAACCGCGCTATTGGTCTGATAAGTCGTATACCTTCCGGAATCGGAATTCGAATAAATTTCATTTTCGTACATAATAATTACCTCTTTTCTTTTCAAATAAAATTTACGTTTTGTTCCTTCCTGTTGATAGATTCAGTATAGACCTTAATTGTGACGGAATTGTGTTTACTCCATGAAGTGATTGTGAAATTCATCGGACTCCTGGAGGCTGTCACAAGGAAAGCAATGCACACGGAAATTACTCCACCGTCACGGACTTAGCCAGGTTCCTGGGCTTATCCACATCGCAGCCCCTGCCCAGAGCCACATAATATGCAAACAGCTGCAGGGGAATGATGGCCAGAGAATTGGTGAAACGGGGATGGGTCCCGGGCAGGTAGACCACATAATCGGAGACCTTTTCCACCGCCTTGTTCTCCTCATTGGTCACCGCCATCACAAAGGCTCCTCTGGCCTTCACCTCCACGATATTGCTGATGGTCTTCTGGTAGAGCTCCGGCTGTGTGGATACGGCTACCACCAGCGTGCCGTCCTCGATCAGGGAAATGGTCCCATGCTTCAGCTCTCCCGCCGCATATGCCTCCGAGTGAATATAGGAAATTTCCTTCAGCTTCAGCGAGCCCTCCAGGGAGATGGCATAATCGATTCCCCTTCCGATGAAGAAGATATCCCGGGCGCCCAGGTAGCGGTTTGCAAACCGCTGTATCTTCTGCTTCTGCCCCAGCAGCAGCTCGATCTGATCCGGAAGACACTTCAGGGAATCCGAAAGGCTTCGGAATTCCGTATCCGTCAGGACTCCCCTGACCCTTCCGAATTTCATGGCCAGAAGGTATAAGGCCGCCAGTTGCGCGCTGTAAGCCTTGGTGGTGGCCACCGCGATCTCCGGTCCCGCCCAGGTATACAGGCAGGCATCTGCCTCTCTGGCGATGGAGCTTCCCACCACATTGACAATGCCCAGCACCCGAATGCCCCTGGCTTTTGATTCCCTAAGCGCCGCCAGGGTGTCTGCTGTCTCCCCTGACTGGCTGATGACAATCACAAGGCTGCCCTCCTCCAGCAGAGGATTACGGTAGCGGTATTCGCTTGCCAGGTCCACCTCCACAGGAATCCTGGCCAGTCCTTCCAGTACATATTTTCCGGTGACGCCGGCGTGATAGGCGGAGCCGCAGGCCACAATATGTATCTTGCGCACGGCCTTCAGCTCCTCATCCGTCATGTTCAGCTCCTCGATTGTGATATCCTTCTCCCCGCCGTTATCCCGAAGCCTGGGAGAGACGGTGTCCACAATGGTTCTGGGCTGCTCATACATTTCCTTCAGCATGAAATGCTCATACCCCGCTTTTTCGGCGGCATCGGCGTCCCAGTCTATGGTGGCCGGCTCCTTTGCCACCTCCTCTTCATCCATGGAGTAAAAGCTCAGGCTGTCTCCCCTGAGGACTGCCACCTCCTGATTTTCCATGTAATAGACGGTTCTGGTGTATTTCAGAATCGCCGGCACATCCGACGCAATCAGGCAGCCCGTATCGTTCTGCCCCACGATCAGAGGACTGTCCTTCCTGGCCGCATAGATCTCTCCCGGATGATCCGCGAACAATATTCCCAGGGCGTAGGAACCCTCCACCCTATGCAGCACCTTTGTGATGGCTTCCAGGGGATCCTGCCGGTAGTAGTAATCCAGCAGATGGGCAAGCACCTCCGTATCTGTCTCGGATACAAAGCGGTAGCCCTTCTCCTCCATTTTCTTTTTCAGAGGAATGTAATTCTCGATGATGCCGTTGTGTACAAGCGCAATGGTCCCCGCCTCATTGGTATGAGGGTGCGCGTTCCTTTGGCTGGGCGCCCCGTGGGTGGCCCACCTGGTATGTCCGATGCCGCAGGTTCCCGGCATGCTCTCCCCGCCCCTGGTAATATTCTCCAGAACCTTCAGCCTTCCGATGGCCTTTCGGGTACAGATTTTCTCGCCGTCATACACTGCCATGCCCGCCGAATCGTATCCCCTGTATTCCAGCCTGGCCAATCCGTCCAATATAATGGGGGCCGCCTGTTCTTTTCCGATATAACCTACTATTCCGCACATAATTCCGTTCCCTTTCCATAGCCTGTGCTATTTCACTGTGCCGCTTTTCCGTATTGCTTTCCCGCACTTCCTTCTTTGCGGTGTTTCCCGCATACCGAATTCCGGATGCCAAATGCCAGATACCTTTCCCGCCATTTCCGCCGGCAATGAACCCGGCAGAAATATATTGTTTTTGTGTATGCTGCGAAGGGCGTATACCCGCAACGAGGTATTTGATTGCCTGAATACCTGCCCTGCATTATTTTACATTATCCTCCTTCGCAGCCTCCTGCCGCCAGTATTCCCGGTTGGTGGTGATCCTCATGACAAGGCTGCGGGGCAGCTTTTTGTAATGCTTCCCCAGGAGATAGCCGGCGTATTTAAAGCCGCATTGCAGGCAAAAGCCCGGAAACCGGTACAGCTTCTTCCCGGCCCTCAGGGTATCCCAGGCTCCCTTTACCAGCTTTTTGCCCTCCGCCTCCGACGCCACCGCCCCGAATACCTCCGGATGCTCCGCCTGGGACACCCCCAGGTCAAAATTCCTGCGAAGCTGCCGGAGGTTCGTGTAATTGTGGGAGTGGATTACCCTGGCCTGCGCCTCGTAGGCAATCCCGTACCCCGCCCTCACGGCCCCCGCGGCGTATATCATATCTTCATTAAAAATAGTATGCCTGATAAATCCGCCCAATTCCTCATAGATATCCCTTCGGTACGCGGCGCATACATTGGAGCAGAAAAAGGTTTTGATTCCCAGCTTCTCCAGATCATCCGCCGTCTTGACCCGGGAGGTCTCCGGATAATTGAACGCTCTGGAAATTCTCTCGAATTCCGAGGAATCCGGTCCCGGAAGCTGCCTGGCATAGGCTGCCGCCACCTTCCCTTTTAAATTCTGTACCAGCTTCTCTACAAGGTATGGATCTGCCGGCAAGGCGTCCTGGGTCATGGTCAGAAAGATTTCCGCATCGGAATACTGTACTCCCCGATGCCTGGTGCCTCCATGGTCAAATTCCTCCCTGGGCAGATGATGCACCTGCACATTGGGATATTTTTCCGCAAATTCCATTCCCCGAATCAAAGCTTCGAAATGTTCTCTGCCGGTATTCATGAGAATTATATTCCTGACCGGGACGGACTGTCCTTCCAGCCTGTCCAACAGAGTAAAGAGCGCTTTGCCCGGCTTATATGCGGGAATGATGATATCAATCTTCATGAGGTCTTTTCCTTTCGCACCCTGTTTCCGGCAGGGGGCAGCGCTTCACAGCAAAAGCCTGCCCCCTCCCGGCAAATATGGATTCCGTTTTCTCCGGGCCTGGATAAAGCAGAAAAGGGAGAGCGCGAACACTCCCCCTTCAGAATTCGTCATAAGATAGTATTACTGGAGATATTTTGAAGCGTCCGAAGAAATCTTCTGGCTGTATTCTCTGACGCTGTCCGTCACCGTATAATCCTCGTCCGCAAAGAGGAAATGATGCAGCCATACCACATTGGACTCCAGATCGGTAGGAATAATGCAGGCGCCATTGGCTCCCATATTGGCGTTTGCGCGCATATCCGGCTGGGGAAATCCATCCTCATCCACAATCTTGTAATCCGCGATATGCTCCAGCAATTTCAGAATATCCGCGCTGTCAAGACTGGTGTAGATATCGTCTATGCTATCGTTAAACACCTTGGTCAAAGTCACCAGATCCTTCTTCTTCGCCTGCTCCTCAATGGCCTTTATGACCTCCCTCTGCCTTGCAGTACGTTGGAAGTCGTCCCCCTTGGTATAACGGATACGGCAGTAGGCCGTCGCCTGGATACCGTTTAACAGCTGATATCCCGGCTCCGTCACCATAGTATATTCGCATTTCAGCACACCTGCCACGCTGGCCTGGTAATTGTTGATATGCTTCAGCTCCTCGCTGTCCACATCGATGTACACGCCGCCCAGGCCGTCTATGACCTCACTCAGACCCTTGTAACCCACCGTGATAAAATTTGTGATATTCATGTCCAGATTCATGTTCAGCATTTTGACCGCCTGCTCGGCTCCGCCCTTAGAATATGCTGCATTACATTTTGAGTAATTATCATCTCCTCGATTGAGATAGGTGTCCCGGTATACGCTCACCAGCCTGATCTCCCCTGTATCCAGGTTAATGCTGGCGATCATGGTACTGTCGCTTCGGCTGCCCTTATACAGCTGGTTCTCTGTCTCCGCGTCCACGCCGAAGAGCGCTATGTTCATATAGCCATGCATGGTGCCGCCCTCTTCTTCCATCACCTTCACTTCGGAAGGAATTTCCAGCTTTTCCTCATCCAGCACCGTAAGCTTCGGTCCCTCGCTGGTCTTATTCATCACCAGATACAATACCGCTACCATCACCAGTATGATAATAATTTCAATTGCGAAGAGAATCATCTTTCTCTTCTGTCTCGCCGCACTCTTTCCTGCGTTCGTTCTTCCTCCGGTTGCCATAATACTTTCTCCTTATTATTTAGTATGCATTTTTATTAATAAATCCTGTAAAAAAGGTCATCAGGATTATTTTCATATCAAAGCCCAGGGTCCAGTTCTCGATATAGTAGATATCGTACTCAATCCTTTTCCTTATGGAGGTATCCCCCCGAAGGCCGTTCACCTGGGCCCATCCGGTAAGGCCCGGCCGCACCTGGTGCTTCACCATGTACCTGGGAATCTCCTCCTGAAACTTCCGCACGAACAGCGGGCGCTCCGGCCGGGGTCCCACCAGGCTCATATCCCCTCTCAGTATATTAAACAGCTGGGGAAGCTCATCCAGGCTTGTACGCCGCAGGAATTTTCCCACGGGTGTGACTCTCGGGTCGTTTCTCACGGTCCAGGCCTTCTTCTCCTCCCCGGGCGCCTGCTTCTCCATGCTTCGGAATTTGTACATATTAAAGGTCTTATTGTGAAGCCCCACCCTCTCCTGCTTAAAAATCACGGGCCCGGGGCTGGTCAGCTTCACTGCAATGGCGGACAGCAGCATAATGGGCGAAGTAATTACGATTCCGAAAAGGGAGCCCACAATGTCCACGGCTCTCTTTATGAGGATATTGCCCGTATTGGTCAGGGGCACATATCTGATATTGATCACCGGGAGCCCCATCAGATCCTCGGTGTAAGGCTTGCTCGGAATCAGGCTGTTATAATCCGGAATAAATTTCGTATGCACACCGGATTTTTCACAGACGGCCACAATCCCTTCCAGGCGGTCATAATCCTGGAGGGAAAGAGAAATGGCAATCTCATCCAGCCTGTTCTCCGGCAGAATAACCTCCAGATTTCCCAGCCTGCCCAATACCTTGACTCCCTTATAGAGTGTTCCCGCCGGAATATGGTCGTCCAATATTCCGCACGCCACATACCCCCACTGGGGATTATCCGTCAGCCTGTCGATATATTCCTCCGCCGCCCGTGAATACCCCACCAGCAGAATATGCTTCAGATTATAGCCCTTGCTGCGGATGGTGCGGAGACCCTTGCGCAGGCTCAGCCGAAAGCAGGAGGTGAAAAAAACATTAAACACATAAAAAAAGGCAATTACGGAACGGGAGAAATTAATCTCCCTGATAATCATGTACAGAATGATGATCAGCGCCACCAGGCCGATGGTGTTGGCCTTGATAATTCCATAAATCTCAAAACGTCTGCGCACCGTCCTCTTGGGCGCATATACACTGCAGGAATAATACAGGAGCATATATACGGGTACCAGGAAGAGCAGGAGCATGTAATAATCTCCCACCGGAAGCACACCGGGACCCGGGCCGTTATTCAGCACATAGAATTTAAAATAATAGGCTGACATAAAGGAAACCGCCGTAATAACGGCGTCCACGATTACCATTAACCGGTTAAATACTTTCTGATTGTCTTTTATCATAAGCGTCACCCGACGTACAGCCTGTCATTTACATCCCTGATCCGGACAAGCCGGGCTCAGAATTATACCCATACCCCGTTGCATTATTCCTCGAGTAATCAGCACTCGCTGTCTGCACCAGTACCGCGTTGTCGTCGGCAGGCGTGTCCACCGCATCGCCTCTCTCCTCCGCCTTGTCCTGGTTCGGTCCTCAAGCACTGATTACTCGGGAATGAATGCACCGGTGTACGAAAGCGCAGGATTTCGCTGAAGGCATCTGAAAAGATGGAGCCTGTGAAGCCCTGCCGTTTTTAGTATTATTATATAGAAAACAACTTATGATTTTATGAAGTTGTTTCTTAAGTTTTCTTAAGAAAGCGAAAGAGGTTTGCATAGAGCTGTCCCTGAACCGCCAGATAATGGCGCAGACAGACCTGGCGGGAAGGAATCCGCCTTTTTTTTCCTGCCTGGCAGAAAGACTTTCGAAAGCCTTCCCCAAGCCCCTTCAGGTATAAGGCGCCCATTCCCTTTTTACAGAAGAAAAGAAATTTGATCAGAAATCCCGGTATCAGAAAGGGCAGATTCCAGATTTGCTGAAGCAGGGGCATATTTTTGGCAATGACATAGACGCTGTTGGCCGAAGACAGCGTAGTTTTCCATCTGTTGTATCGGGAACCGCTGGAGGCGCTCCCATAATGGATCACCTCCGCAGAGGGTTCATAATAATTCTTATAGCCGTAAAGCCTTGCCCGATATCCTATATCCAGATCCTCCAGATAGGCAAAATGCGCTTCGTCAAAAAGGCCGATCTCGTTCAATATCCTTCTGCGGTAAATAACCGCCCCGCCGCAGGCAGAGAATACTTCTGCAGGGCTTTCATATGCCTTCACAGACTTTCCCTTTCCCCGGGCATAGGCCCAGCCCAGAGCGCAGTATTGGTCCCCCGCATCGTCGATCAGGTCCGGCCTGTCCCACATAAGCATTTTAGCGCTTACGGAGAAAGCCACCGGCTTTTTTTCAATCGCCCCGTAGAGATTCCGGACAAAGGAGGGCATCGCCTTTGTGTCATTGTTGAGCAGAATAACGTAAGGGGTATCGGAAGCCTCAATTCCCCTATTCACCGCATGGCAGAATCCTGTATTGGAAGGCAGGGCAATGAGCTCAACCTGCGGAAATTCTCTCCTTATCAGCTCCAGACTCCCGTCTTCGGAACCATTGTCCACCACCAGGATGCGGAACTTTGGGGTTCCCGGCTCCTGGCAAAGCAGGGAGTCCAGGCACCCCTTTATGAATTTGATTCCGTTATAGTTCGGAATGATAATTGTTATCTGCTCCATAGTTATACTCCTTGTGTGCTTCGTATTTCCATGCACCAGGTGCCGTTGTATGAAAGTCTGGCTTCAAACTCATACTCTACTGTGCATGCATATCAGGCAGATTTGCTCCACTGCTTTCCGTCCAAGCGGGACTGGCCGGCCTGTCCATTCATTCTAGAGCGTGTTTGAAAATTGCTTTCTGCCAGATGTGCGTCCCAATTTGTGGGAGATTTGACCCGAATGAGGGAGGCGTAGTGGGCTACGTTGACCGAACGAGGGCCAAATATACCGCAAATGTGGGGACACGGTTCCCGCGGCAGATGGCGGGAATGAATTTTCAAACACGCTCTAGCATAACCCATACGGATGAACCACATGTTTGACGCCTCGAATACAGGAATGAAAACCGGCACCGCCAAGCATAATGAACAAAGGGCTATTCACAATGAGCTATACGGTTCACGAAACAGGACTTCCCCGGAAGAAAACGGTCACAGTATTACGGTTCTCTCCGGCAGATACAGGTTTCGGTATCCCGCCTCCCGGACCGCCCTGCCAAATTCCAGGCTGAGGAGGAGGATATCGCAGTCCCCGGGAAGCCGCGAGACGTCGAAAATATCCCTTCCCGGAACCGTCTGATAGGAAACCCCCGTGATCTGCCGGAAAAGCTCCCTGCATTCCGGCCGCACCTGAATATTTCGGAGATCCACCGCATAAGCGTCCTGATGTAATACCGCGCGGTGAAGATAACCGCTGTAGCGGACAGGGAGACCTGCATACATGGCTTTCCCTTCTTCCGTCAGTCTCCCTCCTGCGACACGCCCCCTGCTCACCAGCCGGCCTCCGACGGTTCCCACATCCGGACGGCTTTCAAAGATGCCGCCTTCATACCGAAGCCTGTAGAAGCCCACATGGTCCGTGTCCTCCGCCCTTGACCGCCAGCCGGCCCTGTCGGCATAATCCTGCACCGCCCGGCGTCCGGCTTCATAGGCATAGCGCTTGCTTTCCGGATTCTCCGCAGTGGAGCCGGTATGGCACCTCCAGTGGTAGAGCACTCTGGGAATGTGAAGGATGCTTTCTCCTTTTTCTCCAGGTGCTTTTGCAGCTTTGGGCATTCCGGCCGATTGCTGAAGTCCGGCACCCGGCTGCGGAACGGCATTTTGCTGCGGCTCCGGTATTTGACGGGACAGTGGAATCTGCCGGAGCTTTGCGCCCTGCCGCGGCATGGCGGTCCCAAGCTCTGCCGCCGCCCTCAGCACCAGGTCGTAGTCCTGCGCGCCGTCATATTCCGAACGGAATTTCAGCTTCTGTATCAGCGTTTTCTCCATCACAAGAAAATGACAGATATAATTATTGCTCAACAGTAAGTCCAGATTAAAATCTTCCTTGAAATTCGGCTCATAATATTGTGTCCGGTCCCCATTGCATTTATCCTCATCGGAATACAGCACCCGGGGAGCGCTTCCCCGCCGCCTCCGCTCTTCTATTGCCGCCGCCATCTCATACAGGGCATCCGGTGTCAGCACATCATCGTGATCCAGCAATCCTGCATAATCTCCGGTGATGTAAGAGAGCACCTGATTCGAATTTTCCGCAATACCCCCATTCTGCTTCAGACGGATATAGCGAATCCGGGCGTCGGTGTATTCCCCGGCCACCCTTTCCACGCTGTGGTCCTCCGTAGCATCCGCCAGGAGCAATTCCCATTTTGGATAGGTCTGACGACACAGAGAATCCAGCAATTCCCGGAGGTATTCCGGTTTTGTCCTATAGGCAGGCACCAGGATGCTGAAGGAGGCAGAAAGTCCCCTCTCTTTCCAATCGGTGCGCTGGCGCTCCAGCTCTGCCTCTGAAGGCGGAATCCAGACATAAGGCGGCTGCTTTCTCTCTTCCAGCCTCTCCCGAACCGCATACCAGGTCTTTCCCGGACCGTTCCTCTTTAAATAAGATATGGTTTTCTTCAGATTAGCCCTATTCACTTTTCCCAAAACCGCCTCCCTGAATCCATCCCATTTCTTCCAGAGATTCCAGGGCTCCTTCCGGAAGGTCGGAAGCATCCCCTTTTCTCAGGCGTATGCAGAAAAACACATTCAGCTGCGCCGGATAGGACAGCATCATCCTGCCGTCATGAAAAACCAGAATTCTGTCGCCTGTCCTCAGCTTTTGAAACATTTTGCGCCTTCCCTCACTGCTTCGCATCACCACCGGCTCCCCGTATCTGCCCAGAAAAACCACCATGGGTTCCTCTGCCGCAATATAAAACCCTGTGCCCGCCTGAACTGGCACCAGAAACCATATTACTCCCATGAGAACGCAGAGCAAAGCGGAAACGGCGGCGGCTGTCAGCCATTTTCTTCTCTTCATAAGCGTCACCTCTTCCTTCTCTTTCCTATCAGTATATGTCAGATTCCGCAGAATAACAAGCGCCGCTTTCGTGAAGTCCATGATATAAGAAATCCCCGGAGGCGGTCTGTCCTTCCGGGGATTCGTCCTTATCTCTGTTACAGCACAGCCTTCAGATCCTCTGTCAGCTTCTCCAGCTTCTCCTGGGCATCCTTGAGACTCGTACCCTTCACTCCCATGTAGAACTTGATCTTGGGCTCCGTACCGGAGGGACGTGCACAGCACCATGCGTCATCGGGAAGTTCGAAATACAGCACATTTGACTTCGGCAGGCCGGTCTTGCCCTCTTCCCCTGTCACCATGTCCACAAGGCGGTCCGTATCGTAATCCCTGAACTTCAGCACCTGGCGCTCACCGAAGGCTTTGGGCGGGTTCTGGCGCAGCTTATCCATGATTTCCGCGATCTGCCTGGATCCGTCGATGCCCTTCAGGGTGATGGTGTACTGGGACTCCTTATAATAGCCGTACTTCTCATAGGTATCCAGCATCATATCCCAGAGGGTCTTGCCATGCTTCTTGCAGTAGGCCGCCACCTCGCAGAGACACATGACAGCTACGATGGCGTCCTTATCCCTGGCATGGGTTCCGGCCAGGCAGCCGTAGCTCTCCTCCAGGCCGAATACATAATTGTTGCTGCCGCTCCTCTCGAAGAGCTTGATCTGCTCGCCGATGAACTTGAAGCCTGTGAGCACTTCGATCAGTTTCACGCCGTAGGTCCGGGTGATGGGCCTGGTCATATTCGTCGTAACAATGGTGGTCACCAGAGCCGGATTCCCGGGCATGGTATTGGTAGCGGTTCTCTCCCGCAGGATATACTCCGCAATCAGCATGCCGGACATATTTCCCGTGAAGGGCACATACTCCCCGGTCCTGGAATCCCTGGCGTATACACCCAGGCGGTCCGCATCCGGGTCCGTTGCCAGGACGATATCCGCGTCCTTCTCCTTAGCCAGGCGCAATGCATAGGTAAATGCCTTGGGATCCTCGGGATTGGGGTACTCCAGTGTAGTAAAGTTCGGATCCGGGTTCTCCTGCTCGGGCACCACATACACATGCTTAAAGCCCAGCTCGGACAGAATGCGCCTTGCGGGAACGTTCCCGGTGCCGCACAGAGGCGTGTATACAATCTTGATATCGTCGGCCACTTCCGCGATCACTTCCGGATGGATGATCTGCTTCTTCAGTTCAGCCATGTAGGCATCGTCAATTTCCTTACCGATCACACGGTACAGGCCTTTTTCCATAGCTTCCGCCTTGTCCATGGTCTTCACGGTGTGATAATCCCTGATGGCCTTTACTTCCTCAATGATCTGCTTATCGTAGGGCGCGGTCACCTGTGCGCCGTCCTCCCAGTATACCTTGTAGCCGTTATACTCCGGAGGATTGTGGCTGGCAGTCACCACGATGCCTGCCGTACACCCCAGAGTACGCAGGGCGAAGGAAAGCTCAGGTGTAGGACGAAGGGCATCGAACACATAGGCCCTGATGCCGTTGGCAGCCAGGCACAGAGCGGCCACATCCGCAAACTCGGGGGACATCCGTCTGGAATCATAGGCGATGGCAACGCCCTTATCCTGGGTCCCGTTCTTCAGGATAAAATTAGCCAGGCCCTGGGTGGCTTTCCGAACCGTGTATATGTTCATGCGGTTGGTTCCGGCGCCGATCACGCCCCGCAGGCCTCCCGTACCGAATTCCAGCTCTTTATAGAACCGGTCTTCAATCTCCCCCTGATTGTCCCTGATAGCCTCCAGTTCGTCCTTTGTCCCCTGGTCGAAATAGTCGTCCTCCAGCCAGAAACGATACTCATCCATAAAACTCATATGCTCTCCCTCTTTTCTG
This sequence comes from uncultured Acetatifactor sp., assembly GCA_910589035.1. Taxonomy (GTDB): domain Bacteria; phylum Bacillota; class Clostridia; order Lachnospirales; family Lachnospiraceae; genus Acetatifactor. Next base: position 101,012 of record CAJUSI010000081.1, on the reverse strand, counting down.
CGCGGTCCTGAATTTCATAATTATGCACACAGCCTCCCCGGAGATTTTATGTGCCCTTCCCGCATCCGCAGTCCGCGCCTGTCCGAATGCGCCGCTTTTCCTTATTTTAACATACGCACCTGAATTATTCCACTATAATTTCAGTTTCCTCGCGGCTTCAGCCACCGGCTCATCACCGCGATCAGCTGGGGCACCTCCAGGGGCTTCGTCATGTGCTCGTTCATCCCCGCTCCCCGGCTGGCATTGATATCCTCCGCAAAGGAATTGGCGGATAGCGCCACGATCGGGACGGACAGCGCATCGCTTTTGGGCAGCTTCCTGATAGCCCGCGTGGCCTCATAACCGTTCATCACCGGCATCTGAATATCCATGAAAATCATATCGAAATAGCCCTCCGGCATAGTGCCGAAACGGTTCAGTCCTTCCCTGCCGTCCGAGGCGCATTCCACCTCCGCGCCGGTGGCTCCGATGATTTCCATGGCGATCTCCTGATTGATCACATTGTCTTCCACCAGGAGCACGCGGAATCCCCGGAACGGTTCGTCGGAAGAATGCAGATCATCCTGCCCGTTTCCGTCTCTCTCCGCGCCTTCCGGATTCTGCAGCTTCAGCAGCAGGGTTACCGTAACCTTTGTCCCCCTGCCCGGAGCGCTCTCCACACCGATGCTTCCGCCCATCATACGGACAAAGTTCTGGGCAATCGTCATCCCCAGTCCGGTTCCCTCCACCTTGCTGACCCGGGAATCCTCCTCCCGGCTGAAGGGCTCGAAGATATGGGCTACAAACTCCTCCTTCATGCCGATTCCGTTATCCGTAAATACGAAATCATAGGAACAGCATCCGTACTTTTTCGCTTCCCGCTCGGTGACGGTCATCTCCAGATTTCCTCCGGCGGGCGTAAATTTCACGGAATTTCCCAAAATATTCAGGAAAATCTGCTGCAGGCGGTTCCAGTCCCCTGTCACATCCTCATGCACCACCTGCATGGGATGAACCATCAGGCTCAGCCCCTTCTCCTGTACATTGGGCAAAACAGCCTCGGACACGCTCCGCACCAGGTCGGACAGGCGGAAAGAATCCGACACCAGATCCACATTTCCGGACTCTATGTCGTTCATATCCAGAATCTCGTTCACCAGCCCCAGCAGGTTTGCGCTGGAAACCCTGATCTTTCCAAGGCAGTCCTGAACCCTGGCCTGGTCATCCATATGGTCGGAGGCAATCCGTGTCATGCCTATAATCCCGTTCATGGGGGTTCTGATATCATGGCTCATCCGGGAGAGGAACTCGGTTTTGGAGGCGTTGGCATGGTTTGCCGCCTCGCAGGCCGCCTGAATGGCCCGCTGCTCCCGCATCTCCTTCCGCTTGCTCTCCGTCACGTCCTGGGCCGCATATACAATAACCTTGGCTTTTCCCTCGCTGTCGGCCTGGGCCATTACCGCCGTGGCGCGGATCCATCCTTCCTGCCCGGCATCCGTATGCTCCGGATGTTTCCGGTAGGCGAATGTGACAAAGGGCTGGTCCGGCCCAAGGACCTGTCTCAGATTCCTGGCACTCATGGTATACAGATAATCCGCCCTGTCCTCCGGATGGACAAAGGTATCCGCATAGATTCTGAGAGCCGTCATGTAATCCGTCACCTTTCCCAGAACCTTTTCCACTTCCCCCAGCTGTGTGACGGTGCGGAACTTCCCCTTTTCCAGATCCGCATAGTAGGTCGAAACAAACATACTGCTGAGACTGCCGATAATATTGGCCTGCTCCTGGGCCTTCTTCAGCCTGGCTTCTTCCTGAAGCTTCTCCTTCGTAATATCCCGGCCCAGGATGTTGACCAGAACCTGCTCCCCTCTGCGGATATAAGTCACATGCTGCTCCAGCCACTGCACCTCCTGCCGCTGCATCCGGTACTGACAGATCTCCTCCGCATAGTCCTGGGTGTTTTGGGCCTTTTCCCGCAGATGTCCCGGATCCATAACCCTGCGGAAGCCGTCCGCATCCTCCGGAGCCACAGCCTCCTGCAGCGCCTTTCGGTAATAATGCGTGTACCTGCCGCTTACGGAATTCTTCGCCTGCGCATTTTCATTGAGCCAAAAGCGCTCGCACCGGTCGCTGTCCAGATAGACAGTGGTCATCACTCCGAAACGGGATTTCAGAATGGCGGCCATCTGCATATCCCTCTGGGACAGAGCCTGTTCCTGACGTACACGTTTATCCACATCCTGAAAGGCCAGAACCACATGCTCCCTGGTTCCCTGATTTCTTCCGAAATAAGCGATCACAGCCACATACCGGTATTCCTCCCCGTTCTTCCACCGGCAGAGCATATCCGTCTTCTGAAGGCCTTCGTCCCTTGCAAGCCGCAGCCCCCCGGTAGAGAATTTCCCGGAAAATTTATCCCGATCCTCTTCATGGATCTGTCTCGCCAGCCGGGAGGACAATACCAGATCCCACATCAAATTCTGGGATCCCCATCCCTCCTGATTGTTTCCGGCCTCCCGGATCAGGCTGACCTTTCCCTCAATTAAATCTATGGCATAGACTCCCAGGTTCTGTTCTCCCAGAGTCCTGGTCACTTCCTGCAGCCTGACGCTTGATTCATCCAGCTCCAGGCTTTCCTTCAGCATATCCTGCACATCCTTTATATACAAAAGGATGATCTGCTCTTTATCCGTATATCCGGAATCGGGCACCACTTCCATCAGATTCCACCGGAATCCGTCTGGGGAGCGGCGTCTGTAACTGCAAAAGAGCATTTTCCTTCCTGCCAGGAGTGCGCTCTTGAGATAATCCAGATGCGTAAAGCTCAGGAACCGGTCCGTGTCATCCGGGTGAATAATGCCGTTCTTCGTAAAGCGCTCCAGCCATTGGGAAAAGGTGTACTGCTCATTGTCCGCAAACCAGTCTTCCGCCGCGGGTTTTACGATCTCGAAGCTGTTTCTGATCAGATTGACCCGCAGTATCTTGCGGTAAACCGGACTCACCTCATCCGTATGGGGCGACATGGTGACCAGCCAGGCCGGAATATCGTCCCCCCACATAATTTTCCTTGCCGCAAGGTCGATCGCTTTTCCCACGGAGCCGTTGTAGCTCACCGTCCTGTTTTCCTCCTTGTCCCCCATGGTCAGAAGAGGACAATTTGCACAGGAATGAACCCATAAGCCGTCACAGGTCATTCCCCTGCGCGCCCTGGGCTCCATTTCCTGTATCCGGCGGTTAAAGTACAGGATCTCATGATTATCCTCCCGGACCACATAGATCCCCGTCTCCGGTATGGTATCCAAAATCTTCTCGTAATTTTTGATATCCATGTAAGTTCACCCCTGTTCCGATTCTTCCACAATTCCATCCTATTGTATCATGAAACGGCGCAAGAAACAAGTTTTGGTGTCGCTAATCATAACGGTTCAGCAGCCTGTCCGGGCTGCTACTGATAATACCTGAATATTTCCTCCCTCGAAATTCGTTCCGCCAGCCTGCGCAGCTCCTCCAGGGTATCCTCCCAGTTTTCCTCCGTCACCCTGTTTTCTCCTGCCCCCATCCGCTCCAGCATGTACTGGTTGATCTCCGGGGCGTAATGGACCATGTCCATGTAATTGTCCAGGTTGCAGACAATCCAGTCTTCATTCTGGAAATAATATACTTCCACATTCTCAAAGGGAAGCAGCGCGGACACCGCCTGGTTCAAGATATAGAAGCGCTCTTCCAGCTGTCCGTTTACATAGGCGCAGTCCCACCACATCATGGACAGCGGCGGCACCAGAAATCGGTAAACCGTGTCCGGATGAGCGGTCACCTGATCTGTCAGCAATTCCACATTTCCATGGATCACGTCCAGGCTTCCGGTGAAATCCACCTCTTCAGGCTCGCCTTCCAGCACAATGCCGCTGCGGTCATAGGCCCGCATGGCCTGGGCCGCGCTGAACACTTTTCCCCTTGCCCAGTTATACGCCTGCCCCCCTGTATTTATTCCCTCATGCGCATATGCCAGCATGGAAGGAATCTTCTCCAGCAGGATCTCTTTATTATACACATAGGGCAGATCATCCAGAACCGTCTCGGTATGAAGGTACCAGGGCGCGGTATCCCTGTTCAGGCTTACCTCCAGGGGAGATGCCACCGCGGTAATGTCAAGGGTCCAGAAGACATATTTCAGCTCCTGTCTCTCCTGGGCCTGCTCCAGATAGTAAAGCAGATCCGCAACGGAGCCGGAAGCCCTGATAATCTTCAGCGTGGTGCACCCGTATTTCCCGTCCAGCCAGGAGGAGTCAAAGTTCTCCGCCACAGAGGACCCCACCAGCGCACTGTCATAGGAAAAATTGCGGACGGTTCCCGGCATCTGGTTATCCCTGTCATTCAGCACCGTCTCCATACCGAAAAAAGGCATATGGTACTGGTAAAAAGGATCAAAAAACCAGACCAGGAACGCCGCCAGCGCAAACTCTGCCGCCACCGCCGCAAGCAGCCTCTTCAAGGCCTTTCTCTTGTCTTTTTCACATAGTTTTCTCTTCATTTCGCCACCCTGTGTTCTTCTCCGGACCGGTATATATACTGCTTAACAATTAAAATTTCCAAGTAACCCAACTACATAACGCAGCCATATGCGTTTAACCAGTGCAGTACGGTAAATTCCGGCGTTATATAGTATAACTCAGAAATTAAAATACAGAAATACACTGACCTGGGACAGGGAAATAAAAGACCAGAAAAACAAAGTGGCCAGAATAAAAGCCCCCCGCCAGGTATATCCTCTTTTTTCAATCCACTGCTCCGCCTTATTCCCCCGCAGCAGCAGAATCCCGATCGCTGTCAGCAGGAAAAAGCAGCACAGGAAAAACGGATTCAGCAGTCCGGGAGCCTTCCTCTCCAACAGCTTAAAGACCGCATAATTCTCCGGATAAATCAAAGTGTTGCAGACTCCGGGAAGCATGCCTTTGTTTCCCGCCGTGAAAAGCTTCTGCCACAGCAGGCCTGTCATCTCCAGGGAATCGGACCAGAATACGGAAAAAGCAGAGAATCACGAATACCGTGGTAGCCAGCCGGTTCATCCACTCCCACCGGAATCTGGCCTTCGGAAACAGTGTTTCAAATACCAGCGCCGCTCCGTGCATCAGTCCCCATAGGATATAGGTCCAGTTGGCGCCGTGCCACAGGCCGCTGAGCAGGAAAACTACTATCAGATTCAGGCACTTTCTGGCCTTCCCCCTTCGGCTGCCTCCCAGAGGATAGTAGATATACTGGGTCAGGAACCTGGTCAGCGTCATATGCCATCTGTGCCAGAATTCCCGGACTGAGGCGGCGCGGAAAGGAGCGTTGAAATTTTCCGGCAGGGAGAAGCCGAACATTCCGGCGATACCCCTGGCCATGTCGCTGTAGCCGCTGAAATCAAAATACAGCTCCATGGTGAACCAGCACACCACAACCCATGCGGAAGGGGTATCCAGCATGGCAATATTGTTGTATTCCGCGCTGACAAGCACTGCCAGGGAATCGGCCAAAAGCACCTTTTTCGCCAGTCCCAGAATAAACAGGCATGCCCCGTCGTAGAAGCTTTCTGCGGAAAATCTTCTGTTTCTTCTCTCTTTCAGCTGAGGAATCAATTCCTGATGCAGGACAATGGGACCGGCAATGAGCTGCGGAAAAAAGCTTACAAAAAAAGCATAATCCAGCGCAGGATAATGCGGCGCACCCTTCCTGTATCTTTCTATCACAAAGGACAGCTGCTGAAAGGTAAAAAAGCTGATTCCCAATGGCAGGGCGATTTTTTCTATCCGGATATCCGTGTGCAGGAAAAAATTGCAGTTTTCCACAAAAAAGTTGAAATATTTGTAATAGAAAAGCAGACCCAGATTCCCCCCAATCCCCAGAAACAGCAGAAGCTTCTGCTGCCCCTTCCCGGGGAATCTCTCAAAAAGGAGGCTGAGAAGATAGTTTGCCGCCATGCTTCCGGCCAGGATCCACAGGTAGCGCACATTATAATATCCGTAAAACCACAGCGACATTCCTACCAGAAATGCCTTTGCAAAAGCCGGGTTTTCCAGCTTCTGGAGCAGATACCACCCAAAGAGCGCAAGCGGCAGAAAGATTGTTATGAATATCACAGAATTAAACAGCATTTCCCCACTCCCCCGTATTTTACCCGGCCGGTCCCCGTTCTTATGCTTTAGTTCCTATATTTTAAGGGAAAAATCGCTTCTGTCCAGCGAAAAATTGGGGTTGAAATAAGGATCCCCCGCATCCAGGGCCGCCTTCCACTTCTGTCGGAAAGCTTCCGACTCCCGGTCGTAGCGCCTGGCCCGTTCCCCCTCCGTGTCCAGCCCCCTGGAGGCGGATTCATAGTGGTACAGCTCCGCAAAGGGGGTGAAAACATTTAAAAGTCCCTTTTCCCGCAGCTTCAGGCAGAAGTCCACATCGTTCAGGGAAACGGCAAATTCTTCCTCCAGTCCTCCCACGGCAAGATAAAGACTCTTCTTCACCAGCAGGCAGGCTCCCGTCACGGCGGTCACATCCTGGGCATAGCAGAGCCGCCCCATATATCCCAGGTTCTGGCGGTGCTGCTTATAATGCACATGTCCCGCCGTCCTGTGGGCTCCCAGGCCGATGACCACGCCTGCATGCTGGATGGTTTTATCACCGTAATAAAGCTTGGCTCCCACGGCGCCCACATCCGTCCGCTGCGCATACATCAGCAGTTCTTCCATCCAGGTCACGGTGACGACCTCCGTGTCGTTGTTCAGGAGCAGAATATATTCTCCGGAAGCATGTCTTGCTCCCAGATTGTTGATGGCGGAATAGTTGAATTCGCCCCGATATGTGACGATTCCGATTCTGCCGTCCTGGCTGCGGAGGCACCCTTCTCCTTCCGCCGCAGTCCTCTGTCCCGCTTCAGCTCCGTTCTGCGTGAGAATGTCCTGCCCCTCTTTGGAGCAGGGCCCTTCAGGGCCGTTCCCGTCTCTTTCAGGCCTGACTTCGGAAGCGTCCGTCCACGCCGGAATCCGGATGCCGTCATATCCCAGAAGCTCCCTGTAATATTCCTGGATTTCCTTCGTGGTGCTGTTGTTTTCCACGATGATAATCTCATAATTATCATAAGTGGATTTCTCTCTGATGGAGGCAATACAGCGGCGGAGGTCCTCCGCATGGTCCCTGTTGGCGATCACGATGGAGATCTTCGGCGTACCGATAATCTGATACCGGATTCGGAAAATTGTCTCAAAGGCTCTGGTGCTCTCGATTTTAAAATGTTCATATCCATGTCTCCGCAAATGCTCCGCCACCGCTCCCTTGGCCGCTTCCACGGCATAGGGCTTTGCCTGGATTCCGGATGCCACACTGCCGGAATGGCATCTCCAGTAATACATCAGTCTGGGGACATGGACGATCTTCTCCGCCCGGTCCGTCAGGCGCAGAATCATGTCATGATCCTGGCTGCCGTCAAATTTTTTTCGAAACAATTCCGTGCCGTCCAGGAGCTTCCTGTCAAATACGCTGAAATGGCAGATATAATTGTTGGCCCGCAGATTATCCGGCGCATAGTCCGGCTTGAAATGCATGGTGAGCATACGGTTGATATCGCCGCCCCTGAAGGTGGTTTCGTCGCAGTAAAGATAATCCGCCCCCTTCTCATTGATGGCCTTTACATATTCGTAGAGCACGCTGGGATGCAGCAGGTCATCCTGATCCAGCAGACCGATGAATTCCCCCGTAGCCATCTGCAGGCAGGCATTGGTGTTGCCGGCAATTCCGTCGTTTTTTTCCAGGCGCTTGTACACTATCCTGCCGCCTGCCTTCTCCGCGTACTCCCTGCAGATCTCCCCGATATAGGCATGGTCCTGATCGGAGCCGTCCGCAAGGCAGAGCTCCCAGTTTTGGTAGGTCTGGTTCATAACGGAATCCAGCATCTCGATCTGAAATTGTCTCTCATTATTCCAGAGAGGCACCAGAATGCTGATCTTCACCATGCACGGAAAGACGGCGGCGCGCTCCGCCGCCGCCTGCTCCGGGGAGGGAAAGCTTGCGCTGCCGAAATATTTCTGTGCCTCCCGCTCTCTCTTCTTGTAATCCAGCTTCTGCAGCACTCCCCTGGGGCCTCCGCAGTTCTTCAGGCGGTCCCTCTGGCGGATTGCCCAGTGCATGCAATCTCTTGCCGGTTTGCTCACCTTCCACAGCGGATTGCCCTTTATGCGGTTCAGCTTCCATTCCAGCTCTTCGTTCTTCGCTTCCAGATCCGCTATCCTTCCGGCCAGGTCGGCACATTTTAAACGCTCCTGCTCATAGGCATCCCTGTAATCCTTCTCTTCCATCTTCCCGTCCTCCTGCCGCTCTGCGAATGCCTTCCCTCTTTACATATTTTTGCCGGCCATATCACGGGCCATGGAAAGGGGCAGCCGCACAATCTCAATCTTTGTGCGCAGCATGTTCTCTTCCTTACGTTCCAGTCTTTTCAATGCGATATTGATATTGGGGTCCTCCGTGGGAAAGACAATGCCGGGGCAATACGCCCCTTCCTTTTCCGCCGGCTTTAAAATGCGGCCATTGGCATAGAGAATTCTCCTCTTCTGAAGCGGAACCGTCTGGCCGTTGAATGTCATCTCCCGGATCTTCACCATACAGGGATACATGCCCGGGTCAATCCGCAGCATCTCCACTTCCCCGTCCACCTGCAGCTCCAGCTCGATCAGCCAGTCCCCCTGATAGGCGTTCTGAACGTAATAGGAGTCCTCCTCCCTGTAGCCCTGTCCCCTGTCCTCATAAATCTGCACCCGATTGACATTTTCCGAATCCTGATATCTGTCCAGCCAATCCTGCGGTCTCACCACCCGGCGGCCGATCTTTTCCCGCATCTCCGCCATGGAGGAACGCATTCCTGTCACAAAGCGCTGAAATTCGCCCTCCTGCTCCCAGAATTCCTTCACATCCTTTTCCGAGATGTCAAGTTCCCTTCTGACCCAGTCCAAATCCAGCTTCTTTCTCTTCTCATTCTCCTTCAGATACCAGTATGCCGCCCGGAAGGCAAGCCTCCTGCTGTCGATGGGCTTTCCGAAGGTCCATTCGTAATCGATCAGGGTCCATTTCTCTTCCCCGGTGCTCTCCTTTGCCGCGATCTCTCCCGGGGCTTCCCTCACCGAGCCCTTCTCTTCCGCAGTTCTCTCCTCTGCTGCAGTCCCCGCCGCATTCTCTCCCGGGATCTCCCCCGCCGAGTCCTTCTCTTCCACATTTCTCCCCGCAGAGTCGGTTCCCTCCTTCCCGGCGGTCTCTTCCTCCCGGGAAATCTCTTCCCTGCTCACCAGGATGTTCCCGAAAACCAGGTCAAAATCCGCCGCAGGATACTCGCTGTTGTATCCCACACGCTCCACGAACTGCCGGAAATAAGCCTGGAAGCCTTTCAGATCATTTTCTTCCAGGCACCGATCCATCAGCTCCAGAAGAGGAATTCCCTCTACATATTCAAATTGGGCGCAGAGCTGTCCATTGTCCTCCAGAAGCTCGCATTTATTGATTTCCAGTCTGCCTCCCTGGTATCTTTCCTTCAGGCTTTCATACGCCGCCGCCATTCCCCTGATATGCTCCAGAGCCGCATCGCTCATGGGATATTTCCTTACGTAATCCGCCGCCCATCGGTTTTTGAACCGGCTGCCTCTGATTTCAGTCCGGATAGCATACTCCGGGGCACGGTCGTTGGAATATTTTACAAATTTAATATCAAAGCCCCTTCCCACCACCGCCAGATAAGAATTGGCAAAGACGGGGAAAAGTCCCTCCTCCGTCAGCCCGTCGAATGCGTTCTTTTCGTCGAAGAGCAGCATCCTGTCCCTGTCAAAATTCCGTATATTATTAAACAGTTCTCCCTTGCCCGGGAGCCGGGCATCGCTGTACAGAGACGTCATGAATTTATAGTCCGGATAAGGGTAATAAAAATAATACTCCCCCGCGCCGCAGTCTGCAAAGATCTTCTCCAGGCCGCCACGTCCAAAGGTACGCACATCCCCGCCCGCCGCATAATTTTCAATGCCGGAAAAGTAGGTTCCCAGGTGATCCTCCCTGCAGCCCGCAAAATATTTCAGACCATACTTGTTCTCTATGGCGATTATAAGCCTGCCCCCGGGCGCCAGATGCGCCATGAGCCTTTTCAGATACTCCTCATAGGGGCTGTCCCCGCCCATATAGCTTTGGCCGTATTCAAACACTCCGATCAGGCAGATATAATCGTAATCCCCGGGCAGCTCCGGTTCTATCTCCCTGAAGTTGCCCACATGGATGGTGATATTATCGCATTCCCTGTGCCGCCAGGCGTTGATCGTGCTGCGCTTTTTGGACAGCTCCACGCAGGTGACCTCTCCCGCCTTCCTGGCAAGCGCCCCCGTGATTGCCCCGCAGCCGCTCCCCACCTCCAGCACCCTGCTGCTTTTGTCCATAGGGATCCAGTCCACGATATTTTCCCTCAAAAACGACAGATGATATAATATGGGCCAGTTTTTCTGCTCCTCTATGACCCTGTCGTACTCTCCGGCGGATTTGCTTTTCACGATCTCCAACAGCAGATCCTCCATCTCCCCCTCGCTGTAGTAATCCTTTCCGGAATATTTGCTCAGGTCAAGCCTGACCCTTCCGATCTCCTCTATCCTTTTTCCCGATACCTCTTCCGCCATATTCTCACCGTTCTCCTGCATTTTATCCTTTTTGCTCTTCACAGCCTTCCCAGGGGGCGTGTTCGCAAATTGCCTTCCGTCAGATGCGCGTCACAGCTTGTGGATGTTTTCGCCTAAATGAGGGACATCTGTCACTTCCACCCTGGATTCCATATCAAAATATCCCACCGTGTCCTTATCCGAAACCACCGATACATCCAGCACATCATACAGCCTGTGATATACCTCAAAGGTATCCCCGTTATATCCTGTCACCCCTAAGGAAAGCAGATATTCTCCCCCCTGAAGATTCATCTTCTGGGTAAAGGTGATGTCCTTCACCTGCCCCGGCTCTCCGCTTTCCAGAAAGGCCTTCTCGATCATGGTATTGGTTCCGGTAATCTCTACTCCCAGCGCATTTTTAAAGGAAAACGCGAAGATGGGCGCCGGTACATGATCCCGAAACCTCACTCGCATATGCAGGGTAAAGGAGCTGCCCTTCAAAATGGCCATGGCCTGCACGCCCTGTTCATCCGTTATATAATACTCCTGGATTTCCGCCTGCCTCGTGCCGTATTCCTGGACGTCCGGATTCACAATAGGCGCTCCCTGCCCTCTTTGTGCGCCCTGCACCGTTTCGGTTCCCGTATCCCCCGATATTTTGCCGCCTTCCGCCCCGCTCTGCCCGGTCGTCTCGTACTGTCCCACCAGCACCCTTTTGTAGGCATCGATCATTTCCCTGGGAGAGCCCTCCCCCAGGAGATTTCCCTTATTCAGAAGAAATACCCTGTCGCAATACTTACTGATAACGCTTAAATCATGGCTGACAAACACGATGGTCTTGCCCAGCTTCTTAAATTCTTCAAATTTGTGGTAGCATTTTGCCTGGAAGAACACATCCCCCACGGAGAGCGCCTCATCCACGATCAGGATTTCCGGCTCAATATTGATGGCCACGGCAAAGGCCAGGCGCACAAACATGCCGCTGGAATAGGTCTTCACAGGCTGGTTCACATAGTCCCCGATATCGGCAAATTCCAGAATCTCCGGCAGCTTCCTGTCGATTTCCTTATCCGTAAAGCCCATCATGGTCCCGTTCAGATACACATTTTCTATTCCGTTGTATTCCATATTGAAACCGGCACCCAGCTCCAGCAGGGCGGAAATGCGCCCGTCCACCTTCACCTGACCCGATGTGGGATTCAGCACCCCTGTAATAATCTTCAATATGGTAGATTTCCCGGAGCCGTTGGTCCCGATAATCCCCACGGTCTCTCCCTTTCCGATGCTGAGACTGACCCCGTTAAGCGCATAGTGCAGCTTATGCGCCTGCCTCTTTCCGAATCCAAGCGCATCCTTCACCCGGTCCCTTGCTCTGTCGTAGAGCTTGTATACCTTTATCAGATCTTTAATTTCTATCGCAGGGACTTCCATCTCCTGTACCTTAATATTTATCGTCTCCATGATGCCCCCCTGCCATGCATTATTCTGATCCGAAGCAACGAATCAGAATTCTGTCAAAACATGCCGGATTTCATTTTCAGATATATCATGCCTGTCGTGATCATCCGTTTTATTCGGTTTCCTCCAATGAACATATGATAGCCTGTTTATGATACCAGCCTGCCATAGCGCCGTTTGCTTCGTTGCCGGGATCACTGCTTAAATCAAGTACCGCCAAAATCCACGGCCGGAACATATAAGGATCCACCCGCACAATCTCTTCGTCCCCTTTCATTGCCGCGACTCTCTCTAAATATTGCCGGTGAAATTCGTACGCCTCGCCCGTATGCACATAATGGTACGCGGCCCAGGATGCATAATGCCCCTCCCTGTCTACGGGAGACGCCGATAAGAAAATGCCCCACATCAGCATCCCCACCGCCAGGTAAAAAATAAGGGGAACATTTTTAGTTTGCGCCTCTTTCCTCTCTGCATTCCTGCTTTCCCATTTCCTGCACGCCCAGCCCAGCCAATAAATTTCATTTATGATCACCAGAATCTGGTATGTTATTTTCACCGCATTCACCACCCGCGCCAGGGCCACGGCTCCGGTAACGTACAGGCTTGACGTAAAGCCTGTGGCATATAAGCAGACAGAAGCTATCAATACGATTCCGGGATAACGGAAACGGCAGTTACTTCCTTTTACAATTCTCCAGATAATCGGCGCAAGCAAAAGCATGACAGCCAGAGTCATCTGCCAGCTGAAAAGGCCGATATGATGAAACGCCTCCAGAAAAGATCTTAAGACAGCGGTTACGGCATCGGTACTCATACCGCAGTCTCTGTAAATCGCCCCCCGCACCTCATTTCCCGGCGCAGATATATTCAGATAAAATGCAATCAAATAGACCGCCATAGAAGGGCATAACAGCCACGCGCGCTTTTTGTATAAAAATGCTCCTGCAGCCGCAATTCCCAGTCCCACTAAAAGCCCCTGCAGCGAAGTCACATAATTAGAGCCGCCGGCCAGCACAGCCCCCGCTAAGGTCCACAGCACCAGAAGGACAGTCTTCACCCTTCCCCTGTCTGTCAGCAGCTTTATCCATGCGGCAATCAGTAATAGCAGGAAAGCATGCATCCCGACGTAATGTATCCCGGCATTATACCAGTAGAATCCATGATTCGCATGATAAATCATCACAACCACCATAGCCGTTACACCGGATGCCAGAATCACGGCGGATGCCCGGTCCGCCTTCAGTACATCCCTGGCCAGAACCTTCATAAATACCCACACCGCTATGGTGAGAATGCATATTAAAAACAGGGGACCGAGGAAGTAATACTCCTCTCCCCACACAAGCGGTACAAGGGTCATAAAAAAAATGGAGGAAAAGGTTCCCTGCCAGGCATACCACTGCACTTTAGTACCATATACCGCACCCTCCAGAGCGCTCTTCAGAGAACGCTCCTGATCCAGGAACCCTTTCACGAATCCCCCGTAGCCATAATCGTCATACCAGGGTGCAGAGTATAAGGCTATTCGGAGCAGAGGAAGCAGCAACAGCCCCAGCGCCAGCACTGCCAGGCATGCAACCAGCCTCCTGTCCGGTCTCCAGAATATGATTTTTTTCATTTTATCCTTCATGTCCCCAACCTCCCGTACATCCGGGCCCCGCCCCTACGGCCGGACCGCTGATGGTATCCTTTCCATTCATCGTCCGCGGAGTTACACCGCGTATATTTACAGCACATCCGCAAAATGTACCTTCAATCTCCTGAAGATCGCTCCGCCGATGCCGAACAGCACCACGGTGACAATCCAAAAATACATTGTGGAAAAGAAATCCTGGAAGAACCATTCCTTCCCATAGATAGCATTTCGGTATCCGCCCACAATATACACCAGCGGGTTCAGCTTCAGTATAAACACCCATTTATACGGTACCGAATCCATATTCCATAAAATGGGTGTGGCCCATATTCCAATCTGCAGAACGATATTGATAATCTGGGTCAGGTCCTTGAAAAATACCACAACGGAACAGGTAGCATAGCATAGCGCCAGCACAAAGACAAACATGCAGAAGCTGTAGTACAGAATCTGAATGGTATAAATATTGGGATAATAACCGTAAAATGCGGCCACCACCAGCAGTACCGCCACAAAAAACACATGGATAAAGGTGGCGGCAATCACTTTGATGATGGGAAGAATGCTGATTTTGAACACCACCTTTTTCACCAGATAGTCATATTCCCTCATGGCATTGGTCCCATTGTTCAGCGCCTCGGTAAAATAAAACCACGGCACCAGACCCGCGGTGAGAAACAGCACAAAGGGTACCCCCTCCGCGCCCCGGCCCGTGTTTCCCATGAGCTTGTCGAAGACAATATAATACATAGCCACGGTCACCACCGGCTGGGCCAGCGCCCAGAGCGCCCCCATATAAGAGCCCGCATAGCGCTTCCTGAAATCATTCTTTGCAAGCTTCCAGATCAGATGACGGCTCTGGAAGAGTTCCACCGGAACCGTGGTGAACTTCTCGTACCATCTGGCAAACACAATACAGGATACAAGAATCATCCCGCAGGTCAGAATCTTCTTGATCAGTTCTTCCTGATGGTCCGCCTCCGGACCGGTATTCTGATGTATAATAACAAGCACCGCCATCGCAAGTCCCATAAGGCAGAAGATGGCGATTCCTCTTTTCCTGCTAATCTTCATTCCCTACCTCTTAAACTGATCCAATCCGCCCCAGTTTCGATCCCGTTCCAGTATAATCAGCTCCATCTCCTCCGGAATGGGCCACTCAATGCCGATGGCCGGATCATTGTACACGATCCCTCCCTCATCTCCCGGATGATAAAAATCAGAGCATTTATAACAGAACTCCGCGTAGTCGGACAGCACCAGATACCCATGGGCAAAATTCTTCGGCACAAAAAACTGTTTCTTGTTTTCCTCGGAGAGAATCACCCCATACCATTTGCCGTAAGTGGACGATCCCTCCCGCAGATCCACCGCCACGTCAAAGACCTCGCCCCGGATGACCCGCACCAGCTTGTCCTGGGGGAACTGTTTCTGAAAGTGGAGCCCTCTCAGGACTCCCTTTCTGCCGGAGGATTGGTTGTCCTGCACAAATACCTCCGAAATCCCCGCTTCCCTGTAGGCCTCGTAATGGTAGGATTCATAAAAATATCCCCGCTCATCCCCGAACACCGCCGGCTGGATGATCTTCAGTCCCTCTATGCCGCATGTCTCCACCTTGATCTTACCCATTGCAACCCCTCTTTCTCCCTTGTTATGCATTTTGTCCGCAGCAAACCTATTTCAGATAGCTGATATTCATATCCACATTGCCGGAAATACCGTCTATACTGCCCTTGGAGGTATACTGCCACATCTGGTAATACCCCTGGTAAATGGGCACGCTGCGGTACTCCGCCAGCCAGATGCAGTAATTCTCCAGCTTATCCGTCTGCAGATTGTTATTGTACCAGTTTCGGCTGGCATACACGCCGGCCTGATTCCCCGCATTGCTTATGGTCCGGCAGAAGGCTTCGCACACCAGGGTCCTGGTTTCCGCGTCAAGTCCGTCCGCCCTTCCGTTTCCTCCGGCTCCCTCCGTATCAATAAATACGGGGTATTCCAGATGGTATTCCCGAATCAGCTGCAGCACTGCAGAGGCTTCCTCCACGGCTTCCACCTCATTCACCGCCTGTGTGAAGAAATACACTCCCACAGGAATGCCGCTGGCGGCTGCCCCCTTCATATTTTTGTCAAAATACGGGTCTTCCACCAGGCTTCCCGTCACCGATCCCCGGTATCCTGCGCGGATAATCGCAAATTCCACTCCCGCATTCTTCACCTTGTCCCAATCGATCTCACCGTTCCATTTTGACACATCGATACCAACTCTGGAATTGGCAGTGGTTCCCTGCAGCTTCTTGATCTCAGTCCTGTCCGCATCCGCCAGGGCGTCCGCCACTTCGCTGTCCTCGGTCATGGCGTCGATATCCTCCTCCGTGAGGATCAGCAGCGAAATATCGTCAATGGCTACATATTCCACCTTGTCCTTGACCCGGACCTTTGTCTCATTGGCCGGTATGCGATAGCCCTCCATGGGCATCAGCTGCACATAGTATTCTCCCGCCGCCAGATCGCCGATGTAGATGACGCCGTCCTTATCCAGATCCTTGTACTCCCCAAGCCCGTCCAGTTTCACGAAAAAACTCTCTCCGGTAACGGGATTCCCCTGGGTATCCACGATCTGAATCCGCAGATCCTTCTCAATGGAAGTCACCACCAGGGACAGCCTCATGGCATTATCCTTCGCTGCCTCCAGCACGGGATTCACCTCCTCGTCAAAGAAGGTATTATCCCTCAGGAAAGCCCTGAGGTCGTCCCCGATCTGCCCGTTCATCACCCCGTTATTTCCCGGCTCCTGCGTGTCCTGAGACTGGCTGTCCTGATCTGAAGAACCGCTCTGGCCGGCAGTCATATTGCTGCCGTTCCCGGAATGCTTCGGAGACTTATTCGTATAGAAAACCAGGAGCGACACCAGCGTAATCACCGCCATGGAGGACAGGATTGCCGTCCTGCGTAATTTAGAGTCCATTTGCCACCTCAATCAGATATTCCCCGTAATGGGTCTTCAGCAGGGGCTGGGCCAGCTTCATGAGCTGTTTCCTGTCAATAAATCCTCTCTTATAGGCAATCTCTTCAATACAGGAAATGTAGAGTCCCTGCCGCTTCTGACAGGCGGCCACAAAATCGGCGGCGTCCAGAAGCGAGTCATGATTTCCCGTATCCAGCCATGCAAATCCTCTTCCCAGAGTTTCCACATGAAGATTTCCCCGTCTTAAATATTCATTGTTTATACTGGTGATCTCCAGTTCTCCCCTGGCAGAAGGCTTTACATTTCTCGCTATCTCCACCACGGCATTGTCATAGAAATACAGTCCGGGCACCGCATAATTGCTCCTGGGGTTTTCAGGCTTCTCCTCGATGGAGAGGGCCTTCCCGTTTCCGTCAAATTCCACCACGCCATATTCTCTGGGATCCCTGACATAGTATCCGAAAATAGTGGCTCCTTCTTCCCTGGCCGCCGCCTGCTTTAATACCCTGGAAAAGCTCTGGCCGTAAAAAATATTGTCGCCCAGCACCAGCGCAGCTCTGTCGCCGCCGATGAAATCGGCCCCGATGAGGAAAGCCTCGGCCAGTCCCCTGGGCTGCTCCTGAATCGCGTAGGACAGCTCCATTCCCAGCTGATGACCGTCTCCCAACAGTTCCTCAAACACCGGCAGATCCCTGGGGGTGGAAATAATCAGAATTTCCCGGATCCCCGCCAGCATCAATGTAGACAGTGGATAATAAATCATCGGTTTGTCGTACACCGGCATAATCTGCTTGGATATCGCCTTTGTCAAAGGATAAAGCCTGGTGCCGGAACCTCCCGCCAGTATAATTCCTTTCATAATATAACCCCGTCTCTTTCTTAATCTCAATCGCCGCCGTCCGGCAAATCCCTGCTTCCTTATAATCCCTGTGAGAAGCATCGCATCGTCATTCTCTGTTCTCCGGGCCGGCGCTGTGCCGTCTGAATATCCGCCTCATCGCCTTCCTGCGTCATATCCCGGCGCGGTCACGAAACCGCTCCTTCTTCCGAAATGAATATGCTTCTGCCTATTTCTCATACATTTCCGTATAATATTTCTGATAGTCCCCGCTGGTCACGTTCTTCATCCACTCCTCATGCGCAAAGTACCATTCTATGGTCTTCCGGATACCCTCCTTAAACATGGTCTCGGGATACCAGCCGATCTCGGCCTTTATCTTGTCGGGCGCAATGGCGTATCTGCGGTCATGTCCCTTGCGATCCTCCACATAGGTGATCAGATCCGTGGTCACATGCGCCTTCCTGGGATCCTCATCCGGCAGCATCTCCCGCAGAGTCTCGATAATGATATTTACAATCTCGATATTCCGTTTCTCGTTATGTCCCCCGATATTATAGGTCTCAAAGAGCCTGCCCTGCTCCTGTACCATATCGATGGCTTTGGCGTGATCCTCCACATAAAGCCAGTCCCTGACATTCCTGCCGTCGCCGTATACCGGGAGCTTCCTGCCCTGAAGCGCATTATTGATAATGAGAGGAATCAGCTTCTCGGGGAACTGGTAGGGCCCGTAGTTGTTGGAGCAGTTGGTAATATTTGCCGGAAAATGATAGGTATCCATATATGCCTTCACCAGCATATCCGCTCCGGCCTTGCTGGCGGAATAGGGGCTGTGGGGCGCATAGGGGCTTGTCTCATAAAAGAACGCGTTCTCATCATCCGGAAGAGAACCGTATACCTCATCCGTGGACACATGAAGGAATTTCTTTCCCTCCCTGAAGGTGCCGTCGGTCAGCTCCCAGGCAGCCTTTGCACAATTCAGCATGACGGCCGTCCCCAGCACATTGGTATGCACGAATACTTCCGGCGTACGTATGCTTCTGTCCACATGGCTCTCCGCCGCAAAGTGCACGACCCTGTCAATCTCATTCTCCGCAAAAATCCTTGTAATTGTCTCCTTATCGCAGATATCGGCCTTTACAAAAGTGTAATTGGGCCTGTCCTGAACCTGGGTCAGATTCTCCAGGTTCCCCGCATAGGTCAGCGCATCCACATTGATGATGCGGATATCGTCCCCATACTTTCGGAACATATAATGAATATAATTGGAACCGATAAAACCGGCGCCCCCGGTCACCAGATAAGTACGCATTTTTCTTCTCCTTATTGATTCATATAGTTGATATTAATATTTAACTGCGCTTTCGCTTTTATTCTTCTCTATAATTTTCAAGCAGCCGACAAAATCATTATACGGATTCTTCCGAAATATGTCAACAAAGAAACTCTCTCTCTGTTGCTCCTTTGACCTCTTGATCCTCTGAACTGCTCTGCCGCAGAGCCGGCTCATAGCGCTTCCGTCTGCGTCCGGTCCCCTGACAGCAATCCGGAAGAACGGCTGTTTCGTCTTTTCCAGGCGCCCGTTAGAACGTGCGCCCGGCGGGCACACGGCAAAAAGGAGGACGGCTTCATCCCTCCTCCTTTCCGATGTTTTTCTCCTGGCCCGGACAGGCCAAAAATCACAGAAATTCATTGTTAAGTGCCTAATAGCCAAGATAGCTGATATTCATATCCACATTGCCGCTGATGCCGCTGACATTACCGGTAGACCGGTACTGCCAGATATTATATCTGCCCTTATAGGTGGGAGCCGCCGCATACTGTGCCAGCCAGATCTTGTATGCGCTCAGGCTGTCTGCGTCTATCTTGCTCTCAAGCCAGCTTTTATTGGCATAGATTCCTGCCGTATAGCCGCTGTTCTGTATGGTCTGGCAGAATGCTTTGCAGACAGCTGTCCTGGTTGCCTTATCGATCTTATCGCCGCGTCCGCCGCTGCCCTCCACATCCAGGAATATGGGATAGGAGAGCTTATAGTTTTTAACCAGATCCAGCACCATGGAAGCTTCTTCCACCGCCTCCACCTCGTTTATCGCCTGAGTAAAGAAATATACCCCCACCTTCAGGCCTGCGGCGCTGGCCCCTTTGATATTGGATTCATATTTGGGATCCACAACCAGCGTTCCTTCCGCAGAGCCGCGGTATCCGCAGCGGATAATCACGTAGGAGATTCCCGAATTCTTCACTGCATTCCAGTCAATGGTTCCGTTCCACTTTGAGACATCAATTCCCACTATGCCGTTGCTTCCGGTTATCATGGAACCGTCGCTGGCAAAATTATATTTTGCCCCCTGGATAGTCTGCTCCCCGGTTACCTTGGTTCCATCCTCCTTATAGAAATATACCTTGCCGTCGATGGTCTGCCAGCCGGTGTATTTTGCTTCGCCCGCCAGGAAGAACTTACCTGCCGTATAGTAATCCGCGTATAATGCTTCTCTGTAGGAACCGTTTTCCAACACATATACCTGTCTTCCGGCGTTATCCTTTAATTTGGTGGTCTTGTCCTCCTTGGGATTGGCCTTCACGGTCACCGTACAGGTGGCTTTGAGCACTTCCGTGCCCTCAGTGTATTCCACGGTTATAATCGCGCTGCCCGCTGCCACGCCGGTGATGGTAATCTGCAGACCGTTCGCCTGCACCACGGCGATATTGGTGTCGGAAGATGTGGCCTTTACCACAGGATTCTGAACGCCCGCGTTGGCGATAACGGCATTGATGACCGCAGGGGTCTGCGTAAACGCCGTCAGGGTATTTTTATCCAGAGTAAGCGTTTTCTTGCCGGTGACGGTTACATTAATGGAAGCAACCGCCGCTGTGTCCGCTGTTGTCCCTTCCGGTTTACTCTTATAGTCAGCCGTTATTGTAAGCGTTGTCTGTCCTGCTGCAAGAGCCTGAACAGTGATGCTGCCGTTCCCGTCAATAGAGGCCGTAGCAATGGTCGGCTGGCTGGAAACAATCTTATACTCCAATTCCTGGCCTGATGTAAAACCACTTGCCGTTGCCTTTGCAGTCAAAGTTGTCCCCACACTCCCGGTCAAGGCCGCCGAATCCACCGTTACCGTTCCCTTTACAAGCGGTATCGGGGTGGGACTTGGCGTAGGCGTCGGTGTAGGAGTCGGCGTAGGCGTCGGTGTAGGTTCTTCTGTCGGGTTTGTACTGGGCGATTCTGTGGGCTCTGTACTTGGTGACTCTGTCGGCTCTGTACTTGGCGACTCTGTCGGGATTTCCGAAGGCGTCGTCGGATCCGTGGTTCCAGGGTCAGGCTGTGATGTATCAGTCGGATCAGCCGGTTCTTCAGTACTTTCGCTCATCCTCAAAAAGCTCTTACTCAAAGCCACCAGCGTCATGGGATCCGGTATGGTATTTTTCTGCACTTCATTATAGCTTGCCGGAATTTTGTTGCTGGCAACCCATTTTACCGTATCCTCCAGCACGGATTCCACCGCCGTCTCATTTTTCTTGGTATCCTCCTTGGAAGCGTTGATCTCGCTTTCGGTCTTTACTTCGTTGGACACGTCGACTTTATTATATGTAATTTCCTTTTTTACCTCTACGCTCTGACTGGTTGTGGAGATGGTATAATCCTTATACCTGGAATCTGTCAGTTCTTCCATGGCCACTTTGTAGGTGCCTGGTTTAATATCCGTTTTGTAGATGATACCGTCCATATCGTCATCGGACCAGATCTGGGACTTGTTATCCGGGTCGGTCACCGTCACGGAAAAAGGCACGTTTGGTACTAGCTTGCCCGTTCTCTTATTGACAAATTTTATCTTCAGATCCTTTTGAATCGAAGTGAAGTTAAGCTCCACCTTCACCTCTCTCTCATAGCCCGATTCATTGTATTCCCCTGATTGATCCTCCGTTTCCTTGTCTACAATGGAGGCGGCCGCAAGCTTTGCCAGCTCCGCATCCGCCACGGCCAGCAGTCCCTGCTCTCCGATGGTTTCAATGCCGTTTAGCTGTGCACCCACGCTTGCGAAGTCGGACACCTGCTTTTCCACGGTACGGGTACCCAAAAATATGCTCACGGTGACGATTGCCAATATCAGCACCCCCACGCCGGTTCCCACCATGATCCTGTCCATGGTGTCCATGCTGCGCAGCATCCTGCCCACCTTTGCGAAAAAGCCTTCCTGGGCCTGAGGCTGTCTTCCGCTCTGCCGCCTGCCCGTTCCCGCCCTGGATTTTGCCTCATATACGGCATATTCCTCAGAGCCAGGCCTCTCTCCGTATCCGTCCTCTGCCTCATAGGCGTATTCTTCGGCCGCATACTCCCCGGCAGAAGGATCATGCTCCTCTTCGCCGGATTCAAATCCATAATAATCGGCGTCGGATTCTGCCTCGTAATAATCAGGCTCCGCGCCAAAGGCTTCTTCCTCTCCGTAGTAATCGGAATTCTCCGCCGCATACTCTACATCATATTCGGTAAATTCTTCCTCGTCGCCGGCGAAATCTTCTTCGCCTAACTCCAGCTCCTCACCTCCGGCAAAATCCTCCTCGCCTGTGGCAAACTCTATCTCCTCGTAGCCGGCAAAGTCCTCCTCTTCTACGGCAAACTCCGCCTCCTCGTCATCGGCGTAAAGCTCGTCGTCATCTTCCTGCCGGTCCCAATCATAATCCTGCTCTTCATAATCCTCCCATTCGCGGGAATCATTTTCAGAGTAATCGCGTGTTTTTTTCATTGACAGCATCCTTTCAAGGTAAAAACGTAACAATTTTGTAACATTATAGCACCTCGTCTCCTTTTCTTCAATAGCTATCAATATTTCTTCATAAATTCTTAAAATCTTTTAAATCGCATTAATAATGTAGACTTTCCCGTTTTATAATAGTAAAATGGTTTTTATCCCAACCCGGGCAGGACGGAACAACCATAATTCTGTCAAAATACGCAGAATTCCATTGTCAAGAGCCTAACCCGGATAAACCGGAACCATAACTTTGCCATTTTGCGCAACATCTCGTTGTTAAGCGCCTAATGTGTTTACGAAACGGAGAATTATATGGAAAGCAGAAAGAAGAACCGTAATCAGGAAATACGCAATGAGATACCGGATATTCATATTATAGATTTAGAGGGGGATCCTGAATCCCCGGATGCCGATTCCACGCAGCTTCCCCCGGAGTCAGGCTCAAAGCAGGAAACGAAAGGGAGAGGCTTCCTGTCCCATGTCAATCTGCATGTCATTCTTTTGATTGTCGCCCTGGTTTTTGTAGGATGCCTGGTTTATAAAGTTCTGAATTTCGGTCAGCTTGTAGATCTGGATGAAATATTCAAGGACGGCCCCGGCACCTACGAGGATACCCTGGATACCATCCTTCCCCTGTTCGGCCCGGACGGCAATCCGGTGTATAAAGAATACGGCCAGGGAGATACCATCCTGGTCTTCGGCAATGCTCCCTTTGCGGATGACAGGAGTTCCGATGACAATCTGGCAAATATGCTCCATGATATGACCGGCGCCACTGTATATAACTGTTCCGTCAGCGGGAGCTACCTCGCCGCAGAGCAGCTGAATCTGGATGCTTCCACGGCCCCTTCGGATATCTTCAGCTTCTACTGGCTGGTCTCCCTGGCGACGGGATTTCACGATTATACGGATGCCGAATTCAAAAAGGGATTGGAGCTGCTGGGAGACAGTGCTCCTCCTGAGGCAATGGAGGTATACAATACCTTAACCGGCCTTGACTTAAGTACGGTGGACGTGGTTGTCGTCATGTATGACGGCAGCGACTACCTGGCCGGGCATCCCATGTACAATGATGAAGACTACACGGATATCACGCAGTTTACCGGCAGCACGGAAGCCGGCATTGAGCTGCTTCAGGTATGTTATCCCAATATCCGCATTATTGTCATGTCTCCCCCCTACGCCTTTGCCGTTGAGGACGACGGCAGCTATGTCAGCAGTGACATCAAAAGATATGGATGGGATGTATTATCCACCTATGTGATCAAGCAGTACACCTCCTGCAGCTCCAAAAGCGTCACCTATGTGGACAATCTGTACGGCACCATCAACGAAGACAATGCCACGGAGTATCTGAAGGACAACCTGCATTTGAATCCGGCGGGAAGAAAAAAAATAGCCGAGCGCCTGGTGTACGCGCTCAACTACTATGGCAATCCGGAACATCAGGCCCCTGTGGCCGAGGAATGACAGGGCTATTTGCAGTGCTGTGCACAAGATCATAATACAATGTCCTTTTTCCCGGCATGAAACGGCCGGATGGACATCTGCCATGTGTGCTGCTGTGCTCATGGTATAATCAATTCAATGGCCGGATCCCTGTATACTATATATCCATCCGTGTTCAAAATTCTAATCCATCCATACTTCTCCGGTTCTTCCGTGGTTTTCTTTTTCTCGGGCAGGATGCAGAAATGGCATCCTGCCTCCCTGGCAAGAGAAACCAGATCCTCCGTTTCGATGATTTCCTGTTCCATGGCTTCGGAGAGCTCATTGTAGTAATTCCACCTTTCCACTGTCATTTCCCGCCCGTAAGGCATGCATGTGGTAGAGGAATACTGCCTTACATAGGGCACCAGCTCCAGCGGAAACGCCGCCATCACTTCCCTGCCCGGCACCTGGATCGCATCACAGATATGAACCACGCTGTCAGGCACATGATATCTGTTCTCCGCTCTGGAAAAAAGAGGGCTGTTGTAGATAAAGCTGCCGGAGACGGCGATTATCCCCACGGCGCACAGCGCAAACAGATCGGCTCTGAGCCTCCCCTTATCCTGCTCCGCCAGCTGCCCGTAAATGCAGGTACTTGTATAGGCTATCACAACCGTCATGGGAAGCAGCCACAAAATACGGTAATAAATCTCACCCCCAACCAGCCCGTATATCAGTCCGGCAAACAGAGGGTTGAAATAAATAAGCAGAAGAAGTACCGGCGCATAGAGCAGAAGTACCCTGATGTATTTTCTTTTTTCTCTGATCCAGAGGTAAATCAGGCAGATCACATACCATATTACAATCAGTCCCGTCCCGGCGTATTCCCGAAACAGGGCAATCGCATCCTCCCACATAAAGCCTCCTGTCTATCGTTCCGTCCAAGCCGAATGATCCCCTGTCACTTGCAGATAATTCTGCCCCTGCCCCGCATCAGTCGAATCTTCCGCTTCCTTCTACGGGGATTTGGCCCTGACTCACTGCCCGCGTCAGTAAAAGAAATACAGCGCCGCAAAGCATACGCACGGCAGGCAGCATACCGCCAACAGAACCAGTTCTCTGAACCCTTTATAGAAAACGGCGCCCAATAAGCCTGCAATTCCGATCATCAGGCATATGAGCAGCGCCCCCAGCGTGGAGCATAGGCAGCCTGTGGCAGCCCCAGCCCCCAGCAGCAGATATAATGCAGGAGAAATCTTCCATCCCTCCTGCAGCCTTTTCATCAGCAGCAACAGCAGATACAGCAGAAAGGGAATCACGATGCTGCCCAATGCCGCTTTTCCCTGTCTGCTTCTGGCTATCAGGAAATTCTCAGCCGTATAGATAGAATAATTTCCGAACAAAACCAGCAGCTCCGTAAATATGAGAAACAGCGCCTGCCGGCCTCCCTTCTCCGGAAAAAGCAGACCTCCCAGCAGATAAAATATGGCATATGCCATGCTGATCAGCACAACCGGCAATATCAGCTTGGCCACCATTACCGCCTGCATCCCCGACATTTTAGCCAGAAAGGCAATCCAGATCGGAAAAGGCGCCAGGCCGTGCCTGATATCCAGCCCCGTTGCCAAGCCGGTATAGGGCAGAATCTGATACATGGTATCCGCGCTCTCAGTCACGCTGGACACGGCCACATAAAATGCATCATCCGTGTCGGCATAGGAAAGTCTCACCGCCTGTATCAGCTGAAAAAACAAAAGCGCAAAGAAAACTGCCCAAAGCAGCAGGCCCTCCCGGCGCTTTTCAATCCGGCCGCGCTTCCAAAAGGCAAAGCGGCTCTCTGCACTCTTCGCCCGGCGCCTCACTCCCGCTCCGGCCGCCAGTAGCATACATGCCAGCATATACCCCAGAAACAGGTTTGCGACAGAGCCAAAGCGGCTCTCCTTTAAAATAAGCGGGACACAGATCATCTGAAAGCCGGCCCAAAGCAGGAACTGCCCGCTTATCCACCGAAAGAGGATGCCTTCACAGCCCCTGTCCGCACGGGAAAACAGGCCTCCGATCATCACAGGCACGGCCAGCAGCAATATTCCCAAAACCAATAATTGTATAATCACCCTTCCGTTCCCTTTCCCTGCATTCTCCATTCCTCTGCTCCATTTGCAGATACCCCGGAGCATAATGTCCAGTCCCTATCTGTCCATTCCCCGGTTCCCCTGCTCCATTTGCAGAAGTGCCCAGATCAGCCATAATTCATTGACTGCTATGGTCAATCTGTAATCCATAATCCCGGCGCCGCGCATTGCAAGAATTGCCGAACAGACACCTGAGAATATAAGACAGCAGATCAGGGATATCATCCTTTTCCTCCAACCGGGAGTCCTCTTCAGGAACATCCTGATTGCCGTGAGTCCAAAGACCAACACAAGCATCCAGCTGAACCACCAGCAGGCGTAATCTACATAATACCTGGTCAGCATCGGTTTATGATCCCGCATCACCTCATAATTTCTTCCGGTGTAGGAATCATATGCATTTCCCATAAGCTGCTGCTGAAAAACGGGGGGCGTTATCATATAGCCCAGCACGTCCCAGCCAATCTGCCGTATCACCATTGAAGAGTGAATCTCCCACCCTGTCTTCGCAATCTGCAGATAATATGCCTTCGCGCCGTCCTTCCCGGCCCGTTCTTCCAGCCTCGCCTGCAATTTTTCCATATTATGCGGATAATAGGCTATCTCCCACAACACATCATCCGTCGCTATCTGCCGCAGGTCTTCCGTCCAGTACACCCGGTCATTCCATATGGTAGGCCAGGCAAATCGGCTGGCCATAGCGGCCTCAAAACTTCTCCCCGGCTCCTCCCTGTGCTCCCGGTCAGTCGCTCCGGACAGCAAAACCAATAATCCGGCACAGACGGCCGCTCCCGCGAGACGCCCTGTTCTCCTCTTCCACCCTCCGGCCGCCCGGCTCCCTGTCCTCCGGCCGCGCAGGCTTTTTACCGGAAAGGAAAGCAATACCATAAAGAGGGATGCCATAAAAGAATAGGGCTGAACGGCCAGATGGCACTGCAGGGCAAAGGGAAAGGTCAGCAGGACAAGTCCGCTCCAGAGCTTCCAAAGTCCTCCGAAGCTCTTGGATCCTTTACCGGAGCCATTGCAGGAATGCTCCTCTCCCTCCGGTGAGCCGCTCCCTGCCCCCAGGCTTCCGCATAGACAGTTTCCCGCCCAAAAGGCGGCGGTAAGCTGCAGCAGATACATAACCCGGTGGTTTTTCCCCGCCAATCCGAAAAGCCATTCATACAATGCGGAATCCGGCTCCCCGAAATCCTGAACATTCCCGAAATTGCAAAACAGCCATACAAGCCCCAAAGCAATCTGGATGCTGAAGCCGATAAATAAAATTATTCTCATCACGGCGGCCATATGGGCCGCGGCTCTCTTTACCACATCCATGCAAACACCCGTTCCCCGGCATTCGGTCCGTCCTTTTATGCATAAAAAGCTTTTACCGCATCGCAGATATAATCCACCTGCTCTTCCTTCAGTCCATAATACATGGGCAGGCGCAGAAGGCGCTCGCTCTCTTTGGTGGTGTACCTGTCCTCCCCGTGAAAGCGTCCGAATTTCTTCCCGGCAGGCGCCGTGTGAAGCGGAATATAATGGAATACCGCGAGAACCTCCTTTTCCGCCAGATAAGCCTTCAGCGCCGTCCTCTCCTCAATGTCCGCCGTCTTGATATAGAACATATGGGCATTGTGCACGCATCCCTCCGGCACCGTGGGCAGCTCGATTTTCCCCGCTGCCGCCAGCCCCTGCAGATTCTCATAATAGCGGCTCCAGAGCGCCAGTCTTGCGGAATTGATCTCCTCCGCAATCTCCAGCTGCGCATACAGATAAGCCGCGTTCATATCGCTGGGCAGATAGGAGGATCCATAATTGATCCAAGTATATTTGTCGATCTGCCCCCGGTAATACTTACTGCGGTTCGTACCCTTTTCCCGGATGATCTCCGCGTCTTCCACATGCTTTTCATCCCGGATCAGAAGAGCCCCTCCCTCGCCCATGCTGTAATTCTTGGTCTCATGAAAGCTGAAGCAGCCAAAATCGCCTATGGTGCCCAGTGCCCTTCCCTTATAGGCGGACATGATTCCCTGGGCCGCATCCTCTATCACCGCCAGATGATGCCGTGCCGCAATATCCATGATCGTATCCATCTCGCACGCCACCCCGGCATAGTGCACCGGCACGATGGCTCTGGTCCTGGGCGTCACCGCAGCTTCTATCAGCTTTTCATCCAGGTTCATGGTGTCCGGCCGGATATCCACAAATACAGGAACGGCGCCCCGAAGCACAAATGCATCCGCAGTGGACACAAAGGTGAAGGCAGGCATAATGACTTCATCCCCCGGCCGGATATCAGGAAGCAGCAGCGCCGCCAGCTCCGTGGCGTGGGTGCAGGAGGTGGTGAGCAGGCATTTGGCTGTTCCCGTCTTTTTCTCAATCCATTCATTACACTTTTTCGTGTAAAAACCGTCCCCGCATATTTTCTGGTTTCTGACACATTCCTGAATATAATCCATTGCTTTTTCCGCGTAGGGCGGCACATTGAAATTAATCATATTCTACCTCTTTTCCTTTTTTATATCACATTTTATCGTTTCTTCTTCCGTGGTCTGCCTGATGATATACTTGGGTCTTCCCTTTACCTCCTCATAGATTCTGGCCAGATAATGCCCGACAATCCCAAGCCCCAGCATCAGGAATCCTCCGATTATTAAAATAAGAAGAATCACTGTGGTGAACCCCTCCACTGCCGCTCCTGAGAGAAATCGAATCAAGGTATCAAAAAACAATATCACGCTGAAGAGGATGGCCACAAGTCCCATCGCCGTCACCATCTGAAGAGGCAGCGTGCTGAAGGAGGTGGCGTTGGTAACCGCATATTTCATCAGGCTGAAAAAAGACCATTTGCTCTTACCGTACCGGCGTTCCTGTACCTCATAGGTCACGGTCTCCGTGCGGAAGCCCACCCAGAAGCTTAATGCCCTGAAAAAGGTGTTCCTCTCCGGCAGAGATAATAGCACGTCCACCACTTTCCGATCCAAAAGCTTGAAGTCCGAGGAGGCATTCATATCCATCTTGATCAGCATGCTCATGATTTTATAAAACATTCCGGCGGAAAGCCTGTGTGCCAGGCTCTCTTGCCCCCGGCTCTGTTTAATACCCTCCACAACCTCCGCACCCTCCTGCCAGAGCTTCCACATCTCGGGAATCACCTGGGGAGGATGCTGCAGATCGCAGTCCATCACAATGACCGCATTGCCCTTTGCCATCTCCAGACCCGCAAAGATAGCCGCTTCCTTGCCGAAGTTGCGGGAAAATTCCGCCCCCCGGATCCTGGGATTATCCGCCGCCGCGTCCCGGATCCGCTCAAAGGTCCGATCCCTGGAGCCGTCGCTGATAAAGACAAGCTCGTATTCAATCCCGTTTTCCTCCAGGGTCTTCGACAGCACCGCAGCAGTATTCATAATATTCTCTTCTTCGTTATACGCCGGTAGTACAATTGATAAGAATGCCATTTTATCTCCCTGTCATCAGGCATGCGGCTATTTTTTCCGCCAGCATCCTGCGCCCCTCATCATTCGGGTGCATACCGTCCCTTGTATACAGATCCTTATCCTCCCATTTCTCATGAGGGAAAAAATCATGATACACATCAATTATCTCTATTCCAAGCTCTTCTGCCGCACGAATCTCGGCATCCACGTATTCCTCCAGAATACCGCCCCCCATATCCCGCTCCTCACAGGTCAGTCCCATTTCCGTATACCATGTGTAGGTGGGTGTCACCAGCACAATTCTGATTTCAGGATTTGTATCCCGCAATGCCCTCACAGAACTCCTCAGCGCCCCCAAAAAAGTATATTCATCATAAGGGTTCTCCGGATTTTCAACAGGAACTCCGGCGTGATAATCGTTAAGCCCCTCCTGGATCAATATTGTCTCCACCTGTGAAAAGTCCACCCGGCTCAGCCCTTCCAGCGACTCTCCGAAATACTGCGTGTTGCTCTCCCGCATCCTCAGGGACCGCTGTACTCTGAAATCCCCTGCCCGGACAGCCTTGGTCAAGCCCACCAGCGAAAGAGAATTCTTCGCATAATCCATCCTCCTGTCCGCTTCCAGTCGCGCCACGCAGGTTCCTCCCAGCGCCGCATTGTATATGCTCTCCCCTAAAATATCCTGAAGCAGGACAGGAACCGCCGTATTATCCCGAACCTCACCGAACACACTGTCCCCAAAGGCAACTATTTTTACCTCCTGCCGCCCCTCCGCCGCGTCGGCGTTCCCGGGATATGTTACGGCGTAAAGTAAGGCAAAGCACAGCAGAGCCAGGAAGCCGTATATTATATTTTCCCGTTTCAGCTGCTTCCCCATAAATTCTTTCTCCTGATTTATCAGTTCATTTTAGCACAGAAATAACCATTTGTATACTCAGGACTGCCGAAATTTCTGCTCTTCTTTTTCCGTGTCTGTTTTTCCCCGCAATTCCCGCAATAAAGCTGTCGGAAAATGGCTGTCTGGGATGATGCCGCCTTTATCATCCCCTCACATAAAATAAGTCGCTCCCGTCAAGAGCCTTGCGAAAAATAATACCCCGCAGTAAAGCTGATAAGCCAGCACACACCCTCCCAGTCCAAACGCCGCTTTATAAAGACGGGGATGCTCTTTCTTTTCCGGAAAATGCAGCCACTTCTCAACACTGAATACAAAAACCAGAAATATAGTGAAGCAATAGCCCCACAGGAAATTCCCGTCCCTGGAGCGGCTCCCTGTCTCCGCCAGACAGAGCGCCTGCAAAAACCCCACTCCGGTCATACCCCACACAAAAAGATATTGCCTGTCCTTCCATAGTTCCTTAAATGAAAAAAGCAATACCACCAGGGGGAACGCAATGGAGCAGAGTACCGCCAGCTTCGTTTTGTTGGCATGCAGGGAAAAAACATACCAGGGCGCAAATGCCATCCCGTTTCCCGTTTCCTGCCCAAACAGCACTGTGCTCTGCCACAAAACCACACCGCAGGCCGGCAGAACAGTACTCCCCAGCAGAAAAACCTGGCGGAAGGGTACTTTCCTGCACAGATCGGCAGCCAGTTTCACTGCCAGAACCGGAGCAAATACCGTCAAAAAGCTGGGTTTGATTCCGGTGCACAGCGTCAGAAGCCCTGCAAGGAGTATCCATTGCCCACGGGTTATTTTCTGTCTGTAACCCTGCTCTGTTTTTATATAAACGATCATAACCGCCAGCGATGCAAGCTTCATACACTGGTATGTGGAATTATGCCAGAGATTTCCCGACTGATAACTCACATAACGGTACTGTCCCGCGTAGCTCCAGTAAAAAGCCATAACCAGATTTAATCCGAGAGCTGCGGCCAGCGTCAGCGCGTCCGCAGCCTTGCGCTTCAAAAGCATCCGCAGCAGCTTCTCCGTCAGCAAAACGGTAAACACCGCCACTGCTGCCAGGAACGCCGCAATCAGCACCGTGCTCTTCCCTCCAAGCCAGTATAAGAGCTGCCAGGCATAGGCCGTAAAGCTGTAATACCATCCGTCATCCACAATCATACTGATATGATAGGGCAAGTCCGATTGAAAGTACCGATTATTACCGTCCAGGGGCTGAATGGACTGCATATAGAAAAGGTACAGGCATAACAGTCCATAAACAATAATGATTCCCCATAATGCGAATACGGCATACTCCTTCTTTTTTCCGATGCTCTTTTTCCCGCCGCCCTCTTCCATTTTCATTCCTCCACTGCCCTGCCGGACCATTCTGTGCATGCATGTTCTATGTGACATTCTATCGAACGCCTGCCACTTTTGTCAAGCGGTACTGCAATGCCGACAATCCTTCGACAATTCTGCAAATGGCTTCAGCAGAAAACCGCCGATAAAATACGCTTGTATTCGCCGCATGATTGATATAAAATATTGCTATTAAACTATAATGGTTTCTGTTCGAACCCCGGGGACTTTGTCTGCACATGGCAGAAGGAGGAAGCTCTTAGTGAGAAAATTCAATCAGATGAAAAAAAGAAATATCATTTTCGCCTCTTTGCTTTTATTCGGCATAGCATTCTTTATATTTTTGTTTTTTCATATGCCGAGAGCCCGGAGGGAAGATTACCGTCAGCTTCTTTCTCAGCAGTATGACACTGTATTTTTCTCCATGTATCCCGTAGACACTAGGTGGAGGATTTCCTTTTCTACCGGGGCATGACTGTTTTTAAATCCTCCTGCTGCATTCCCGATCTATCCGTTTTGAAACAGTACATGAGGCTTATGGCAAGGTCCGGGAACATTGTCAGCACCGTATATCTGGGCATCCGGCCGGATATAGCGGATCCGGAAAGTGTTCAGAAACTGATTGCTTCCTATCCCGGCTCATATTTCGAAATCATACTTGCGTATCCTTCCGCCGAATATTGGAGAAGCTTATCGGAGGAAGAGTATATCTCTGTCCTGGAAGCCTATAACCGTTTTATTACTGCCGCGCCGGCAATTCCCAATTCTCACTTTTATTTTATGGGAGCTCAGGAATGGCTGATAAATAATCCGGGAAATTATTGTGATCAATGGCTGGTAAACGAATCCGTTGCCCAGTCAATTATGCTTCACAGTGATTATCTGCATGAATACTTTATCACGGAGGATAATTCCTCCTCCTTTTCCCTGGAGTTGACAGAATTAACCCATGAAATACGAAGCGCCTCTGTCGCTTATCCGGATCTCTCCGATTACAATCTGATATTTCTGGGCGACAGTGTGATCGGAAATTGCATTGACAGCACCTCCATCCCGGGAATTGCAGCCGCTTTTACGAATGCAAAAGTATTCAACTGCGGACTTGGAGGTTTCAGTGCTGCCCGGAATTCCAAGTTTTCTTTTACACTTCCGGAAATTGCATCTGCCCTTGCAGAACAGAACTGTTCCCGCATTCCTGAAGAAACCCAGGTATATCAGGGGCTTTCCTCCTATCTGGCGCTTCCCGTCTTCCCGGAAGAAAAAACCTGTTTTATCCTTTATTATGGACTCAATGACTATTTTAACGGCTATCCCGTTTCCTCGGAGACGGATCCTTACGATCCCGCCACTTATAGCGGTGCCATCCGTACGGCAGTAACCATTCTGCGATCCCGCTTTCCGGATGCCCAAATCATCCTCTGTACTCCCAACTATATCTCCTATTATGATCATGGAACCATGCAGATTGGAGAAGGAAATTATATTCTGGAAGATTATGTGGACGCGGTTTTCTCCCTCTCCGAAGAATTACATACGGATATTCTGGATACTTACCGCGGTTTTGATGTCAACCGCGGAAACTGGATGCAATATCTGCCGGATCAGGTTCATCCCAATGAGGCCTTCCGCTATTTGATCGGAGAAAAGATCATCAGTCTGATTCGCTGAAGATCTCTTTTCGCTGCCCCTCTTCATAATTCTCTCAGGTTGATTTTTTCCCGGATCACATATTGGGGTGAATTATTCAGGCTGATATAGATACGTCCCACATATTCTCCGATCAGCCCAAGCATCAGCATAATCATACCGCCGAAAAAAACAATGGCTGACATTGTGGAGCTGAACCCCATCGGCACATCGGGAAGTACCAGACGTTTGACAATGGTATAGAAGCCGTAGAGAAATCCGATCGCAGCGCTGACCGCCCCCATGGCAGTGGCAATCCTGAGCGGCTTTACCGAGAATGCCGTAAAGCCGTTAAACCACAAGCCCACCAACCTTTTTAAATTATAGCCCGAAGTGCCTATCTCCCGCTCTCTATGCCGGACATTCACATTGGCAATCTTTCCGGTAGCGCGCAGTACGAGCCCGATCACATAGGGATAGGAATTCTCATAGCGGATCATATCCTCCACCACAAAACGCTTTACCGCAAAGTAGCTGGAAACATACAGCTGCGCCGGTTTTCCAAGCATCATGCGCGTCATGCGCTCGTTCAGCGCGCTGCCGAAATTCCGGAATGCCGAATGCTGTTTATGGTCATATCTTGCATATACCGCATCATATCCTTCTTCCAGACTGCCAATCAGCTTGTCCACTTCATCTGCCGGCGTCTGCCCATCGTCATCCAGGCATACCACATAATCCCCGTCCGAATAGCGCAGTCCGGCCATCAGCGCGGAATGCTGCCCGAAATTTCTGGCGAAATCAATCCCTTTGATCTTATCGTCTTCCCGGCATAATCTGCGGATTACTTCCAGCGTGCCGTCCGGAGAACAGTCGTTTACCAGAAAAATATCATACTGATATTGCTGCATGGTCGTCATCTTCTCCCGGATCTCCGCCACTACAAGCGGCAGCGTCTGTTCCGACCGGTAACACGGGATCACAAAGCTGATTTTTTTAATAGAATCCATAATTCCTCCTTATCTGCGGCCTGGAGCGCTCCGTCCCCTGTTGAGCAGCCTGGTTTTCCCGCTGTCCGAGCCGTATCTGCGCCACAGGCCAGGTACAGGCCACCGGCAAATTGTCCTGCCTGTACCCCTCAATGTAAATCTGCCCGGCCCTGAACGGAAGCCAAAGCTTCAGGGATGCTCCGGAAGGGGATTGATCGCCGCCATCCATATAATATCCCGGTATTGCCCGCCGATTCGCACATCATCCCTTAAGCAGGCCTCCTTTACGAAACCCGCTTTCTCGTAGCTGCGCAGCGCCTGCACATTGTCCGAAAGGGCTCGCAGGTAGATTCTGTGGAGCCCCTCCTCCTCAAAGCAGTAACGAAGCATGAGCCTTGCGGCGGAGGTGCCGATTCCTCTGCCCCGGGCCTGAGCCTCCCCGATAAAAATACCGTACTCCGCCTTGTTATGCTCTCTGTCAATATCCCGGATGTACACGCTTCCCAGAGGTTTTCCGCCGGTAAGATCACATATTATCATCTGCACCGCCCTTTTGGTGTCGATCATGGTTTTTGTCCAGATTTCATGTCCCTGCCTGGTAAACGGGGCCTGATAGATAAAGTTTCTGCGCACCGGACCGCTGTTGCGCCATGCAATAATCAGATCCGTATCTGCCGGCGTCATAAGGCGCAGGTATATCCCTGCTTTCTCATCAATATATTGCTTAATTTTTATACCTCCCTGCCCGCATCACCGGGCATTGATTTCTCTCTTCTGGACGCTGATTTTCATCAGGCGGTATTCAAAATCTCTCTTATCCTTGGCGCTCAGGACCTCCAGAATCATTCCCGCAAAAAAGGACTGGATCCCTGCCAGCACCATGAAGCCGCACACAATCAGGGTGGGGAAACGCGGCACCAGACCCGTCCGCAGATATTCTCCCAAAATAGGAAGCATAAACAAAAGCGCCGCCGCCCCAAGCAGCAATCCGATGGCTCCAAAAAACTGCAGCGGCTTATAGTTCCTGTATAATTGCAGCATCTTGCGGATTACACGGAAGCCGTCGCTGTAGGTATTCAGCTTGGATACGCTGCCCTCCGGCCTGTCACGGTACTCCACAATCACATTTTCCACCTGCATGTTATAGTTAACCGCATGGATGGTCATCTCCGTCTCAATCTCAAAGCCCTTGGAAAACACGGGAAAAGTTTTCACAAATTCGTACCCAAATGCTCTGTATCCCGTCATGATATCCTTGATGTCAGTATGAAACAGCCAGTTAATTCCTGTGCGCATAAGGGAATTGCCGAAGTTGTGAAAAGGCCTTTTATTTTGCTCAAAATAGGTAGAGGACAGCCTGTCCCCCACCACCATATCCGCCCCCTCATAAAGCACCTGATCCGTCATTTTCCTTGCGCAGTCCAGCGGATAAGTATCATCTCCGTCAATCATCAGATAGCATTCCGCATCTATCTCCCGAAACATCCTGCGAATCACATTCCCCTTGCCCTGCCTGTGCTCATACCGGACTACTGCTCCCTGTTCCTTTGCCAGCTCTGCAGTCTTATCGGTGGAATTATTATCATACACATAGACCACGGCCTCCGGCAGCGCCTCATGAATATCCTGCACTACCCTGGCAATCGTCTGCGCTTCATTGTAACAGGGAATTAATACTGCTATTCTGTCCATCTGTGTGTATCCTTTCTGAGCCTTCTTTGCATCTTTGTTTCCTGCTTTGTCATTTTGCTCAGGATTGCGCTGCGCACCTGCCCCATGCACTGAATCGAATTATGCGTCCCTGACAGGCTTCAGCCTTTTTTGCCGGAGCGTGTGCAGTTCCCAGGAGCCAGCCGGAACAGGCCGGAAGCAAAATTTTACCGGAAGCGCAGGCCTTCCCGGCTAAGCTCCCAGTTCCACGGAGCATAGCTCCAATGCAGCCGCGATCACCTTATCCATATCGTAATACCGGTATCCGCCAAGCCTGCCGCCGAAAATCACCCTGCCCTCTTTACCCGCCAGCTCTCTGTACCGTTCATAGAGCGCATTATTTTTCTCATCATTGATGGGATAGTAGGGTTCGTCCCCTTTCTTCCATTCGCATGGGTATTCCCGGGAAATAATGGTAACCGGCTGCTGCCCGAACTCAAAATGCTTGTGTTCGATGATTCTGGTATAGGGAACCTCCCGCTCCGTATAATTTACCACTGCATTCCCCTGATAATTATCCGTTTCCAGTTCCTCCGTCTCAAACCGAAGCGAACGATACTCCAGCACGCCAAGACAATACCCGTAAAACCGGTCGATCATTCCTGTATAGATTATTTTCTCTGCCAGGCTGTTCAGCTCCTCCCTGTGCTCCAGGTAATCGGTATTTAGCCGCACTTCCGTTCCCTCCAGCAGCTTCTCCACGATCTTCGTATATCCGCCCACGGGTATACCCTGAAACCTGTCGTTAAAGTAATTATTGTCATAGGTAAAGCGAAGGGGGAGACGCCTGATGATAAAGGGAGGCAGCTCCCTGCAGTCCCGTCCCCACTGTTTTTCCGTATACCCCTTGACCAGTTTCTCGTACACATCCCGGCCCACCAGGGACAGAGCCTGTTCCTCCAGATTCTCCGGCTCGGTGATTCCCAAATCAGCAATCTGGGCACGGATTCTCTCCCTGGCTTCCTCCGGCGTCGCAATTCCCCACATTTTGCTGAAAGTATTCATATTGAAGGGGAGATTGTAAAGCTCCCCCTTATACCGGGCTATGGGAGCATTAATATAGTGGTTGAACTCTGCGAACTGATTCGCGTACTCCCATATTTTTCTGTCAGAGGTATGAAAAATATGCGCCCCATATCTGTGCACCTGTATCCCATGGATTTCTTCACAGTATATATTTCCCCCGATATGGTTCCTTTTCTCCACTACCAGGCATGTCTTTCCCCTCTTTTTCGCCTCATGCGCAAACACTGCGCCGAACAGCCCGGCTCCCACCACCAGATAATCATATTTCATCCTGCACATCATCCTTTCCGCATGCGTGTTCTCATGTTACTACATTTCCATCTGCATGTCAAAATATTCTTTATGTCCTGTAAATTGTCCTGGCTTCTTCCTTTCTGTCCGTATTGTATTGCATTACGGCAGAGACACCCCTGTTGCGTAATATTTCACTCAGGCATGCATATGCGGCATTTAACTCGGAATTTCTAATATTCAGTTGTCTGTTTTCAATACACAATTCATCATTTCGGGCGTGCTGTCTGGCCACCTCCGCCTTCAAATCGGCGATCTCCGCATCCTTATCTGCGATCTGAGCAGCCAGACCATATTTTCTGGCATCCGACTTTTTACATAATGCTTTAATCAAGTTATTCCCCTCCTTAGTTAAAAAACAACTCCACATATACCGTATAAAAGTATTTCTCCAGGAAGACTGAATCCGTCCTTATAAAGCAAGGCGGCCCAGCCGAAGCTAAGCCGCCAATCTTATCTTTTATCTCTTGACAGAAAGTCATCTTTATACCTGTAAGACTGACAATACTTCCAGGATAAATGGAGTGCACCGCTTTAACACACTTCTATTTTATCATACAGGGGACGCTTTATCAAGCTGAGTTTCATCATTTCCGCAGTCTGCATTTTGCCCAAACTTTATATGCACATTTTGTCTATAATGTAGTTTTATAGTCCTTAACATTGCCGGTCTGCCTCTTTGGGTATATAGGTCGGCACTATCCGCATAATATATTCCCGTATATCATCCGGCTCCTGCTCCACATATTCTTTCAGTTCCTTCAGCTGTTCCAGGAATTTGTCTTCTTCAATCTGAATCGGCTGTCCGATGTGAATCATCTTATTGGCAGTCTCCTGCATTCCCTCTTCCGCCATCAGCATCTCTTCATACAGCTTCTCCCCTGGCCTGAGTCCGGTAAATCTGATTTCTATATCCTCCCCCACCTTATATCCGGACAATTTGATCAGGTTCCTGGCCAGATCAAGGATTTTCACCGGTTCCCCCATATCAAGCACAAAGATCTCGCCCCCCTTTGCATAAGCTCCCGCCTGCAGCACCAGGGATACCGCCTCAGGAATCGTCATAAAGTAGCGGATGATATCCGGATCCGTCACCGTAATGGGACCTCCCTCGGCAATCTGCTTCTTAAAAAGAGGAATTACGCTGCCGTTGCTTCCCAGCACATTGCCGAAGCGCACTGCCACAAATTCCGTATCCGAATGGTTGTTATAGGTCTGTATGATCATCTCGCAGATCCGCTTGGTTGCCCCCATAATATTGGTGGGATTCACCGCCTTATCCGTGGAGATCATGACAAAGCGTCTCACCTTCCATTTATCGGCCGCCTGTACTACCTTCCATGTGCCCAGCACATTGTTTTTCACTGCCTCATTGGGGCTGTCCTCCATCAACGGCACATGTTTATGAGCCGCCGCATGATATACAATATCCGGCCGGTATGCGGCGAAAATCTGATCCATACGATTGGTATTGCGCACCGATGCGATCAGCACTGCCAGATTCAGTTCCGGATATTTCCGGCGCAGTTCCTGCTGGATTTCATATGCGTTATTTTCATAAATATCCACAATGATAAGCTGTTTCGGGCAATGTGCGGCAATCTGCCTGCACAGCTCACTGCCGATGGAGCCGCCTCCGCCTGTCACCAGGATAACCTTTCCGCTTACATAGCCAAGAATCTCATCCAGCTTGGTCTTAACCGGCTCCCTGCCAAGCAGATCTTCTATCTCCACCTCTCTCAGTCTGGACACGGACACCTCTCCGTTAATCAGCTGATAGGTTCCGGGAATAGCCCGAATCTTACATCCTGTCTCCTTACAGATATCAAATATTTCCTTCCTTACCTGTTGGGAGGCGGACGGAATGGCAAAAATAATCTCGTCTATCCCATACTGGGCCACAGCATCCAGGATCTTATCCCTTCCTCCCACAATAGGAATTCCCCGCAGCAGCTTTCCATGACATCCCGGCTGGTCGTCAACAATGCATTTCACCCTCAGATTAATATACTTGCTCAGCTCGATTTCCTTCAGAATCATATTGGCCGCCGCACCCGCTCCGATCAGCATGACATTAATTCCGGCATTTCCCGCAAGCAGGCTTGTCCGTTTTGAGTTTATGATCCGCACAATGCGGTAGCTGAATCTGATCACGCAGGTCATTCCGAACAGGAAAACCCAGAAGAGCACATGGTAGCTCCTGGGCATCTTCCAATCGGCAGCCTGGCACAGAACGATCTGCCCCAACGCCGAACAGCTGACCGCAAATATAATATTGATCAGCTCCGTAGCGCTTGCATATCTCCACACACTCTTATACAGTTTCCACACAATGAAGAACAAAACCGTCAAGCCTACCGTAAACGGGATAAGCCGGGTGTAATGATAAAGATATTCCCCGGGAATTTCCCTGAAGCTGAACTCAAAGCGCAGGAACAGCGCTCCGAATGAGGAAGCCAGCACGGCCATAATATCCATCAGCATCAGTGCAATAATCCTGTTTGCCGGTATCTTCATAAAATTGGCATTCTTTTTCATATCGTACAATACCAACTATCCTTCCCTGTCATTTTCTGATCCAGACTCCCCTGTGTGAAAGCCGCCTCTCTAAGCCGAAACAAACCGGAATCAGATTTTTGACAGAAAGGACAAGGTTTCGTTGTCAGGCGCCTGAGCCCTGACATCCCTTCTGTGCAGGCATATGATCTGTCCGTTCCCTGCGGCCGGGGCTGTCCCGGAATCTCGTGCAAGAGAGCACAAAACACCTCCCGGTGCCGCAGAGTTCAGTTTGAAGACTTTCACGGTAATATTACTATATTACCACTCCATCGGAAAATGTACAACCCCTTCTTAAACATCCAGATCCGGCGACCATTCAATATCCGTGTCCCCCGTGCTGGGCGGCGGCGTGGGTTCCGGTGTAGGCGCAGGGGGCGGCGTAGGTTCCGGCGTAGGCGCAGGAGGCGGCGTGGGTTCCGGATTCTCCGGCTCCGGTTCCGGCGTGGGCGTCGGTGTAGATGCCGGTCTCCGGGTGGGCTTGGGAGTGGGTGTAGGGGTGGGTACAGGCGTGGGGGTGGGGATGAGTTCTCCCTGCTCGTCATAGTTTTCCTTTACCGTTTCATACGCAAAGCTCTCTCTGTTTGTCCACAGGTCAAATGCATCCCCCGGCTCTCCCCGGTACTCGGCTCTGGTATATTCTCCCACCATGACGCCTCCGTCATAGGTTCCCTGCTCCTTCTGAATATGCCCTGTCCCGCTGTCAATCCGCCACCGTTCAAAGGCGCCTTCATATTTTCCTTCCGAGACGCCGGTCTGCAGCAGCCAGGTAATTCCTTCTTCCTGCTTTAACAGTATGACTCTGTTGTCCGGGGACTGATAATACACATGGGTAAAGAGCTTTCCCTCGATATCTGCTCCCACATACACAGTCAGGAGAATCTCCTCTCCCTTTTGCAGCGTGTAATTCCGTCCGCCCTCGTAAAGATCTCCGGCAATACTTTCCATCCATCCCTCATTGCTCACCATATGAATCCCCTCCCCGATGTATTCGGGAACCTCCAGATTCCTGTATAAAGTGGTCATGGTATCCAGTATGGAAGCTTCTGTCTCTTCGTTAAAATTTCCCGTACTGTAAAGCAGTTCTATCTCCACTGCGACAGGTTCCTCCGGTTCCGAATTTACGGTAGGATTCGGCACTGTCACGGGTTCCAATACCTCAACACTGTTCTCCTGTGCAACAGAACCGTCACCGCAGCCGGCAAGCATGACTGCAGCCAGCAGGCAGACACCCGCAGCAGATTTTCTGTATTTTCTCATAATATTCCTCAACTTTCCTGTCCTCACATCTTCCGCCGTCTTTTTATTCGCCGGCAGCCTTCGAAGCATCCAATGCATCCGCATCACTTATCAGTTTCTGCAGGAACTCATAGGGTGCCGTACCCGGCTGATAGCTCTGGTTCTCCAGCAAAAGCTTTGCCAGCTCATATATGCTGCTTGACCTGGCCGGTCCATATAAAACAATCTGTGAACCTCCTTTTTCCAGCACGGCATATCCCCGGAACGCATACCCCGTCTTATACTGCTCTGCCGGAAGTCCGGTCAGCACCGAAGTATAGCGGTATCTTCCCTCTTTTGTCTCAAAGATCACATCCCGCAGGGTTCCGTCACTGTTCCTTCCGTAGGAAACTCCCCCTGCCACCTTTTCTCCTCCCTTAGTCATAGGGTATTTATCCATATTGGCCGTATTCATCACCAGGGTTCCATACTCCTTCAAAACATATCCGCTTACCCCGGTAGAAACAAGTTTTGCCCGCAGGTCTGCAGAAATGCCGGTTTTGAAACGAATCCCCGACTTCCCCGTGATACGGATGGAAAAGCCGTGATAGGTAAGCAAATCTTCCAGCTCGGGTACCGCCGTGGCAGTGTACGCGCCCCCGTTATAGCTTAACAGCCACACATACATACCCGTTGGCGAACCTGCTTCATTATATTTATAAAGAACGGCCGTTTTGGCGCTGCCGTCCGCAGCGTTGACGATCAGGCTCCCGTTTCTCGTCTTTCCCTCCAGGGGCACGCCGTCCAGCCACGCGGTAGTGTCGCTGTAACCGCCGGGCAGCTTCAGCACCACATTTGTGGATGCTTCCGGCATCGGACAGGCCTCTCCCGGCATATTTTCAAATACCGGAATTTTAAATACAAAAGCGCTGTTTAAGGCCCCGGCGCTCTCATAAAGCCTTTTGATGCTTTTTCCCTCCGTATTAGGCGCCGAAATATTCTGCATGTATTGATGATTGTATACTCCGTATTCGCTGTCCGGATTGACATTGAATTTCTGCAGGTACAGAGTATCCTGTCCTTTCCGGATATAATTTCCCGAGATAAAATCGGCTCCTCCCTGTATGGCCAGCTCCGCATTGGTCCAGCCGCTCTTTTTCGCATAGCTCAGGCCGCTCTCATAGACCTGCTGGTTTGTGGTTCCGGTGGCACCGATGTTAAAATAATTGTAATATCCCTCGTATCCCTTATAGTTACCGGAGATCAGAGGGGAAGTCCCCGCCCCCTGCTCCTGAAGCACTCTTGCCGCCAGGTGAAAAGGGCTTATCTTCCTTTTCTCCGCTCTGGCAGTATCCCAGAAAATCTGCGCGTAGGTTTTGGATGTTCCCGGCGCGCTCTGGTTACTGTTCATAAAGGTATTTTTCAGGAAATCCTCCACTGCCCCCTGGGTATGGTACTGCTCGTTATAGGTCAGTTGCTCAAACTGAAAAATGGCGTCCTCATGCAGGCTGTTTCTGGGATCCATATACAGCTTTAGGATTGCTTCCGATGCATAATACCAGTTTCCCTCATCGTACACTCCCTCCTTCGTCCAGGCCGGAAAGCTTTTATGCACAAGGCTCCTGCCGCCCTGCAGCTCATGATAGATCACACTCTCCCAGTCAAGGCCCGTGTACATTTTTACAAAGGTCCAGTTTGGATGCTTTTCCTTCAGAGCCAGAAGGGCGGGCCGATAGCTCTCAGGAAACTCTTCAATATCCCGGGCCGCCGTCTGCCCCTCCTCCGCAGCATAGGTTCCCGACTGGAGGTTCAGGCCATATCTCTCCTCCCATTCCAGGAAACGGGCATCGGAACAGGCCAGATGGGTTCGCGGAACATAACCGTACAATTCCTGTCCCCGGTAATCCAATTGTATGTAATACCAGATTTCCATGTCATCATCCGCATAAACATCGCGAATATTCACCAACTGACCGCTTGGAACCATGACCACATTCCCGCTGTCGGGGGATGGCAGGCTCCTGACCGGATATTCATCGCCAAGGTACACCAGCGCCATAATATCCCTCTCCGATGCAAACAGCGCCAGTTCCTCCCCTGCAGCCTCCAGCCACTGCGCGGTTTCCGCATCCATTGCTCCGGAGGTCCTCCGCAGGCTCTTTTCCCCCGGGCTTTCCGGCTTCCGCTCTTCCGTCTCATCTTCTCCGGAAACCGATTCCCCTGTCCCCTCCGTCTGCGGAGTACCGGTATGTATGTTTCCGCCGGTTCCTTCTCCTGCAGCGGACTCGGTTTGTGTGTTCCCGCCGGTTCCTTCTCCTGCAGCGGACTCGGTTTGTGTGTTCCCGCCGGTTCCTTCTCCTGCAGCGGACTCAGTTTGTGTGCTCCCGCCGGTTTCTTCTCCTGCAGCAGCTTCGGTATGTATCCCCTCTGTCCGGGAATTCGCTGCCGCCAGCACGGCCAATCCCTCCCGGCGGAAACAAGCGCCGAGGACCAGAACGGCCGCCAGCATTCCCCCAATGTATCTCAAACTTTTCCTCATATTCCTTTCCCTTTCCGCATGGCCCCACGCAGCAGACCGCATCCCCAGGCTGACAGATATCTATCGCTCTGCCGGATGATTTCGTTGGGCAGCATACCCCGCTGCCGCATGCCTTCCTGATCGTCACCGTCTAAGCATACCATATTTCCCGCATTTCTTTCCTGTAAGCTTTTTCCAGTCATAAGTGCCGCAGAACAGCATGCAGCCTTCTTATTCCCCTGGGCGCTATTGCAAACAGCGTGTGATAGAGCTTGTTCTTTCCTGTCAGCACAGGATTTGTCATGGATTTTATCCATTTTTTCCTCATGTATATTACGATATTTCGATATGTCGTATTATCCTGTGTCATCTGAGAGACGGGAATATGAAGCAGATATTCCAGTCTCTGAAAAATTCCAAAGCGAAAGGCTATGTCCTTCAGCTTCGGATAATCCCTCTTCGCAATAACCGCCGCCATATCTGCATTGTCCACGGAATCCGCATAAACCCGGGAGAAATTTTCCCTGTCCGCCTTGCGTGAATTACTTCCTATCCGGTAAAACACATGGTAAGCCCGGCATGGCAGGCTTGCCACCTTCCCCATTCCCGGCAGCATCCGGACCAGAAGATGAAAATCCTCATTCAGCTTTCCCTCCGGAAACGCTTCCTCCGGAAACATATCCCTGCGAATCAGTTTGGTGCAGAAGGAGCAGTCCCCACGATGAAGCAGCAGTTCCTTCAGAAATTCACCGCTTTCTATCACCAGGGGTCTGTCCGGCGGAACACAGATATCGGGAAGAGGGTTCCCTTTTTCGTCTACTTCATCCCGCCCGGCCTGCGCCGCAGGCACCTGAAAGCGCTGAATGGCCTTCAGAAGCTCTTCATACATATCCGGTTCCACATAATCGTCGCTGTCCACAAATCCTATATACTCCCCCGCGGCATATCTTAACGCAAGATTTCTCGCGGAGGAGGAGCCGCCGTTTTCCTTATGGTATACTCTGATCCGGTCATCCTCCTTCGCCAGCTCATCGCATAGCTCTCCCGTACCGTCCGTGGAACCGTCATCCACCAGAATAATTTCCAGCCGGCGGTAAGTCTGCGCCATGACGGAATGTACGCATCTGGGAAGATACTCCGAAATGTTATATGCCGGTATGATAATTGTAAGTAAGGGCGTGTCTGCCATACCTGTCTTCCTTTTCTCTGACTAAATTTCTGTAAATCTCATGTCCCTGATTTCTGCGCCGCAATTCCGTCTTCCTGCAGCTTTCCAGCATTCCACGGCAATATAAACCA
Source organism: uncultured Acetatifactor sp. (assembly GCA_910589035.1). GTDB lineage: Bacteria > Bacillota > Clostridia > Lachnospirales > Lachnospiraceae > Acetatifactor. The sequence goes on along the minus strand of CAJUSI010000081.1, from coordinate 56,261 downwards.
AATTCGGCTACAAGATTACTTGCTCACAGGCTTTGAAATCTGCCGCCGATTCATCGTACCTGCCGCTCGTGAGGCTGGCGGCCCGGCAAATCTCAACGGCCGTCGATATAAATCAGGAACGGGGCTTCACAAAGCGTTCCGACAGAATGGGCGCAGGAGTACAGGGCGCAGGGGGAATTCCCCCATTCGAGCCGAAGCCTCCTGCCATATTCCATGCTGCCGAATTTCCCTGCTCCAGTAGGAAACCTTCCTTATTGGAAGCTTCCATAATGGAACATATCAGCTGCATCAGCTGCCCGGCGGCATTCTCTGCGTTCCATACATCCGTGATGGTCCGGTATGCCTGCTTCCCAAGCTCCCGGCAAAACTGCCTGTCTCTCACCAGCTTCTCTGCCTGTGAAAAAAGCATTTGCTTCCTGCCGTCCCTGTAGATCAGCCCGTTTCTTCCGTTTTGTACCAGATAGGGAACGGCCCCGATCATATGATCTGCCACCAGTGCGCAGGCGCTGTTCATGGCTTCGTTGGCCACGGCCCCCCACCCCTCCTGTCTGTCGCTGGTAAAGAGAAAAATATCCGCCTTTTCCATATAATGCCGGACTGCCTCCGGGGACTGGAAGCCCAGGAACGAAACCGAATCCCCAAGCTCATACTCTGCCGCCAGAGCTTCCATCCGGGGGCGCAATGCTCCGTCCCCGATAAGATCCATATGAAATTCCAGCCCCTTCGCCTTTAGATATCCGGCAGTCTCCAGGGGCAGCTCCGGATGCTTCAATTCAATCATCCTGGCTGCCCAGAGCAGATAAGGGACTTTTTTGTCCCCATATCCCTTTCCCTGTACAAGCTTTTCAATCTCATAATGCTTTGTCTCCGGAAAATATCCCCAGCGGAACATTTTCCCGGGATAGGCTCTTACAATGTGAAAATCGGAAGCCACATAGGCCCCGGCACACAAAAGGTATACCTGCGCTTTCCTGTATCTGGTATGATCCTGATATTTCTTTTTCAGCCCTCTGGGAGAAACCGCCTTCCACTGTCCCGTCCTGTATAAGCGCTCACTGTAGCGGATCACAGGCCTGCCTGCCTTCAGCCGGTCCGCAATATAGCTTTCCTCTTCCGTCCCACCGAACAGCACCACATCGCTTTCCAGAATAAGCTGTCTGCAAATCTCCTCTTCCTCATAATAGCAGCGCACATATTCCGGTCTCTCCGCTTCATGCCAGCCCATCCGCACACGCTCTTCCTCCATGGGCTCGGTCTGTATAAAAAGGAACTCTCCCTGCAGCAGACGATTCATGGCATTGCAGAAAGGAATCTGATGGTGATTAATATAGTTGGATACAAATATTGTTTTAAAGAATTTCCCCATATATTTCCACCAGCCTTCGATAATTTTCTTCCCCGTCATGATTTTTCCGGGCATGTCTCCTTGCATTCCCGCAGTATTCCGTCATTTTCTGCGGATCGCTCCACATTTGAAGCACCGCGTCCGCAAGGCTTCCTGCGATCCTTTTCAGCTCGTCTTCCCCGGAGGCTCCCGCTTCCCGGAAGCCTTCATATAAAATCCCGTCCGTCCCTCCGGTGAATATACTGGAAATGCCCCCCACATCCGCACTGACACAGGGCATTCCCAGCAGCATGGCCTCCCCCAGTGAATTGGGAGAATTTTCCACGGAAGAGCAGCACACAAAAAGATGGCTCTTCAGATATCTGTCCCGCATCTGTTCTCCGTTCAGATTTCCCAGGAATTCTATCCTGTCCTCCAAATCCTCCTGTTTCATCAGTCCCCGGAGATATTTCCCGTAGGCCGATATCTTAAGCTTCTGCTTGATTGTGCCGTAGTTCACAATACTGTTGCCCGCCACGCAGACCCTTGCGTCTGGATATACGGCAAGGATCGCCGGCAGGGCCAGCAGCATATAATGCAGGCCTTTGATGGGATAATCTCCCTGGCTCAGGAAAATAGAATGCGGAATACATTCCTCCTGTTTCCAGACCGAATCATAAAACTGTGTCCGAAGCGTTTCGTTCATAGGGTAGTATCTGGCATCAGGATTCCATCTCCCCGTACTTGTTCTGTCCCATTCGGTACGTCCGGTGAGATTCCCTGCCAGCGAAACGGCCGTCCGCTCCAGATTGCCCCTTTTGGCAAATTTCCTCTGCTGCTGCCTCAGACTGTCCCTTTTCAGGATATCCCGCAGAGTAACGGAACGAACTGCCTTCTCCGGAAGATTGGCGTAATAAGCCTCCGCATAGAGCGTACAAAGTCCCTGCAGCCCCACCAACAGTCTGTCCTTTCGGGGAAACACCCTGCATATGGCCAGAGTGTGAGGGTATTCCGTGCCAAAACAGTGCACAATATCGGGAGCTGCCCTATCAACGATTTTTTTCAGAATTAGTTCCAGCTCTCTGTCATATTTTTCCGGATGCCTCACATCTTCCGGAAAACCATAGCAGGAATATGACGCCCCGTCCGCAAGTTCAACCACATCATAGTAAATATCCTGTCCGTCCGGCATCTCCCTGTCTGACATTGGAAATGCTATAGAGAGGGAAATCTCGTTTTCCTGCTGATGCGCCATCACGGCATCTGCCATGCCGCTGATCCATCCTTCCTTATTCGAGGCCTCCAGCCCCAGCCGGTGCGCGGCCGCAGGCAGCATGATATTGCACAGCCATAAAACCTTCATATTCCTCTCCTCCTGCCCCTTGCAGACATACCCTTCAAGACGATTATCCTGTTCTTCCGGGGGCCATTCGTTCATCATGCCGTAGCGCCAACTGCAGCCGGTTCCGGCGTCCCTGCGGTTCTCTGCTCATTCTCCCTCCTTCATCCAGCGATAAGCCTGCCGGAATGTCACGCCGGAGCAAAGCGTCCCCCTGTGCGCCAGCAGAAACCGAAGGGCCATAATCCCTGCCAGCTTCCCGTACAAATACCGGTACAAAACCCCCCTGTCCCGGAAGAACTTCTCATTATACCCCTGAAACCAGGTGGACTCCCCTGCCTCTTCCCTGGCAATGGTCACCGGCGCCGTATATACCGAATAACCTTTATCCATAAACTCCTTTAAAAACAGACTGTCCTCCCCGGCGCTGTATCTGGCACCGCCTCCGAACAACAGGGAAAAGGTCACTCCCGAGGATAGAAGACTTTCCCGGCGCACGGCAAAACTCACCGCCCCATACCTTCCGCAGTTGTACCAGTGCACCTTTTTCCGCCCGGTAATATGGTAGGTTCTGCGCCTTTCTTCTACGGTAACATTAAAAAGTATCATATCTGCATCTTGTCTGCGTTCAAATTCTGCCGCAATCGCCTCCGCATACCCCGGTTCATACACAATATCGCCGTCAGAAAAAAGGCAGATATCACCATCTGCCCGCATAATAGCTTCGTTGCGGCTTCTTCCCACTCCACGCTCCGGAAAGGAATAAAACCGTAAACGGTACCCTCCGTATGTTAACTCCTCATATCCCAGCCGGTCACATTGGTTGATAACGACAGCCTCCGATTCCAGCCGCATCCGCCGTGCCAGTTCACCGGGATTTTCATTCATCACCGACGCCAGTACCTGAACCCTCATTTTCTGCCTTTCCGGGGAAGCACCCCTCACAGCGGCAGTATCTCCGGTACAGCCTTTCATCAGCCTTCCGCATCCTCTCTCCCCCGCTGCTCCTTCTGCCGTTCCTCCCTGAGAGCCGTAATCTGCTCCCCCTCTATCCCTTCCGTGCTGTCCGGCCAGAAGAGAACCTTCAATGTCAGAAGCATCAGTTTGATATCCAGCCAGATGGAATAATTCTCAATATAAGTTAAATCCAGCTTCAGCTTATCATAGGGCGAAGTATTGTACTTCCCATACACCTGGGCAAATCCGGCCAGCCCTGCCTTTACCTTCATGCGATAGACAAACTCCGGCATCACTTCCACATACTGGGCAATAATCTCCGGCCGCTCCGGCCTCGGCCCGATAAAAGACATGTCCCCCTTTAAGATATTGAACAGCTGAGGCAGCTCATCGATTCTGCATTTTCTGATCAGCTTCCCGACGGGCGTAATACGGCCGTCGTTTTTGCTTGCCAGCCTTGCCACACCGTCCTTTTCCGCATCCGTCCGCATACTGCGGAACTTCAGAATAAAGAATTCTCTCTGGTCCAGGGTGCACCGCACCTGCCTGTACAATACCGGCCCTCCGTCATAAAGCTTGATGGCAATGGCCGTAATCAGCATGAAGGGCGAGGCAATCACCAACAAAAGCAGGGAACATATCACATCAATGCTTCTCTTGACAAAACGCTGCTCCATGGAAAGACTGTACTCCCGTGTAAGCAGCAGGGGGCTGTCAAATATATGAAGCTCCTCCGCACCCATGAGGATCACATCCGTGATCTTCGGCAGCAGATAGACCCGAATAGAATGCAGATAACAGAATTTCAGAAGGGGCGTCCTGTCCGCCACGGAAATATCCCCCAATACCACGGCATTACACTCGTCCTTCTCATAGGTCTCCAGAATCACTCTGCTGATTTTATTGAATCCCTCTTTTATATGAATGGTTCTGGTAACCACATACTTATCCTGGCGGCTCTCAAATTTGTCTAGCAGGTTCTCCGCAGGCCTGTCCCCATATATGAGCAAAAGCTTGCGGGGCGGAAAAATAGAACGATAGATGCGGTTGGCCACATTGATATAGACAATCACAACCGCCGTCTGCTCTATCATCATAAGGAAAAATACATCCGGCACAAAAAGGCGGAAAGCCATAACCGAAAGCTCGGCATAGATCATGACATTCGCTATCAGGGTGGCAAATACCTGGGAAAAAATAAGCTCCACATTTTTCAGATATCCCAGTCTCATGCCGCCGTACATGGCGGACAGGAAGAATAAGACCGCCCCATAGATGGAAATCTCCAGCAAATGTCCCTTAAACCAGTATTTTCTCATCTCATCCACTATGCTGTATTGGAAATAGGAGATCCAGTGCCAGGCAAAAATTCCGATTTCCAGCCCCAGGCATACGACCGTCAGTCCTAAATTAATCAGCCGCTTAAAGGTCTCCCTCTGCCGCAGCCTTTTTTCGTTGGTACTTATCTTCAAATCAGCATTCCTCCGGATTTCATACAGGTCTTCACATACTGTTCTCAAAAATTCTCAAGAATCTCCATATAAGTATACCACAAAATTCCCACCGTTACTACATTCTTCTTTTCACCGCTCTGACCGCCCAAAGGCAGAAATGCCAGGCACTGCTCCATGGACTTAATCCCTCCTGCCGGCGGTACAGATTCCAGATCCTGCGGAGCGCTTCCAGCTTATTGGATGAAAGGCTCTTTCCCGCCCTGCGGTATTTCACCAGATTCTCGTCCAGCCCATATGCAGTATACCCGTTTCGCAGCACCCGGAACCAGAGCGCTGTGTCCTCGCTTTTGACAACCGGCATTTCCAACTGATCCCTGCTGATTTTCTCCGTGTCAAACATGACCGTGCTGGTAAAAATTGTAGTATTGCTCAGCGCCTGCCTGTAGCTCAGCGTCTTCGGCACATGGACGATCTTTCCGGTTCCCCGTCCTTGTCCATCCGCAAATTCGTATCCGGAGAAAACAAACGCAGCCCCCTTCTCTTTCATAAATAAAAGCTCTCTCTCCAGCTTTTCCGGCACCCAGAGATCGTCCCCATCCAGATAAGCTATATATCTCCCCCTGGCCTCCCTCAGCCCAAGGTTTCTGGCCCTGGCGGCACCCTTATTGACCGGCTGCCGCAGCAGACGGATTCTGGCATCCCCCAGCCTTTCCAGAGTGTGCAGAATAATCTCCAGGCTGCGGTCCGGGCTGCAGTCCTCCACCAGCAGAAGCTCCCAGTCCGAATAGGTCTGCGCTTCCACACACGCAATGGTTTCTTCTATATAATTCTCCACCTTATATACAGGTACGATGATGCTGATCAGCCCGTCCATTCTCTTCCTCTATCCTGTTACGGCTTAAAAAAATAATAGCCCTCTAAAAGCCCGGCCTTAACCCCCAGAATCCTCTCCATCCGTTTTACCGCATCCAGCCCCGCATTCTCTGATATGAGGATGCAGTTAACTCCCATTTCAATGGCGTGGCTCACACTGTCTTCCAGGCGTATCGTCCGCTCTGTCTGCTTCCGGCCGCCCTCCTCATAGCTTCCGTCGCCTTCCTCCGGAATCTGCACCTTCATATCCGGCCTGCCGGTCTCTCCCACCCACTCCATCCATTGGTACATCCGGATTGTGCTTTCCTCATAAGTGTCATAGGAGTAGCCGTTCAGCGAAAGATCCCACATATTCCTGCCATAAGGAAGCCGGAGACTCCCATCCGTCTCCCGGGCATATTCCAGAATTTCCCTGGGAGCCCACAGACAGATATCTCCCCCGGAATATTCTTCCCCAAGCTGCTCCAGAACGTCTTTGGCCCGGGCATTTTCCGTTCTCTGCCTGTCCCATTCCTCCGCCGTATTTCCCATATCACCGCTAAGCAGGATGGCTGCAAGCAAAAGGAACGGTACGGCTATATTTCTGTGTCCTTTTTCCCTTCCGGCCTCTGTCCCATATTCCGTAAGAAAGACCGTTATGCCATAGGCTGTCATGCCCGTAAGCGGCACAAGGCTCCAAATCCATTCATAATCATAAAATCGTGTCTGATACAGCATCAGGAGCACCGCCGTGACCGGCAAAATACAGCAAAAGGTCGTGATTGCAGTGTAGCGCAGCAAATCTCCCTGTTCTCTGTGCTTTCTTCCAAACCATAGAAACAGCAGACTCGCCAGCAGAAGGACCACCAGCTTTCCGCTCCTCACATAATCCGTCCATCCAAGTCCTGCATTTCGGAAAAGTTCAGCCATATCAATCCTCTTTCCTCTCCTTCTGTCCCCGGCATATTCCAGACATGTTTTCAGGCATTTACCTTCACCGTCCCGGAACGTTTCCTGCCGAATATCCTGACTGCAGCCATTCCCGCAGCCGCAAGCAGGCAGATGCCGCAGCCGTATAATGTCCAGACCATGCAGGCTTCGGCCAGAATGCATAGAATGACGGAAAACCGTTTCTTCCTGAGGCACAGGGAAAACATCCATGGCAGAATCACGCCATTGCGGATGGATACTCCCCTCCATCCGCAGCATAGGATATTGAATCCGTCCATGCCGTATCGATATGCTCCCACCCATAAAAGAAGGGCGACCACCGTCAAAAAGCAGACTCTCCTGTCTCGGGAGCTGCTTCCCTCTTTATCCGGGAAAAGACATCCGGCCAGGGATGCAAAACCCATGTAGCAGCCAAGCAATATCAGCGTGGGCACTATCGTCCGAATGACCAGATCAGGGTGCAGGCCTGTCAGTCTACACACACCGGCGTACAGCGTGGGCAGGCAGAGTATCTTCAGCCGCAGAGGCATTCCTTCCGTAAAGGGCATCCCTGTCATGGGATTTACCCTGTAAATACCGTCCGATGCCAAAAAGCTTGCCGCTGTCTCCACCGTCATATCCTTCTGGCGGTAGCTTCCCTCACCAAACCAGAGGAAGGCAAGCTGTGAGAACAGCAAAAGGACAAATACCGCCCATAAAAACCGCTCTCTTTTGTCCGGCGGCAGCTTTTTCTCTCTATTCTCCCGAAAGGCCTCTGCCAATATCCGCCGCCTGATAAGCAGCAATCCTGCTCCGGACAAAATGCCGGCAAAAACAAGGCCCCCCAGCAGAAGAGAGCACACTCCAAAAGGCAGTTTCCCGAAGAGTCCTGCCAGATGCACTGTCTCGGCCAGACCTATGATAACGATTCCTCCTGTAATCAGACAATCCCAAATGGTATTCCTTTTCACCTTATTACCTCTCGCTCCCGGTCAGGGCCCTCCCCGCATGCAGGATTTTTTCCTGCCAAGAATCAAATACCCCGCTGCAGAGCAGGGAATAAAGGCATTATATCATGGGCACAGAATCGCTCATGATAAGATGCCATCCTGCCGTTTCCCGTCAAGAATAAGGGCATTATACCATAATCCTGCAGCAAAGTCCATAAAAGCAGCCGGATTTTCACCCGGCTGTTTTTCATCTTCGCAGTAAGAAGCACTTTTCTCTTTCGTCGTCCCCTCCACGCCCCCTTACATAGCTTTAATGTCCAGACGAATCTTATCCGCAATCCTGGCGATGTACTCGCTGTTTGTCGGTCTGGTTCTGCCGGACAATGCGGAATATCCGAACATTTTCTCAAAGGTTTTTGTATTTCCCCTGTTCCAAGATACCTCGATGGCATTGCGTATGGCCCGTTCTACTTTCTGATCCGTGGTCTTAAATCTTCTGGCAATTTCCGGATACAGCAGCTTTGTCACACTGGTTACCGCCTCCATGTCCCTTCCCGACAGCAAAATGGCATCTCTTAAATAGTGATACCCTTTTAAATGAGCCGGCACACCCACATCCAGCATGATCTCGGTAATATATTTCTCCATATCGCAATCTTTTACAGTAGTAATCTCCATATGAATTCCCCTTTCTTATGTTGACTGCCACTCCCTTACTGCGACGACCATATAAATTTTACCATATATACAGGAATTGGGAAAGCCCTCTCCCCGCTAAGAACTTGTTAAGACTTTTTACTACAGCTTCTCCCTCACCAGATAGATAGGCCGTCTCTTCACCTCCATATAGGTTTTGGCCAGATACTGCCCCAGTATACCCGTACAGAAAAACTGTACGCCGCTGGTCATCAGAATGATGCATACCAGGGACGGCCAGCCCGATACCGGATCTCCGAACATGAGCTTGCGCACAATAATAAAGACAATCATCAGAAAAGCCAGCACGCAGAAAAATACTCCCATCACCGAGGCAAGCATCAGCGGAGCCGTGGAAAATGCGGCAATACCGTCCAGAGAGTATAGAAACAGCTTCCAGAAATTCCATTTGGTCTCTCCTTTTGCCCTCTCCACATTTTCGTATTCCAGCCATTTGGTGCGGAAGCCCACCCATCCGAAAATTCCCTTTGTAAACCGGTTATACTCCTGCATGGACAGAATAGCATCCACCATCTGCCTGGTCATAAGCCGATAATCCCTGGCTCCGTCCATGATCTCGGTTCGTGATATCTTCTTCATCAGCCGATAAAACATTCTTGCAAAAAAACTCCGCACCGGAGGCTCCCCCTTTCTGGAAACCCTTCTGGTTGCCACAGAGTCAAAGCCCTGCTCCAGCCAGGAGAACATTTCCGGCAGCAGGGAGGGCGGATCCTGCAAATCCACATCCATCAGTACCGCATAATCTCCAGCAGAATTCTCAAGCCCCGCATACATGGCGGCTTCCTTTCCAAAGTTTCTGGAGAAGGAAATCAAATGTACACGTTCGTCCCTCTCTCTGAGCTTTTTCGCCTCCGAAACGGTTTTATCTTCGGAGCCGTCGTCAATGTAGAGCACTTCCAGCTCTACCCCTCTGTCTTTAAACCAGGCTTCATTTTTCATAAGCTCTTCATAGAAAAGAGACACATTTTCCTCCTCATTATAGCAGGGTACGATCACGCTCAGCAGGCTCATATCTTATCTGCCTCCTTCCATTCTGGATTTATCCAACCTTTTCCAGTATACATTTTTCCGTATTAATGCGCAAGACCGGAAAACCATAAATAATTCTTAAATTTCCTTTCAGTGAGATGACTGCAATCATTTTTTGTGATAAAATAAAGATTAATATGTTATGATACTTATAAAGTATTTTTTACAGCAGGAGAACAGTCATGAACAAATTAAAAATATATTTCTTGTTATCTGTAATTCTGACCTTATTTGCTGCCTGTGGGCAGGAAACCGGAGAAAGTGATACCGCCTCTGAGCCGGCCCAGTCTGAGTCGGATTCCTCCTCCCAGATAATTCCTTCTCAGCAGCCCTTAGATCCGGAAAACGATCCTGACTGGACCGTCACCGAAGACGACTCGCAGCCTCCCCGGGAAGGCATGGTGCGCAGTCCTCTGACAAACGAATGGGTGGATGCCGACGTGGCAGCCACTCGTCCCATCGCGGTAATCATTCCCAATGAAAGCAATGCCATCCCTCAATATAACCTCTCGGAAGCCTCCGTTCTTTATGAGGCCAATGTGGAAGGGCGCATGTCCCGGCTGATGGGCATCTATGAGGACTGGAGGAGCCTGGATAAAATCGGCAATATCCGAAGTCTTCGAACTTATTATGCCTACTGGGCATTTGAATGGGACGCCTTCCTCGTACATTTGGGAGGTCCATTCTACATTGACGAGCTGATGGCGGAGCCCAATACACAGCATATCGACGGCTTGGTCAATCCGGATGCCAACGCAATCTTCCGCTCCACAGATCGTTCCGCCCCGCACAATGCCTATGCCTCCGGTTCCGGTCTGGAAAGTATAATCCGCCAGAAGGGATATTCACTTGCTTACAGGAAATTAAGCGATTCCAGGCATTTCCAGTTTGCAGCCAAGGCGGCTCCCAATACCCTGAATCAGTATAATGATGAGGCGGAGAGTGCTATCTACATCGATATGTCCGGCTGCTACCCCCTGACCAGGTGCTATTTTGAATACAATGAGGAGGACGGACTCTATTATCGCTCCCAGCATCTCTCCGGAAGCGTCGACGGCCCTCATGTTGACGGCGCAACAGGGGAACAGCTGGCCTTTAAGAATGTCCTGGTACAGTATGTCACATATTCTGAGCTGGGAAACGGATATCTCGCGTTCGGATGCCATGACGACACAATGGACGGGTGGTTTTTTACCTGCGGCAGGGGAATTCATGTAACCTGGAAAAAAACCACTGATTACGGGGCCACAAGATTTTATGACGATTACGGCAATGAAATTGTATTGAATACCGGAAGGACCATGATATGTGTCGTGGAGGAGGGGGATAATTTTTCTTTCCGTTAGGCCGCTTAGCAACGAAAACCTGCGTCGTCCGGGTCAGGGAAACAGAAACCGGCGGTGTAAAGTACGGCACAGAGCTTCCAGGAGACTATGGGACGATAGCCTCTCGGAATTCTCGCAGACAGGATCAGGTTTTGCCTATAACGGAGATTCCGAGCGTATATGACGGCGAAAAGGAGGAATGCCCGGGCACTCCTCCTTTTTTGCGGCTTTGTTTCATATATTTTATTCACCCAGCCCGTTTTCCACCGCTTTCACCAGCGCTTTCAGAGCCTCCTCTTCGTCCTCCCCCTCACAGACAAGCTCTATCTCGTCTCCGCACTTTACGCATGCCCCCAACACGCTCAGCACACTCTTGGCATTCGCAGTGCTTTCCCTGAATACAAATGTAATCAGTGATTTAAACTGCATTGCCTCCTTACACAGAATACCTGCCGGCCTGAGATGCAGGCCGGTAGGGTTTGTAATTTTTACCTTCTGACTCACCATTTTGATCCACCCTCCAATTCATTTCTTCCCCATATTATTTTCAGAAGCAAATTGCTTCGAATGCTCCCTTCTGTCATTAAGATATCATGGTTATCTGCCAAATACAAGTATTCCTAGAACATCACATCCTGAATGAGACTGGCTAATTTCTCCGCTTCCTCTCCGATCACCTTCTGATCCTTCCCCTCTATCATGACACGCACCAGCGGTTCCGTGCCGGACGGCCTGATCAGCACCCTGCCCTCCCCGGCAAATTGCTCCTCCAGCTTCCGGATCGCCTCCGCAATCACAGGATACTCCATGTACCTTTCCTTCTTGTGATTAGCCACCTTTGCATTTACAAGCGCCTGGGGAAGCACCTCCATCACGCCGCACAGCTCCGACAGCCTCTTGCCGGTGGCTGCCATTACCTGCAGCAGATGCAGTGCGCTCAGCAGTCCGTCCCCTGTGGTATTCTCATCCAGGAAGATAATATGTCCTGACTGCTCGCCCCCCAGGCTGGCCCCGATCTCCTTCATACGCTCCAGTACATAGCGATCTCCCACCTTAGTCTGCTCTATGGTCAGCCCGTTTCGCTCCCCCATGAGAAAGAATCCCAGGTTGCTCATAATGGTAGCCACAATCGTGTTCTTCTTCAGCTTCCCGTTGTCCCTCATATAGCTGCCCACAATCGCCATGATCTGATCGCCGTCCACAATCTCGCCGTTCTCGTCCACCGCCATCAGCCGGTCCGCATCCCCGTCAAAAGCAAGCCCCACAGCAGCCTTTTCGTATACCACCCGTGCCTGCAGCTCCGCCATATGGGTGGATCCACAGTTGGCATTGATATTGGTGCCGTCCGGGTTATTGTGAATCGCCACCACGGAAGCTCCCAGCTCCTTCAGCGCTTCCACGGAGGTGTAATAGGCCGCGCCCTCGGCACAGTCCACCACGATCTTCATGCCGTCCAGATTCACCGGAACCGACTGAATGGCATGATTGATATATTCCTCCCTTGCGTCGGTGCGGTATTTCACCTTTCCCACAGCGGAGCCCGTGGGAAACTTCACGCCGGGCATGTTGTTTTTCATCAGGCCCTCAATCTCATCCTCCATCTCATCCGGCAGCTTATAGCCATTTCCGTCGAAGAATTTAATTCCGTTAAATTCCACAGGATTATGGGAAGCGGATATCACTACGCCCGCGTCCACCTTGTATTTCTGGGTCAGATAAGCCACCGCCGGAGTGGGAAGCACTCCTACGTAGACGCAGTTGGCTCCCACGGAGCAGGCCCCCGCCATCAGGGCATTTGCCAGCATATCGCCGGATATCCGGGTATCGCAGCCAACCATAATTGTAGGCTTATGCTCCTTCTCCTTCGTCAGTACGCAGGCGCCTGCCTGACCAAGCTGCATCGCCATCAGCGGCGTGAGCTCCTCATTTGCTATTCCCCTTACGCCGTCCGTTCCAAATAATCTTGCCATTCTATCTTAATCCTCCCGTTATATAAGATTGCCCTCCGGAATCTTCCTCCCCTGTTTCCCGGGCGGCTTGAGATCCCGGCCTTTCGTAAAATCCTGAGTAACTGCCGTCTAATTCTCTGCTTTACTGATTTGCAGCCTGACCGTAACCCCACTCTCAACAGTGATCTTCCCGGGAAGTCCAAAGTGTACCGGGATGTCATAGGTTCCCGCCTCAAGCTCACTGAAATGATTCTGTTCCATCCATGCCCGGATATCAACCATTCCCTCCATTGTATTCTGATCCAGGGCAGCAAGATCCTCCTCCAGTCCTGAAATCCTCAATCTGTAATTATCTCTTTCCTCCGAAAAACTCTGTGTGTATCCTTCCGGCAGATTCTCCACCGTTATATTGCCCGCCGGTATCGTCAATGTCCTTGTCACCCTCGGTCCGATTCCCACAGTCACCGACACCCTGCCGTTAAAGCTGCTGTCGGCCAGAATCACATTGCTGTCCAGATACTTCCTGATATTGATATCCTTTTCCACATCACTGTCCGCATCCGTGATATCCAGTTCCTTCTCCGGAATGCTGATTCGGCTGATATCAGCCAGAGCCGATGTCGTGCCGGCTATCATCACAGTGGGCGGCTCGTATGTCACGTCACCGGTAAGAAGATAACCTTCTGCCGGACTTCCTCCCACATGTATGTCAATGGGAACCTCCTTGGTGGCCAGCACCTTCACCTCCACATGCAGGAGATCCGCATTCTTTACGATGGAAGAATCCTCCACAGGATTGTCCTCCGCGTCGTAGAATTTGAGTTCCACATTCCCCGATACATTCTCTGTAGCCCCGGTCACATCCATCTCCAGGCCCGCATAGCTGATTCTGTCAATCACGGAGCTTGGGCCGCTGACTTCTATTCTCGTCTGCTCTATGGCGTTTCCGGCCACAATATATCCCTCCGCCACCGTGCCGACTTCATTACAGTTTACATTCACCCATTTCCTGGCCTTCTCCTCCACATGAAGGCGCACCGCCTCAATATTGCTGGTGATGCTGATAATCTCCACATTCTCATTCACAACTCTGCAGGTAATAGGAACGGTATTCACCTCCGTAAGCCGGCTCACATCCGCCTCCGCTACCACATCCGATGACCGCAGCTGATTGATTACATCTCTGGGAGCTTCCACCGTAACCCGGATACGGTCCGTATCGTCCAGAATTTCGTATACCTTATTCCCTTCCTCCAGAAGCTCTGTATTGATCAGATTTACCTGAATATTTGAAAAGGATGTGGAGTCCTTGGGATTATTGATCATAACTACCAAAAACCAGATTATCACAGCCAGCATAACGGAAATCAGTTTCAGCACCAGATTATTCAGCAGTCTCTTTCCCATCTTTTGTTTTACTTTTTCCTTTACGTCTGTGCCTGCCTTTTGCATTTTCCTCTCCATTCATATTCATAATCTGCCGCATTTTTTCCTTCAGCTCATCCGCCCTCAAATGCCTCTGCAGCTCTCCCTCATAGGCGATGCTGATGCCGCCCGTCTCCTCCGATACGATCAGCGTCAGGGAATCCGTCGTCTCGGACACCCCAACGCCGGCGCGGTGCCTGGTGCCCAGCTCCTTGCTCAGTCCCAGATTATCGGACAATGGGAGATAACAGGTTGCATAAGTCACCCGATTGCCGCGCACGATAACCGCGCCGTCGTGAAGCGGCGTATTATGTTCAAAAATATTGATCAAAAGCTGGCTTGTGACGATTCCGTCCACCTCAATACCGGTACGCTCATAATCCTTCAGCGACTCTTTTCTCTCGATGACAATAAGAGCCCCCGTCTTAACCTTTCCCATCTCCATGCATGCCTTCACTATCTCATTTAAGGACTTCTCAGAGAAGGCGCCTTCCGCACTGTGGGAGGAATCGGAAAATCCGATAGAGGGCAGAAAGCTCTTCTCTCCAAGCCGCTCCAGAGCCTGCCGCAGCTCCGGCTGCATGACCACAATAATAGCCATGACCGCAAAGCTCAGCACGTTTTCCGCAATCCACATGATGTTGGTCATCTTCATGGCGTTTACTATCAAAAGGAAGAAGAAAATAATAATCAATCCCTTCAGCATTCTCCAGGATCTCGTATTCTTCATCCATGCCAGAATATAGTACAGCAAAAAAGCGATAATCAGAATCTCCACCACATCAAACAGATCGACTGTGCTTGCATAGGTTCCCACATTATTCAGATATTCGTTCGCTGTTTCAGTCCACCGCATTTTGTCCAGTCCCGCTTTTCATAGAATAATTACTGCCAATCCCCGTTTTCATCCGGGTTATCCGTCATGTCCGGCATCATCTCATCCATCATGGCCTCATCCATGCTCTCTTCATAATCTTCAACATTCTCCGCATTTCCGATAGTCAGGCTTCTTCCCTTCCTCTGATCATCGCTCCTGCTGCGGGGATAGGAGGCCTGCCTTGATATACTCCTGCGCCCGGCTGCCTCCGCCGCCGCTCCTCTGCCAGCCGGGCGGGCTGTCTGGCGTCCTGCTGCGCTTCTTGCTTCCGCCGGATTCCCCCTGGCTCTCTGGGAATTAATCTTCTTAACCGTTCTGGTGGACACCTGCACCGTCATCTTCGGTACAGCCTTCACGTAATAATAGTATTCGTCATCCTCAAACTGTACCCTTTCCGTCCTCCCGTAATCCACGCAGAAGCGGAAAAACTCAACAACCTTTCCCACAGCCAACGCAAGCAGAGAGCCGAAAAGCACGCCTGCCACGGATAGATTCACATCATACAGCAGATCACCGATGAGCAGAATAATCACATTCATCATGGCCCCCGCTATCATGGCAATGGTCCAGGAATGGTTTACCGGCATTCTCCTGATCAGATATACTACCATAATAGTAATGCCGAATGCCACAATGACCACCAGCATGGCTTTATTCCCAAGAATGCTCTCCACAAGCATTCTGATCTTCTCGAGAATCTGGCCTTCGCCCTCCCCCATGGTTCTGATATTGGGTGCACTGTCAATCACGGTCCCCAGCAGATAATGTACGCCCACGCCGCAGCCCACGGACACCACGCTGGAAGGTCCGCACAAAAGCCCTGCCACAATCGGTATCACATAAGGAATCTTCATGGCAAAGAGAAGGGGAGTCAGCACCACCACAAGAGAACCTTTGGGGCTAAAGCGGAAAAACAGCAGATACATGATCAGATACATACACAGTCCCACCAGCGCCACCTCCATGGACAGCGCGTACATATGCATCAGGCTGAACAGGGTCGCTATCAGGATGATAATTCCCACCGGCAGAAAGGAACATGCCAGCGATGCTATCAGTACAATCCTCATATCGTCAATCCGCGTCATATACCCCATCCTGCCGTTTAAGGTATTAATCGTGATAAGCGCAAGCAGGAACTTTGCCACAGGTACAATAAAAGCTTCATATTTGCTGTATATCAGCTTTATTTTTTCTTTTAATTCCAGTAAATCCGTCATTCTGACCTCCAGCCGGATCCTTCCTATTTCGTTTCGTTATAGAAGGATCCCAGCTTTTTTAAATTATGATAATAACATTTCAGGCTCTTCCTGGCCGATGCATACCTCCACGAGCAGACAAGGTAGGTAAACAGCCCGTATCCGCCAACCGCAGCGAGAAAGTATGTCAAAATATCTTTCACAAAGCCAAGCAGATCCATTTCATACAGATTCTGCAGGAGCTCCTCATAATGGCAGACCAGATAGAGTCCAAATATGATGCAGAATGCAATTATTGCGCATACAATGGATTTCAGTACCTGCACGGCGACGTAATCACTGCGGAAATAACTTCCTATTTTCACATTTTTTCTGCCTTCGCCCTGCTCATAAGAAGCCATTTGCGTCATCAGAATAATCCGTTCTTCATTGAGCATTTCAATCTCCTGTTCCGGGCGCACAGCGCCCCGTGCCCTTGGCACCTTTTCCTTTCTGCCTGCCGGTTCCCAGGGATATCATTTCAGGAATCTCATCTTGGGGCCTTCCGCGTCATTTTTTGCAGGCTTGGCGGGTGCGGCGGCCCTGTCCCCCTTCATCACATCCTGCAGGCTCCTGGTCAGGTTTCCCGCGCATTTATCGCAGAATCTTCCCGAGCGTATAGGACCGCCGCAGGATTCGCATGTCAAATAAACGGGAGAGTCCTCCGAAAGTTCAAGGCGTTCCTCCCTGAGCCACTGGCGAATCTGTCCCGCGTCCACATCGCAGGCCTCGGCAACCTCCGGTATCCCAACCCCCTTATTCTCACGGATGAATTCCTTTACCTGCTGAAACTTCTCCTCCAGCTTCTCGCGACAGACCGGACACGTCGCCGGACCTGACACATAGTTGAAAATGCGTCCGCAGGTTCTGCAATTTCTTACGTTCATAAAAATACCCTCGCCTTTCCGCAGCCGATATAATACCGGTTCCGCATACATTATGCCGGTACAATCTATACAAGACAAATTATTTTGTCTTCGGCCCTCCCTCCCCGCGCATATGGACTCTTCAGATGTGTATGGAGTCTTTCCGGCAAATTCTGTCAGATCAGCCACATAAGTTCATACACCTGCACCGCATGCCAGGGTAACAAAATAAACTTCACGTACGCCTGCCCCCTTCAATACTCTGGCTGCTTCATCCATTGTACTTCCGGTGGTATAGATATCGTCTACCACAATCGCTCTTTTTAATTTTACATCATTTCGCGGTATATTAAAAGCCTTTTTCAAATTATTTTGTCTTTCTTCAGGATTTTCGTATTTGAGAGGCGCGGTATTTTTCTGTCTCACCAGATAATCCCCATATACGGGTATTCCCATGCGGTCTCCCAGCGCACGAGACAGCAGCTCCGCCTGATTATATCCCCTCTGCGTCCTTCTTTTTCGATGCAGGGGGATGGGAATCAACGCATCCGGCTCCACACTCCTGATGAAATCTCCCAGATACTCCGCCATCTGTTCCCCGAAATAGTCCGCATATTCTCTTCTTCCGCTGTATTTAAAGCGATAGATGGACAGGGCGGCGCTCTCATATTCGTAAAGCCCCCGCCCTCTCAGGAAAACATGCTCCCTGCGTCTGCAGTCCGTGCAGTACTCATCCTCTCCAGAAAGCTTTTTCCCGCATTTCATGCACCAGGGAGGCGTCAAAAGCTTCAGTCTGCCCAGGCATTCCACGCAGACCTTCTCTCCCGCCTGGCGTACGATGCCGTCACAAACCGGACAGCGGAGCGGAAACAGCAATTGCAATATCCCTCTGTAAGCCCTTTCCGCTGCACCTGTCCTTTCGATTTTCCCTGCCCTCATTTTCAGATTCTTTCCTGTTCTCATGGGTTCTCAATTCCTCCGTTTCGAACCCTCTCCGACATTTTTCAAAGCATCTTGTATTCTTCCTTTATCCTCGACGCAAGCGCCGTATATCTTCTGTGTTCACTGGCATTATCTATCATGCTGCGCACGGTGGCACTGCTGCCCAGAATCGTCACGCACTTTTTGGCCCTGGTGATCGCGGTGTATAAGAGATTCCGGTTTAAAAACATCCTGGGGCCTCCCAGCAGCGGCAGAATCACCGCCGGATATTCGCTTCCCTGGGACTTATGGATGGTAATGGCATAGGATAATTCCAATTCCTCCAGCAGAGAAAAAGGATAGGTGACCCGCCTCTGTTCCTCATATTCCACCACCAGGCAGGAAGCTCCTTCATTTACTTCCAGAATCCTGCCCATATCTCCGTTAAAAATCCCCACACCCTGATCCACGGGAATACCATACCGGCTTACAACCTCCCATTCCAGCTGGTAATTGTTTTTGATCTGCATCACCTTGTCGCCCTCGCGGTAAATAGTATTGCCGCTCATGTGCTCCCTTTTGCCCCCATCCGCAGGATTTAAATACCTCTGCAGAATACCGTTCAGAACCTCACAGCCCAGGGCACCTTTCCGCATGGGTGTCAGCACCTGTATATCAAAGGGGGTGGCTCCCACATAACGGGGCAGTTTCTCCCGTATTAATTGTATCATATGTTTATATATGATATTTATGTCATTTCTCTCGAGCAGAAAGAAGTCTTTTGATTTGTTATCCAGCGTAATCTGCTCCCCGCGGTTAATCCGATGAGCATTAACCACAATATCGCTCTCCTCCGCCTGGCGGAAAATCCTTTTCAGCTCTATCATGGGAAAAGCGCGGCTGGAAATCAGATCCTTAAGCACCTGTCCTGCTCCCACGCTGGGCAGCTGATTCACATCGCCCACCAGCACCAGCCTGGTCCCCGGGGCAACAGCCCTCAGGAGAGACTGAAACAGGGAAAGATCCACCATGGACATTTCATCAATTATAATCACATCCGCTTCCAGAGGATTTTCCTCGTTCCTCTCAAACCTTACCTTCCGGGTGCTCTCATCGGACAATGCGCCGTTCAGCTCCAGCATCCTGTGAATGGTCCTTGCCTCAAAGCCTGTAGCCTCCGTCATCCGCTTTGCCGCCCGGCCCGTGGGCGCCGCCAGCAGAATATCCAGTCCTTCCGCCTCAAAATAATGTATCATCAGGTTAATAGTGGTGGTCTTACCCGTTCCGGGGCCGCCGGCCAGAATAAAGAGTCCGTTGCACACGGCTTCCGCAACCGCGCCCAGCTGAAGCTCATCCAGCTCCACCTTCAATCCCCCGGCCAGCTTTTCCAGCCGCGCCGAAATTTCCTTCTTGCGGAGAGCCGCCGCTCCCTCATCACCCGCAGTCATAGGAATATTCAGCTCATAAAGCATCCTGGCACAGTTCAGCTCGGCATAATAATAGGAAGAAACAAATACATGGCCGTCCTTTATCACAACCTTTTTATCCATCATCAGATTGTCCATCTGAATGCGTATATTCTCCCCCGCAACTCCCAAAAGCGACTCTGCCCTCTCCAGGAGCGTCTCCATAGGCAGAAAGCAGTTCCCTTCTCCCACGGCCTGAAGCAATGTGTACAGGACACCGCTTCTGATACGATACTCCGAATCCGTATGAATCCCTATCCGGGCAGCCAGTTCATCTGCCATCTTAAATCCTACGCCGTTGATTTCCTCCGCCAGCCGATACGGATTTTCTCTCATAACCGTATACAGCTCCATACCATATGCCTCATATATTTTCACTGCCAAAGTATTGGAAATACCGTATTGCTGCAGGAATACAAAGGCATCGCGCAGATCCTTCTTCTCTTCTACCTGGAGCGCAATCTCCCTGGCCTTGCGCTGGCTGATTCCGCGCACCTCAGCCAGACGCTCCGGCTCCTCTTCTAGCACCCGGAAAGTGTCATCCCCGAACTTATCCACAATTCTGGCCGCCAGTGCCGGCCCCACACCCTTTACGGCTCCGGAGCCAAGATACCGGGCCATTCCGGCCCCGTCTTTCGGCACCACGATTCGGTAACTGCTCAGTTTCAGCTGCGTGCCGTACACAGGATGTTCCACGTACTCTCCCTGCGCCTCAATGCTCTCCCCCTGGGAGAGTCCTCCGCACATCCCCACGCAGATAATCTCATCTCCATCCGCCGCCAGATTCAGAACCGTATATCCGTTCTCCCTGTTCTGAAAAATGATATGCTCCACATATCCTTGCACTGTTTCCATTTTTATACTTTCCCGCATGGTTTCGCGTATCTTTATCAATGTAATTTTATCAGCCCAGCTTCATTGACGCCTTTTTACAGCATGTCAGATCGGCATGTTTTTTATCAGTGTGCCTCTGCTTCCAGATGCGCAGTATAGCCTGCCTTTACAGGTCCCGGTCCATCCCCTCTGTGCCGATTCCGGAGTCATGTTTCTGCTTCCGGAATCGGCTTCCGTATTAGTAGCAAAAGAAGGCTGCCCTGATCTGCAGGCAGCCTCATCCAAGCTCACTCCTTTTGCCCAATTCTCTGTACATCCTTCAGGAATTCCGGAAGAATAAATCTGCGCTTCTCTTGCACAGTTCCTGGTTTCGGAACAATTCCCTACTCTGTGACAGCCGCGGCAACGGCATCCCCGTTCTCCTTGTCCGCCGGAATGGAATCGATGCCGAAATTGCGCTTCATCTGTTCATAGAGCATCTGTGCCAGCCCAAAGCCGCTCTGCTTTGTGGTCTGCTCCGCCATACTCTGAACCATCTGATCCTTGTAAAAATCCGTCATTGTAGAAGTATAATTAGAAGTATTCTCATTGGTGGGGATCGTCTTCATCATCCCCTTGTACATCTGCTCCACAAAATATGCTTCAAACTGCCTGCAGGCATCCATCAGCTCCGCATCCGTCGCCTTGGAATAGTCCGCATCCGTCAGTTTATTCTCCAGCCTGGATGCCGTCTGGTTTGCTGCTGTGGAATATTTATCACTGTACATACCGGCTATATTGCTGAAATCCATCCTGTTCCCTCCTGTTTTCACCTTCCGGCAGAATCACGCTTCATACCGCATGCCCTCTTACAGGCTTAGCAAGTCTCTGTGCACTACCTGCGCAGATTGTTCGCCTGCTGCAGCATTTCATCGGATGTGGTAATGGCCTTGGAGTTAAGCTCATAAGCGCGCTGGGCCACAATCATATTCACCATTTCATCCGCCACCTGCACATTGGACCCCTCCAGATATCCCTGAATCACCTTGGTCTTCTCAACCGCATTATTGGTAGCCTCGTTGATGGCCTGGCCGCTGGCAGCCGTTACATTGTACAGATTGTCAGCCAGTCTCTCGAGACCGTTGGGATTATTAAACTGGAACACACCGATCCTGATTCCCATGGGCTGGGGGTTCTCTTTCTCGTCCGGATAGCAGAGCTCCCCGTCCGCAGTCACAGTAATATTGCTGACAATAAGTTCCCGGCTCAGCACAATGGGACGTCCCTCACTGCTCATCACGGGCAGGCCGTCTGTGTTGGCCAGCATATTCCCATTCTGACCCAAGGTGAACACAAAATTACCGTTCCGGGTGTAATATGTATTGCCATCCTCACCCCTCACTGCAAAAAATCCCTTTCCGTCCAATGCAAAAGCAGTATCACTCTCGGAAGCAAGCATATTGCCCGTTTTAAAAATAGTCGTAATGGCCGAGTTCCGCGTACCGAGACCGACCTGCGCACTGGTGGGCTTCTGCTCGCCGTTCGCCGTAGTTGTCCTGGTCTGCAGGGTCTGATAAAGAAGTGTCTTAAATTCGTTCACCTGGGTTTTAAAACCCTGGGTATTTACATTTGCCAGATTGTTTGCGATCGTATCCAGGTTAATCTGCTGTGCGATCATACCTGTGGCCGCAGTCCATAAGCTTCGTACCATAATTTATTTCCTTTCTGTCATGCTGTCTTACTGTTCCGTTCCGACCTCACTGCTCTGTCTCAGTCATCCCCCCTTAGCCGGACAACCTGCCCAGCTGATTCACCGCGATATCCAGCGAGCCGTCATAGGTCTGGATGATTTTCTGGGCGCTTTCGTAATTTCTGGTAATCGAAATCAGATTCACCATCTCTGTTACAATCTGGACATTAGCCATCTCCAGATATCCTGAATTTACCTTCGCATCCGACACAAAGGAGCTGGCGCCCTCTATGGGTCTGTAATAAGTCTCCCCGTATTTTTCCAGATAATTGTAATCTTCAAAATCGGTAACCAAAATCTTTGCCACCGGCGTACCGTTCTGGCTGATGGTACCGTCCGTCCCGATCTCCGAATCCAGAAGCGTGTTCAGGCGGATCCTCCGGTTGCCGGTTCCCAGCACATAATCGCCGTCCTCCGTCACCAGGTAGCCTTCTTTATTCAATGTAAACTGCCCGCCTCTGGTATACATATAGGAAGTTTCCCCCGCCTTATTGGTAAATTCGATGGTGAAAAACCCCTCCCCGTCCAGCGCCAGATCATAGGTGTTCCCTGTGACACGATAGGATCCCTGGGTATAATCCGTATAGTTTTCCCCGATTTTCACACCCGGATTGTTCCTGCCTATGAGCTGATCCCGGTATCTTCCCGTGGACGTGTCCCTGATCTTTACAGTCAGCACATCCCGGAAGCTCTGGCTGGTAGCCCCTTCCTTTTTAAAGCCAACCGTACTGGCATTGGCCAGGTTGTTGGTCATGGTGTCCATTCTGTGCTGTTCGTTGATCATCCCCGTATACGCGGTGTATAAACCTTTTAACATTTCCTGCCTCCCGTTTATCCGTCATAGTCCGGATGGAAAACCGGACTCATATAATTACCTGCTGTTATTATCCGAATGGAAAATCAGGCTCCTGCGCTTATCTGCCTCTATTATCCGAATAAAAATCGGACTCACAGACTTATCTGCCATTATAACCGGACAGAAATTCCACATACTTACCGGTTCCGATGGCCACTGCTGTCATGGGGTCCTCAGCCGTGATGGTATTGATTCCCGTCTTGGAAGAGATCAGTTCCTCCAGCCCCCTCAGGAGACTGCCGCCCCCTGTCAGCACAATCCCTCTGTCAGCGATATCCGCCGCCAGCTCAGGCGGAGTCTTCTCCAGAACGCTGTGGATGGTCTCCACCACCTGAGAAGTGGTCTCTCTCAGCGCCTCCTCCGTCTCCTCGGAGGATACCTTTACCGTCTTGGGAAGTCCTGTCACCAGATTGCGCCCTCTTACATCCATGTAATCAATCTCCGGCCGCTTGTAGGCGGAGCCTATCTTAATCTTCAGATCCTCCGCAGTCCTCTCGCCGATCAGAAGATTGTGTTTCTTACGCATATAGCGCACAATCGCCTCGTCAAAGTCATCGCCTGCCACCTTAATGGAGGCGCTGACCACGGTCCCCCCCAGAGAAATCACTGCAATGTCGGAGGTGCCTCCTCCGATGTCCACAATCATATTGCCGCAGGGCTTGGCAATGTCAATTCCCGCGCCGATAGCGGCCGCAATAGGCTCCTCTATGATATCCACATCCCTGGCGCCCGCCTGATAAGTGGCATCCTCCACAGCCTTCTTCTCCACTTCCGTGACGCCGCTTGGAACGCATACGGCAATCCGGGGCTTACGGAAGGTCTTTCTGCCCAGAGCCTTCTGAATAAAATACTTCATCATCTTCTCCGTCACGGAGTAATCCGAGATCACCCCCTGACGCAGAGGCCTTACGGCCACAATATTCCCCGGCGTTCTGCCCAGCATCAGCCGTGCATCCTCTCCGATGGCTTTGATCTTATTGGTGTCTCTGTCAAAGGCAACCACGGATGGCTCCTTTAACACAACGCCCTTTCCCCTGATGTATACTAAAATGCTGGCCGTACCCAAATCAATCCCGATATCCGTGCACTGCATATATATAATACCCCTTTCTGATTTCAAACGGATTATAAAATTCATGTTCCAGGATAAGCTCGTCTGCTCTCTATCTATAACATTATAACCGAAAAAAATCCTTTTTCATAGGGGGTTTATAAAAATTTTAAGAAAAAGCGCACAGTCCCCGGCCAATCTTTCCATTATACTATTTTTTCGGCAGTTCTCCTCCGATACTTTAGGGCGTTTTTCATTTTTCTTTGTCCATATTTTCCCTATTGCCGTCCTTCTCCAGCATTTTTTTGATATAGGTACCTGTGTAGGATGCCTTGCACCGGGCGATCTCCTCCGGAGTTCCACGGGCGATGACGGTTCCTCCCCTGTCGCCGCCCTCGGGCCCCATGTCGATGATATAGTCCGCCGTCTTAATTACATCCAGATTATGCTCGATGACCACCACGGTATTGCCGCCGTCCGCCAGCCGGTGCAGAATGTCCACCAGCTTGTGTACATCCGCAAAATGAAGTCCCGTGGTGGGCTCGTCCAGGATATAGATGGTCTTGCCGGTGCTGCGCCTGGAAAGCTCCGTCGCCAGCTTGATTCTCTGGGCCTCCCCGCCGGAGAGGGTGGTGGAAGGCTGTCCCAGCTTCACATAGCCCAGGCCCACATCGTACAGTGTCTCGATCTTCCGCCGTATGGAAGGCAGGTTCTCAAAAAAGGGAAGCGCTTCCTCCACGGTCATATCCAGCACGTCGAAAATATTTTTCCCCTTGTATTTCACATCCAGGGTCTCCCTGTTGTACCGCTTCCCCCCGCAGACCTCGCAGGGGACATACACATCCGGCAGGAAATGCATCTCGATCTTGATGATGCCGTCACCCCCGCAGGCCTCGCAGCGTCCGCCTTTTACGTTAAAGCTGAACCTCCCCTTACCATAGCCCTTTGCCTTTGCGTCCGCGGTGGAGGCGAAGAGATCCCGGATCTGGTCGAAGACTCCTGTATAGGTAGCCGGATTGGAGCGGGGCGTACGCCCAATGGGGGACTGGTCGATGGCGATCACCTTGTCCAGCTGTTCCATCCCCAGAACGTCCTTATGCCGGCCGGGGATGCACCTGGCCCGGTTCAAATCCCTGGCCAGGCGCTTGTACAGAATCTCATTCACCAGAGAACTCTTGCCGGAGCCGGATACGCCGGTCACGCAGGTCATTACCCCAAGGGGAATCTCCACATCAATATTCTTCAGATTGTTTTCCCGAGCGCCCGTCACCTTAAGAAAGTCCGCGGGTGTGCGTCGCTCACCGGGAACCGGAATCCGCAGCTCGCCGCTCAGATATTTCCCGGTGACCGACTCCGGCATCTTCATGATTTCCTCCGCGGTGCCGCAGGCCACCACCTCTCCTCCGTGAGACCCTGCACCGGGACCGATGTCCACTACATAATCCGCCTCCAGCATGGTGTCCTCATCATGCTCCACCACGATCATGGTATTGCCCAGATCCCGCAGGCTTTTCAGGGTCTTCAGCAGCTTGTCATTGTCCCTCTGGTGCAGGCCGATACTGGGCTCGTCCAGGATATAGCAGACGCCTACCAGCCCGGAGCCGATCTGGGTGGCAAGGCGGATGCGCTGGGCCTCCCCGCCGGAGAGGGTTGCGGTGGCCCTGGAAAGGGAGAGATATTCCAGCCCCACGTCCACCAGGAAGCCTACCCTGGCCCTTATCTCCTTCAGCAGCTGCTTTCCGATGAGCATCTGCTGACTGGTAAGCTGCATATTTTTCAGGAACTCATTGAGCTCCAAAATCGATTCAGACGTAATTTCGTATATATTCCTGTCGCATACCGTCACGGCGAGAGATTCTTTTTTCAGGCGCATTCCTTTGCATTCCCTGCAGGGCGTAATGCGCATAAAGCTCTCGTATTCCTGTTTCATGGTTTCCGAAAAGGTTTCCCGGTACTTCCGCTCCACATTGCGGACCAGCCCTTCAAAGGCAATCGGATAAACGCCGCTGCCCCGCTGTCCCTGATAATGCACCTCCACCTCTTTTCCGCCGGTGCCGCGGATAAGTATTTCCTTTATTTCCTCCGGATAATCCTCAAAGGGCGTATCCAGGTCGAAATGATACTCCTTGCACAGGGCCCGCAGCAGGGCATTGGTAAAGCTGGTTTTGTCCATGCAGCTCTGCCATCCCGTGACGGCGATGGCTCCCTGGTTGATGCTCAGCCTCTGGTCGGGAATCATGAGTTCAATGGCAAATTCCATCTTATAGCCCAGCCCCGAGCATTCCGGGCAGGCCCCAAAAGGATTATTGAAAGAAAAGCTTCTGGGTTCGATTTCACTGATGCCGATTCCGCAGTCAGGGCAGGAGAAGCTCTGGCTGAAGGTCATAGGCTCTCCGCCGATGATATCCACCACCAGAAGATTTTCCGCCAGATTCAATACATTCTCAATGGAGTCCGCCAGGCGGCGCTCAATGCCCGGCTTAACAGCCAGGCGGTCCACCACGATTTCGATATTGTGTTTGATATTCTTGTCCAGCGAAATCTCCTCCGTCAGCTCGTAGAGATTGCCGTCAATCCGCACACGCACATATCCGCTGCGTTTGGCCCGCTCCAGCACCTTTTCGTGCCGCCCCTTGCGCCCCCGGACCACCGGCGCCAGCAGCTGCAGCCTTGTACCCTCGGGCAGCGCCATGATCTGATCCACCATCTGATCCACGGTCTGTTTGGAGATCTCCCTGCCGCAGTTGGGGCAGTGGGGGATTCCGATTCTGGCGTAGAGAAGGCGAAAATAGTCGTAAATCTCCGTCACGGTTCCCACCGTGGAGCGGGGGTTGCGGTTGGTGGATTTCTGGTCGATGGAAATAGCAGGGGACAGGCCCTCGATTTTCTCCACATTGGGCTTCTCCATCTGGCCCAGGAACTGCCTGGCATAAGAGGACAGGGACTCCATGTAACGGCGCTGGCCCTCGGCATATATGGTGTCAAACGCCAGGGAAGACTTGCCGGAACCTGACATCCCTGTCAGGACTACCAGTTCATTCCTGGGGATGTCCACGTCGATATTTTTCAGATTATGTTCGTTGGCCCCGCGTATCTTAATGTATTCCCGGGCCTGCATTCTGGGCAGCTTCTTGTTCTCTTCCATTTGTTTTTCAACTTTCCTTCCTATATGCAATATCCTGCAGGCTTTTGATGCCTGCCCGTGTATAACTTCGACAGCTCTTGAGAGTCTGCCCGCTATTTTCTGAAAGTATAACTTGCGATTACAGGGTTCGCGAAACGGTTCCTGTAATACAAGACTATAGGAAGCCGCACTTGCTTCCTATAGTATAACTTATGACAATATGCAACATTCTGCTGCAGGCTGACAGCAGTAAGCTGCATTGACTTCCTATTGTACAACTTATAAGAAATTACAGTATTCTTCTGTTGATTAATTACAGGAAGCGGCACTGCTTCCTGATAATACAGGAAAATAGTATTCCTCATATCCTCGGGCATACCAATAAGGGTTATGACTCCACACTTTTTTCTTTATTTCTTCTCGCTCTTCCGCTTTCCCGTCCAACAGCCTTTCCAGTATGGCAATATCCAAATGGTCTTTCTCCCGCGTTTCCCATTTCGGATTCAGCAGCCGGGCTGATGTCTTTAAGGTGTAAGCCATCTTTTCTCCGATTGTATAGACAGGTATCCCATAAAACCGCCTGGGAGTCCGGTCTAACCAGTCATATGGAAAATACACTGTGCCGTGGGGACCTATATGATACCAGTGGGCAATACCGTCAATATTCCTGACGCTGTTAAAAGATGCATGCTTCCCGTTTTTCTCGATTCGCAGCATCCAGAATTCTTCCATGTAACTGACCGAATAGCCCAGTTCTTCATACTGCCGCTGCAATAATTCCCTGTTTTCGGCCAGATTCTCCGTAAAACAGTCCAGGTCGCCATGCTCTCGCGTAAATTCGCCCTGTAATATATCAGCCACAAATCCGCCCCATATAAATGATCTCAGCCCTGATCTCTCCGACACATGATATATATCTTCCATGATTTTCAGGTACTCCTGATTGCTGCTTTTCAACGCTTCCACTTTTTCGCCTTCCTGATTTATACGGAGCCAGGTTCTTCCTCAGGAATTCCCCTTTCCCTCATTAAAGTCACGCAGCTTCTCCTTCAGCTCAATCATCTTGTCGCGCAGCTCGGCAGCCGCCTCGAAATTTAGATCCGCAGCGGCCTTCTGCATCTTCTTCTGCACCTCTGCAATCAGCTTTTCCAGCTCCTTTTTGCTCATGGATTCCGGATCCTTCTCGAAGCGCATCTCCTCCCTGGCCACCACTTTGGAGATGGCGATCAGATCACGGACAGCCTTCTTGATGGTCTGAGGGGTAATGCCGTTCTCTTCATTATATTTCATCTGGATTTCCCGGCGGCGGTTGGTTTCGTCCAATGCCACCCTCATGGAATCCGTGATGGTGTCCGCATACATAACCACATGCCCTTCTGCATTTCTGGCGGCCCGGCCAATGGTCTGAATCAGGGATGTGGCGCTGCGCAGGAAGCCCTCCTTGTCCGCGTCCAGGATGGCCACCAGGGAAATCTCCGGAATGTCCAGACCCTCTCTCAGCAGATTGATTCCCACCAGCACATCGAACACATCCAGGCGCATGTCCCGGATGATCTCCGCCCGCTCCAGGGTATCGATATCCGAATGCAGATACTTTACCCGGATGCCCACTTCCTTCATATAATCTGTCAGATCCTCCGCCATCCGCTTTGTCAGGGTGGTCACCAGCACCTTGTTGTGCTTCTCCGTCTCCTTGTTTATCTCCCCTATCAGATCGTCGATCTGTCCCTCCACGGGCCGCACGTCCACCTCCGGATCCAACAGGCCGGTGGGGCGGATGATTTGCTCCGTCCGCATCAGCTCATGCTCTTCCTCATAGACGGAAGGGGTGGCGGACACGAATAACATCTGATCGATATGGGACTCAAATTCATCAAAATTCAAAGGCCGATTGTCCATGGCGGAGGGCAGGCGGAAGCCGTAATCCACCAGCGTCTGTTTCCTGGATCTGTCCCCGGCGTACATTCCCCGGATCTGGGGGATGGTCATATGGGACTCGTCTATTATAATAAGGAAGTCATCGTTGAAAAAGTCCATCAGCGTCAGGGGCGGTGAGCCGGCCGGCATACCGTTCAGGTGCCGGGAATAGTTCTCGATGCCGGAGCAGAAGCCCGTCTCCCGCATCATCTCGATATCAAAATTCGTCCGCTCCGCAATGCGCTGGGCTTCGATGAGCTTATCCTCGCTCTTGAAATAGCGTACCTGAGCCTCCAGCTCCTTCTCAATATTGTCGCAGGCAATCTTGATTTTCTCCTGAGAGACCACATAATGGGAGGCCGGAAAAATGGCAATATGGTTCAGCACCGCGTGCACCCTGCCGGACAGGGGTTCCACCTCGGCGATCCTGTCGATCTCGTCCCCGAAAAATTCTATGCGGATGAAGTAGTCGCCGCCCTGGGCCGGATACACCTCGATCACGTCGCCGTGGACACGAAAGCACCCTCGGTGCATGTCCATTTCATTGCGGGTATACTGGATGTCCACCAGCTCCCGTAGCACCTGGTCCCTGTCCTTCACCATGCCCGGCCGCAGGGAGACAATCATGTCCTTGTATTCGTCGGGACTGCCCAGGCCGTAGATGCAGGAAACGCTGGCCACCACCACCACATCCCTGCGCTCGGTGAGGGAGGCCGTGGCGGAAAGGCGCAGCTTGTCTATCTCATCGTTGATGGAGGAATCCTTGGCGATGTAGGTGTCCGAGGAGGGGACGTAGGCTTCGGGCTGGTAGTAGTCGTAGTAGGACACAAAGTATTCTACCGCGTTCTCAGGGAAAAATTCCTTGAACTCGCCGTAAAGCTGGCCCGCGAGGGTCTTATTGTGCGCAATGACCAAAGTGGGCTTGTTCAGGGCAGCGATGATGTTGGCCATGGTAAAGGTCTTGCCGGAGCCTGTCACACCCAGTAAGGTCTGGAACTGATTGCCTTCCCTGAAGCCTTTGACCAGCTCCGCTATGGCCTGGGGCTGGTCCCCTGTGGGCTTATATTCTGAATGAATCTTAAACTGGTTTTGTTCACTTTGCACAAAAGCCACCTCCCATCTCAATATAATTAATACATTTTACTTTTCAGCCAATTCATCCGAAATGTTTCTTCTTCAAAAATGACATTTACATAATTTTTATCCTCTGACCGATATAATAGAATTTTGATGATAGAATTCTGTCCTGGATTCTATCCAGTAATCTCACGCTTCTGCCTATTTTGTTCATTTTGCACGAAATACTTTCTCCGCAATCCAGAGGAAAAGGCACCTATAGAACCCGGCAGCACGAAAGCAACTCTGATTATACCATACAGCATTTTATTTGTATAGATGTAAACAGCAATTTTCAGAACATTTGTTCCGAATTTTTGTTCTGTTTTTGCGGCTGGTCTTTCCACATTTTAATAATTGATCTTTCCAAACAAAAAAGGAAAGCTTCCACGCTTTGACGGAACTCCTTCCTTTTGCCTTCCTTTAACCTTTTATTCAATCATCCCGCTGTGCGAACTGCGCTGCGGATTTTATTCTGTTATAGCAGCGGCTAATTCTCTACACTTTTCAATCGCCATATCGTGCCCCTGCAAAGCGGCCTGCTTATACCAATACTTTGCCTTTTCCATATCCTTGGATACCCCTATGGCCTCTTCATAGAACCATGCAAGATTACACTGCCCGTCTCTGTCCCCATGTTCCGCCGCCTTCTTCGTCCAATAGAGAGCCTGTTCTAAATCCGGTTCAACCCCCAGCCCCTCACAGTAAAAATATCCCACCTGACACTCTGCCAGGGGATAGCCCTGCTCCGCCAGTGCAAGATGTCCCTCAAAGCATTTCTCATATTGCCCTATGTGAAAATATTTTTCAATCAGCTCATTACAGATATCCAGCTCCCTGCATGGTTTATAATATGCTTCTGACATCTCTTCGCTCCTTCCCTTTCATATCCTGCTGCCTATTTGCACTGCCCGAACACAGAATCTGCCAGTTTAATCTGATTTGCAGCCCATTTTCAGTACTTGATATCGTCGTTCGGTTCTTTCACAGCTGCGTCAAAAAATAAGCCTAATTCCTTACGTTATAGCCCCCGCCTAAAGGAAGGCTTTTTTCATACCCAAGTGGCCTTCTGATCCTTATGGGTGAAGTTCTTCATTCTCGCCTGATAATCGCTGAGCCTTCTGCCGTAATACTCCTTCTGCCGCTCCGACAGTCCTCCCTCCTCCGACAGCCTGCTGTAAAGCACTTCAAACTCCCTAAGATTAATCTGCGCAGCATCCTTGTAATTATTTTCAAAATTCATCTGAATCCGCTCCAGCTTTTCATCCAGCTGCTTCGCCGCTTTCGCCTGCCTGCCAAAAAACATCCTCTTCCTCCGTTCCTGCCGCCTTTGGGGCGCTTGGCACTCCGCATCCGCGCCTTTGAGCAAAATTGAAATTCCGGTTTATCGGCATAGTTCCTGACCCAAACAAGCCGAACCAAAATTTTTCCATTTTGCGCGATCTTCCGCTGTTAAGGGCCTAAAAAGCCCATAAGGCAAACTTGCCATGACAGGAACCCTTCTCGTCCTCTGCCATGGCAAATATTATAACATGTTTTATGCGCTTTGCAAACAGCCTCTCAAGTTTCCAGCTTCAGCACCCAGGCAGTATTACAGGGCTTCTCCCGCGGCAGCGTCACGGTGAGCGCGGCAGTATCCTGCACAAAGCCAAGCTCTCCCCCATTTCCCAGCATGGTAACTTTCCGGATCTCTTCCTTCAGAAAGCCCTGCTTTCCCAGGGCCTTGACGGATATCTTCCCCGCGAAGGGCCAGCCCAGCAGGAAAACGTACAGCGCATTTTCCTTTCTGGTAAATCGGATATCCTCCGCCGTATATGGAATCCGGTCCTTCGCAAAAGCCACATGCCCCATCTGGTGCGTGGGGCCTTCCCCGTAGATCTCAAAAGGCCTGCTGCCGTAGACGGCCTCTCCGTTCACGGCCAGCCAGTCGCCTATCTCATGGAGCAGCGCAACCGTGGGCCCGTCAAAGGTTCCATCCGGCCTGGGACCCAGGTTCAGCATGAAGTTTCCGTTCTTGCTCACCACATCGATCATCTGATGCAGAAGCTCCCCGCTATGGGCACAGGCTTCCAACAGAACATTTCCTTCCCCGGGTTAGACACATCGGCATAAGGGCCTCAGAAGACAAACCATCCCCTGTTCCAGCCATGGTAAAGGAATCCCCCGAAACACAGCCCCCATACAGAAACAGAAAAAGAGAATCATTGCATTCCCACAGAAGAGGCGCTATAATAGGTTTTGGCATCTATATCATTCAAATCAAATACCTCTCTGAAAGCAAAGAGGTTTATGATCCTTGCGGAATTCATAAAGCCAATTACTGATTCATGGCAATACATGAGAATAGAATCCTATACTTGGATTCTGTGGATGGCTTTGCAGGCAATGTATGCTCGTGGAAATAAAGGAAAAAAGAGGCTGGTGCAATGATTGTATTTTTAGAAAAGAATAAGAAAAAAATGATATCCGTTTTGTGGGCAGCGGTTGTTTTAGCCAGCATTAAAAGCATTTTTACGGATACCGGTTTTGATAATGCCTATACGGTGGCAATGTCTTTCCGCCATTTAAGGGGAGATGGAATGTTTGCGCAGATGTGGGAGCCCCACCAGACTTCCATCTTTTTTACGGATTTCTTCATGTGGATCTATCACCTTTTTGTTCCCTCCTACACCGGGGTAGTGATCTACCTGCAGATCGTGGGAACCGCCTTTTATATGGTCATCGGTTTTTTTCTCTATAAAATGCTGAAAACCATAACGGGAAGCGATATTGCCCAATTGGCGGCAATGTTTTTTATCATGTTCCGGGCTAAGCAGACACCTTTTCCGGACTACGCAAACCTCCAGATAGGATTTTCTGCTCTTCTTTTTCTGTGTCTGATTTCCTACATCAGGGAACAGCATAAAAAAAGATATCTCTGTCTTGCGGCAGTTTTTCTCTGTCTTGAAATCCTGTCCTATCCCTCCTGCCTGCTGGCCTGGCTCCCGGCCGTGCTGATTCTCTTTTGGAAAACAAGGGATCGCTGGAAAAACGTCTGCCTGTTTACGGGGATATGCGCCTTATTCGGCGGTATTTATCTGGGATATTTTATCTGCAAGGGGGGAGCGCAAAGATTTCTTCAGAATCTGAAGAATATTTTTTATTCGGATTCTCACAGCGGCGAAGCCTTTGTCAGCTCATGGAATTACTTTTCCGGTATCTTGACGGCTTTCGCCTGGCTGCTTCTTTGTGCGGCACTTGCCGGGCTTATGCTGTGGATATCGAAAAAGCTGCTTCTCAGATCCGTGGATTTTTTTATGCTGTACGGTTTTATTTTGTTTCTTTCAGAAATAGTCTTCCTGTTTATACAGAAGAAAACAGGATTGGACTGGACCTGCACGTTTTATATCATACCGGCTTTTCTGATGGCGCTCAGCTGCTTTTTCTATAAGGAGATGAGCGAACAGGAAAAAAACGTCTGGCAGGCAGGAAGTCTCTTTGCCATAGTGTCCTGCGCTGCAGCCTGGCTTCTGACAGATTTGGGTCTCATCACCATGGTATCCTATATGGTTCTGGGAGGAGTGGTTTCCTTTGTAGCCTTACGGCATAGAAAAAAGCAGATTGAACTGTTCCTGATTGCAATTTGTTCTCTGATCATTGTTCACCGTGGACTGGTAGTATGGGGTTATGCGAACAAGGATCAGATCTGGATGGTGCAGGATATTACGGCAATGATTACATCGGGTCCATCCATCGGTATTGTGAGCGATTATATGACCTACTATCAGACGAACTGCGACCTGGAGGATCATGGCAAATTTCTTACGCCGGAGGATTCTCTTTTCCTGGTTGGGCACTGGCTGATCGATCCGATGGAGTTTTTATTGGCGAATGCGGATATCAGCAACTATTCCACTATAGATACTCCGACTTACAATGAAAAGCTGCTGGACTATCTGGATCTTTATCCGGAAAAGAAGCCCACTGTGGTGGCAGTGAGCTGTTTTTATGGGCAGATGCAGGTTAAGGAGGATACCTGGATCATGCAGTGGATTCATGAAAACTATGAGGCAGTGGGAGACGGAAGGTATTGGCGATATTATCGCGAGAAGGAAGCCCTGGAAGAAGGGGCGGAAAGAAAATAGCGCTATGCAATATCCGCGAATATTGTTGATAGCGCTCGTGAATGAACTTCCTACCTGCAGTTCCTTAAGATGCACTTTTGGGGATGCTTTTCTAAAAAACTTATCATATTCCGCTCCCTTTTGCCCCACTATTCAGTCAACAAGCCTGTCTTCGCCGCAACGCAGCGGATGCAGAGCCAGCAGGTGTGGCGGATCAGGTAAACAGCCATGTCAGATACGGCAGCAGCATCACCGTAGATTCCCTGCTCTTTATGAGAAACACCACCAGATACGCCGCATAGGCCAATATTACGGAGCCTGTGAAAAAAGCTTTCTGCCTTTTATCTTCTATCTTCCTTAACACTGCCGGTATCAGAAACACATGCCCCAGCACCATATAATTGCAAATTCTGGATGTCTCAAGAATATAATATCCAAAGCTGTAAAGGATCAATGCGAAAAGATTCAGATTAAAAAAGGTTTCCGCCCTGGAATTCCCCTTTATCCCTTTCCTGTAGTAGATCATCGATAAAATAAGCACCGCCAGACATTTGGCAATATTGACATAGGAAACCCTCTCAACATCCAGGATCAGATCCCCTTCATAGTAGGGGTAAAATACGAACATCAGTCTTCTGAATACCGTTTTCCCCAGGGCAAGCGCCAGACAGGCCGCCGGAACAAGCCACACTGTCCTCTTAGTCCACTTCAGATAATAAGCAATCAGATACGCGGGTATCACCAAAAGTACGGACTTGTGAAAAAGAGCGGCGAATACAATCCACAGCACAAAGCTTACATGATTTCTTTGAAAGACAAATTTAATCGCATAAGCACAGACTGCAATTGCAAAATAGTATCGTACATTGCTGAAGCTCATAAAATAGAAGCCGCTTGCCATAAAAAGGAAAAATGTCATCACAAACCAGTCCGAACTGTCAAACAGCCCTTTGATAAAGAAGAGGCTGGTCAGAAATGCCATGGCAGCAAATACAATCCTATAATTATCATATCCAAACAGGCCCTGCAATACGATTACCAGCGCCTTAAAGCCGATTTCAAACGATACCTCCGTATCCCCGCTGATAATATGCAGAAATTGATATCGGTAAGTCCAATAGTCATTGCCGATGCCAATCCGCAGAGCCGAAAGCGAAAACAAAACCGTAAAGATTCCAGCCAGAAATACCAGGTTCAGCATTTCCTGCCGGTTCCGCGGGATCCTTCCTCCCGCAA
Organism: uncultured Acetatifactor sp.; assembly: GCA_910589035.1. GTDB lineage: Bacteria > Bacillota > Clostridia > Lachnospirales > Lachnospiraceae > Acetatifactor. Next base: position 20,676 of record CAJUSI010000081.1, on the reverse strand, counting down.
TATACGGTTTTCTTGTGTAGACGCCGTTCACAAAATAAGCCATCAAAACCGTAAACGCCGTTACCAGTAAATAGAGAACCATTTTCTGCTCCTGTTATAGATCATTGATAATAGAGTCCTGTCTTGGATTAACCTTGAATTCTATTACAGACTCTTGATAGTGCCCCCGCAACTGGCTGCGGGGAATTAAACCCTCTTTGGGATTAATTTCCGGTCTTGCCATGTGTGTAGCAAAGTCATTATTGTGGCAGTGCCTATAAGGCCGCCAACTACATTTTTGCCATGGGCAGCTTAGCAGTCTCCGGCTGCCCTGAGTATAAGCCCGTCAATTATTACCGCCTGATTTATAAGCTATAATACAGGGTTCGCGAAGCGGTTCCTGTATTAGATTCTAGATTACAGGGTTCGCGAAGCGGTTCCTGTAATATGCCGAAAGCAGCTTTTTATCGGCGGATGCCAGAATTACCGCTGTAACGCTTATGTCCTGCCGCCCGAGCTGCTCCAGCAAACGTTCAAAGATCTTATCATTTCTGCGCCCCGCTTTCAATACCAGGAGCACAGCCTCACATTCCCGAATCTTATCCAGCTCCTCCGGATGCTCCACCGGGTTCCTGCAGCTTATGACCTTCCGCCCCTCGTCCTCCGGAACCGCATACTCTTCCTCCTGAAAGTCCTCGTCCACAAACACCTTCGCAACCCTTACGGCATCCTTCAGAACATGCTTCCAGTTCGGTACAAATTCCGACATAAAAGGCGCTCCCAGGCAGGTAATATGATACCGCCTCTCCACCACAGCCGGGAGATAAACGGCCGTATCCATTATCAGTACGGCAAGAATCCAAAGCATCGAGATTCCCAGTCCAAGGCCCGCCCCCAGGAAGCAGGCATTTCCGATCCTGAGTTTCGAACTGTCCCTCGCGCTGTCTCCGGTTTTCGCCACTTCAATCTTCTGAATTTCTTTCCTGGCATCCGCAAATTCCGGAACCACTTCCTCCATAACGGAAGCCAGCCGCACTGACAGTTCCGGCGAATGGGTGTCGCAGCGCACATAAAGATACCGCACATCCGACTCCACCGTAGCTGTGATATAAGAGACGATTTCATCTTTGGAAAGCTCTCCCCCCATTTTCTCATACACATAATCCATGAAAAAATCAGTATGAATCACCTCTCCCCAGGTAAAATAATTATAGTAATCCTCTTCTCCCCGGGCATTTTCAGTAAATTCAACATAAAAAATGGATTCGGCCTGATAAGTTCTCCCTCCTCTGGCCGCCGTTCTGGTGTAAAAATGGCACGCCGCCGCCAGAATGACCCCCACCGCAACCGCAACGGGAAGTATCCAGATTTTCCTGAAAAACCTGAGCCATAACAGCCTGTAATCCACAGGCTCCCTGCTGTATTCGCATTCCCACATGATACGCAGCCCTTCCGTTTCCCGCTATTTTTCCGCAATCTCCTGAAACAATTCCATCGCCCTCTCCACCGTACGGTCTGAGTTGTAATGCTCGTGCTCCCCCCATCTTCCCAGTCCGTACACACCGCGCTGCCGCATATATCCCAGGAGCCTGTCCATAATCTCCGGCTTTCCAATCGTATTTAACGGATAAGTATATTCATTGGCAAAAGCATATTCCCTGTTCGCATCCGTAACTCTGCTGAGGTTGGTCTCCTCCCAGTATCCCCGGCTTCCGGCGCAGAAATTATGCCGCACCAGAATCCTGTGACAGGGAATTTCCGGGTCCGGAATATAGATCCAATGTGCCTCCGTGTCCAGATTCTCCGATATATATTTTATTTCGGTTCCTGTATATTTCAGTTTTCCTATATTCTCAACAATATCCCGTTGGCAGTCCTCATATTCCTGCACGGATTTCCATGGAATAGTAGTGATAATGATATCCGCACTATAGGCAGTTCCGTCCATGCATGTGACAGTCTTCTTCTCAGGGTTCATCCGGGAAACGGTCTTCCGGTATAAAATCCTGTCCCCCAAAGCCCTGCCCATTCGCTCCCAGAGCTCGCCGTAGCCGAACTCCCTGGGATAATAAAACTGCGCATGCCCCGGCTGCGTGCCGTATGCCCTTCGGTTCAGGCAGCTCAGAAGCGTCTCCTCAAAGGAAACGTCCGGAAGCTTATTCAACCAATAGGTTCCCAGCATATCCAGCTCGCCGCCGAACATTTTCCCGTTGTACGGAAGCATATAAGCCTCCGCAATGGCCGCCCCCAGCTTCCAGACAACCCAATCCACAAATTTCTCCGGTATGGGAAGCCCCAGATTGCATCCCGCCACAGCGATGGATTTCAGGAAACGGATCTGCTCCTCCTGGGGCATCTGCCAGATATTTGCCTCAAAAGGATGCCCGATCTCATAGCTTCCCATATTGATTCTGGAATCCCTCTCGAAAAGATTCCACTCATGAAGAGGCATAAATTCAAACAGGAACCGGTTCACCGCCGGTCTCCTTACATCCAGGAAATGGCCGCCCGCTATGTCCAGTGCGGCTCCGTCCACTTCCTTTGAACGGCATAACCCACCCGCGGTATCCTCCTTTTCCAGAACCAGGAACGTTAAGTCCGGCCTTTTTTCCCGGAGCAGATTTGCAAAAGTCAGTCCCGCCGGACCGGCTCCAAGAATCAGATAATCATATTTCTCCATCCCGTCACTTCCCCCGTATCCTCCGGCATCTCAAGCAATTGACATAAACCAGGCATAGAACAAAAGAGCAATAATAATATGCATGCAGGTACGCCAATGCTCCCGCCGGCATCACCAGCGCAATAGCCGCCGCCTGGCCCAGCAGCAGGAAGGCTATCCCCGCCAGTCCGAATAAATTCTCTTTCCTTTTTAAAAGCCGGATTCCCTCTCTGAAGAAGAAGTATATTTCAAATAAAGGAATCAGGAGCAGAATTATACTGTAAAAGTAAATCCTCCGCAATATGCCTTCCGCTCCTCCGACTATTGTTGAAGTAAAAGCAGAAAGTTTCTGATGAATTTTCGTATTTATCCATTTCCGAACAAATTCTCCGCCTTCCAGATCCTGCCGGCCAATTTCCCATGCCCTCAATGTCCATGGCTGCAGGTCATGAACCGGCGGCTGGCTGCAGGAAACCACATACTCGTTCGGAATTACCATAAGCGCCCTGAGCAGCATGCCCGCCTGAGTCTTTGCATAAATCGGCAGATTATGCGCTACCATCCGATAGTAGGCGCCCATGTATGCCGAAGCGGTTGCGTCATCCGCAAGGCTCTGATTGATATCTTCCCTGCCGTTCGCGTAATTATACCTTCTGTACCCATCCATTCCGTAATAACGCAGGATTTCCACGGGAACCACAGCCTCCAGGGATGCCAGGTCCTCCTCCGCCCCCTCATAAGCCAGATCGGCCTCCGGGGAAGACAAGATATTTTTCAGGACAGGAAACGAATTGATGAAAGAATAATCCTTCCCATAGTATTTGATATCACCTGATTTCTGCGGCAGCAGGAACATACCGAATACCGCCCCAACGCACAAAAATAATAAAAGGCTTTTGACCGGCTTATAATGATATACAAATATAAGCTGCACGGCAAAAAGAAGGAATCCCAGAATAATCCCTTCCGTCCTCCATACGCTGATGAATCCGCATAAGAATATATTGCATATCAGGCTGAACCTTCCTCTTTCTCTCCGCTCCGCAATATCCATGGCCGTCATTGCAGCCATAAACATACATAACAGCGCATATAGTTCCGTCCGATAGGCATCCGTCATAAGCGTATATACACCCGGCATAAGAAAAACAAGGAAGACGCAGTATTTTCCCCTTCCCTGCAGCACAGGGCTGTCCGCAATCCTGTTATAAAGATATCCCAGAACAAAAAAGCCAAAAACCAGCTGCAATACCGTGATGGATACCGGACTTGGTACCGTCATGAGCATGGCGGCATAAATACAGCTTGTATATGCACTGTGCCAGTATTCCGGCCAGAATCTGATTGCATAAGAATAAGTAATATAATTGTCTGCACTTGCTGTAAACGAATCAGGCCAGATAAGCAGTATTCCGGCCAGGCATATCACAAAAAAAGCGACAAAAAATCTTACGTTTCTCTTCTTCCTCCAGTTCTCCGCAATCCAAAAGAGCAGCTCCCACAGGGAAAAAATCATGACAGCCGCAAACAGTTTGGAAACGGAATACCCGACTATTCTCTCAGCCGTATCGCTGATCACTTCATTTCTGGGTATCGAGAGCACAATATCCGCGCCCTCATCAAATAGGAAAATGCTTCTTTCATACAAAAAAGAAAGCAGAAAATGCACTGCCGGAAACAGATATCTTTTCCTGTGACACATAAAACTTCCCATACCAACTCCTGCCCCGGTCCGGCTTCTAACCCGGCCTTGATACCAGCAATGCGCCAAGAACCACCAGAAATACCCCTGCCATTTTCCGCCCGGTAAGCTTCTCCCCGAGCCTTAACCTGGCCAGAAACATGGTCCATACATACGTAAAAGCCGAAAGCGGCAGCACACTGGAATAATCCAGAACCCTTAATACATAAATATTTAATACGGAAGCCGCAAGATACAGCATTCCTCCCGCATACAGACTGGGCGTCTTCAGCATATTCCGGACAATTGCCGCAATACCCTCTCCCTTGAGCGAGCCGGAGGCCTGCTTTAAAAAAAGACTTGCTGCCGAACCCATCACAGTCATGAGAAAGATAAAGCTATACGGAAGCATGATCCACCTCGTCTCCCCCGGCAATCAACAGAACTCCGGCAATGATCCCCAGCACGCCGATACATTTGACCAGGGTAATCTCCTCATCCAGCACAGTCGCAGCCAGAATAATGCTCAATATATAGTTTAAGCTTAAGATAGGCTGCAGTATGGAAACCTTTCCGAATTTATAAGCGACTATCATTGCCAGCGCCCCAATGCCATACAGAGCAAACCCCGCCGCCAAAAGCCAGAAGCCGCCCTCCGCCGAAAGCTTCCAGAGCAGCTGCCCCAGGCATACGCATATGCTGGAACAAATCATCAGAATGATTCCCACTTTATTCTGCTTTATAGATTCAATCATAAATTATCCTTTTCTGCATATCTCCCAGGCAAGATATTTTAATAATTTTCTGCCGGTAGCAAATGCCTTGAAATGTGTCTCCCCGGCAATCCTTGCAGATTCCGTGGTCGGAAATTCAATCCTCTTCAGCCGAAGCTTATAGCTTCTGCAGACCATTTCGATATCGACGGAAGGGCTTCTGTCCGAGATATTGCACTTCTGAAACGCCTCCACGGTCATCCCCCGGAATCCGTGAAGAGCATCCCAAACCGTATTGCCTTCTTTCTTGAACAGAATTTTAGCCGCAAGCCCCAAAGCCAGGACAAACCATTTACGGGGCTTCAGGAGTCTCCCGTCCTCTTCGTTTTTGCTCTCCTTCATCATCCTGCTGCCCACGACAAACTCGTAGCCCTGCTCATAGAATGCCCGGAACTTATAAGAATCCTCCACCGGAATGGAGCCTTTCGGATGAAAGAATACAAACGCATCACATCTGCAGCGATCCGCACCGTCTTTACAGGCCTGATTCAGGCCCTTGCTGGTCTGGGGATACACTTCTATCCCCTGCTCCGTCAGATATTCCACCGTGCCGTCAGTGCTTCCGCCGTCTATACAATAGATCTGTTCAAACTTGCTTCGGTCTATCATGGGTACATCATGCTTGCAGCCCGCAACCTCATTCCAGGTGAGCAGGCAAAGTCCCACCGTCATTACCCAATACCTCCTCTGTCGAAAATACACATATCAGCACCCTATCATATCTTTCCTCTGACTGTCAAGCACTTTTGGGTTCTTTCCGCTGTTTATTGACTTAACTGCGTTCCCGAACCAAAATATCCCGGAATGCCACATCTGTCAGATTGAGAATGATATCGTTTCAACAAAGTATGGAAAGAGCCCGTTTTTATTTCCCCATCTTCTCCTTCAGCACTTCCTTCGCCTTCTCCAGCTGATTATCCGGGCGGTCCTCGCTTCCGTAATATGCCTTGCCGTCGAACTCGCATACCACATCGGGTTCGATTCCGATACCATGTATATTATTCCCATTGGGTGTATAATAAGCGCTGATGGTAATCTTCACGGCCGAACCGTCCATGAAAGGCTTGATCTGCTGCACAATGCCCTTGCCGAAGGTGGTGGTTCCCACCAGCGTACCCAGTTCATAATCCTTGATGGCCCCTGCCATAATCTCCGCCGCGCTGGCGGAATTCATATCCACCAGGACTACCAGGGGAACCTCCAGCTCCCGCTTTCCGTCGCAGGTGTATTCGGATCTCTTGCCGTTCTTGTCCTCCGTATATACAATCATTCCCTCGGGAAGGATCATCCTGGCCATCTCCACCACCGCATTCAGACTTCCTCCCGGATTCGCCCTCAAATCCAGAATCATTCCTTTCATCCCGGAACCCCTTACGGTGGCCAGAGCATCCGCAAACTGGTCTATGGAAACCTCGTCAAACTCCTTAATCTGGATATAAGCCATGCCGTCCTCCAGCATTTCATATTCCACGGTGGGTGTCTCCACCTTCCGCCTGGTCACCGTGATATCCAGATAATCCGTCTCCCCCTCCCTTACGATGGTGAGATTCACATCCGTGTCCTCCGGTCCCTTGATCATGGACACCACCTCTGTCAGGGTCATTCCGTAGGTCGCAACCCCGTTCACCTCATAGATCAGATCATTGGCCCGCAGATCCACTTCCTCCGAAGGCGCCCCCGCAATAGTCCCGCTTATCTTCGGCAGACTGGTGGCCGTATCCAGGCTGATATAGGCGCCGATACCGTAATACACGCCCTCTGTCTGCTGCATCAGTTCCGTCAGCTCTTCTGCGGAATAATACTCCGAATAAGGATCCCCCAGGGCTCCCAGCAGTCCCTTATATATACCGTCCTGTAACGCTTCATTGTCCACCTCGCCCAGATAGAAATGGGTTTTAATCGTGTCCTCCAGCGTCTGAAGCTTCTTCACCAGATTGGGGTCAATGGCAGAATCCGCCCTGAACTCGATTCCCTCGGTATCCGTATTTCCCGATTCCACTATGTTCTGAATATAAAGCCCCAGATAGCAGATCGCGACCACCAGCAGAGCACCTGCAATCCCCGTGATCAGCCCGCCCAGAAACAGGCCCTTACCGCTTCCTCTCTCACCCCTGGGCGGCCTTACAGGCTCCCCCGGCGCTCCTGCGGGCTGATAAGACCCCTGAAAACTTCCGTATTGGGGATAATTTCCTCCGGCGTTATTCCCCGAATCCGATCCGGAAAGATTATCAAAATATGCATTGTTTTCGTCCATATTCTTCTCCTTTTTCACAGAATATACTCACGGAATCTCTCTTCCGCTTTCCGTAGAGCTTTCCGGAAACCTTTTCACCGGTTCCCCTCTTTTCCTGCTCCCTGGTTTATCAGATCCCTGACTATCATACCCGCATTTCCCCGCTACTGCCCCAGGTATCCCCAGGGAGATACATAGGAACCGTTCAGCCGCACGCTGAAATGAAGGTGATTTCCGGTGGAACGGCCGGTAGTCCCTACCGCTGCAATGGTTTCGCCGCGCACCACCACATCTCCCTTTTTCACATACAGGGCTGAGGCGTGCATATAGATGGTATACAGCCCGTCGCCGTGATTTATCATGACATAGTTGCCCATACTGGCATTGTAGGCAGCTGCCGCCACCTGTCCGTCGTAGGCCGCATAAATGGCCGTTCCCTTGGGCGCCGCAAAATCTATCCCGTTATGAAAGCTCTCTATTCCCAGAAACGGATCCGTTCTGTAACCGTACTCGTCGGATATTCTGGTATAGGATGCCAGCGGAAACTTAAACACGCCTCCGTCATAGGAAATGACGGTACCGTTATTTGCCAGGAGCTTCTTTTTCTCCTCAAGAACGGCAGCTTCCAGAAGTTTGATTTCCTCTTCCTCTGCCTTTATCTGCTCCTGGTATTCCTGGATGGCCTTCTCCTTGTTGTTGATATCCGTCTCATAATTTATAATATCACGGCTCTTCTGTTCTATCAACTCCTCTAGGTTCTTCTGCTCTATCTCCACAGTGGCTTTGGCCTCATCCAATATCTCTTTTTCCAGCTCCAGCTCCTGCTTGCAGAGCTGGACATATTCCCTGATATCCCTGTATTCCTGCCACATCTGACTGTCGGCGGCCATCATTCTCTCCGCATAATTCATCCTGTTCAGGAAATCTCCGATGCTCTGAGATGCCAGAAGCAGCTCCATCACATCGGGATTGCCCGACTCATACACCAGCCTGATGCGCGCGGTCATGGTCTCCTGCTGGCTTTCCTCCCGCTCCAGGGCCGCTGCCAGTTCGCTTTCCGCCTGAGCAATCTCTCCCTCTTTTACGCCGATCTGCCTCTTCAGCTCCGCAATATTCTGTTCTATCTGCTCCAGATTGCTGTCCAGCTGCTGCACATAACTCTTCAGATCATTCTTCTGGGCTTCCAGCTCATTTTTGATCTTCTGCAGGTTGCTGAGTCCGTCTTTTAAAGCTTCCTTCTCTTCCTTTTTCTTTGCAATCTGGTTTTCCTTTTCCTTAATGCTTTCGGAGGAGACGGAAGACGGGGCAGAGGCCGCGGCGGACAGCACCCCCTTCCAAAGGATTCCCGTCACCAGACAGAGCATCATTCCCCATACCAACAGCGCGGCCAGACGGCCGAAAAATTTTCTTCTCTTCATAAACGCTCACTTTACACATGCAAATGTTTCCTGACTGTAACGATACTTCCCAGGAAACCGATTCCCACACCCACGCCGATTGACACCGGCAACAAAAACCCAAAAATCTCTTCCACAGGCAGAAAATTCAGAAAATCGGCCAGAACGGCAAATCTTTCTGCAATATGGTTCAAAACATAATTATAAATTCCGTAAATCAGCCAGAGCGGCAGCGCCGCCCCCAGAACCCCGATCAGCATTCCCTCCAGCACAAAGGGCGACCGGACAAAGAAATCCGTGGCTCCGATGTATTTCATGATATTGATCTCCTCCGCACGAACAGAGATCCCGATGGCAACCGTATTGCTGATCAGGAAAATACTCACAGCCAGCAATATAATAATAATCCCCATGGAGACATAGGCGATCAGCAGATTTGCACCGCTCAGGGTATCCGCCGTCAGTGCGGAATGATTGACCTGTTTCACCTCCGGCAGGGACTCCAGCCAGGTGACCAATGCACTCTGCAGGGATACATCGTTTAAGAAGACTTCATAGCTGTCCTCTCCTTCCAGAGGATTCTGCGGGTACCCCTGAATATAGATGTCAAAATGCTCTCCGAACCTTTCTCTGGCAAAGCTCTCCCAGGCCTCATCGTCGGAAGTAAACTTCACATCCGACACCTCCGCCCTGTTGGCTATCAGCTGGCCGATGGCTTCTATTCGTTCATCCGTAGGTATCTGCCCCTCCGCATGCGCCGTGCACAGATCCATTTCGCTGTGAAAAAACACGGTCACGGACACCCCTTCCTCCGCCTTCAGCACAATGCTCCGGAAGTTCGCCACAATGGCATAAAAGACGCCGAACAGGAACAGACAGGCGGCTATGGTTGCCACGGAAGCCAGCGAGTACCATTTATTACGGAAGATATTGGCGAATCCCTGTCGGATCGTATAGAATAAAGTCCTAATCTTCATCGATGTATTCGCCTCCCTCCTCATCGCTGATTATGACGCCCCGTTTCATGGTAACCACGCGCTTATGCATGGCATTGACTATCTCCCTGTTATGGGTCACCACCAGCACCGTGGTGCCGCTCTGGTTGATCTCCTCCAGCAATGTCATAATTTCCCATGAGTTCTTAGGATCCAGGTTGCCGGTAGGCTCATCCGCCAGCAGAATGGAGGGCTTATTCACCAGGGCTCTTGCCAGAGCCACCCTCTGCTGCTCGCCCCCGGAAAGCTGGTTGGTCTTCGCCTTATACTTTCCCGCAAGCCCCACCGTGGCAAGAATGGTGGGCACATTCCTTCTGATTTCAATCGTCGGAGTCTCTATGATTCTCTGGGCAAACGCCACATTCTCATATACATTTCTGTCGTTCAGCAGGCGGAAATCCTGAAAGACCACCCCCAGATTGCGCCGGAACTTCGGCACCTGCCTGTGCTTCAGCTTCGCCAGATCCCGTCCCATGACGTAGACGCTGCCGCTGGTAGCCGTCAGCTCCCTCAGCAGAAGCCTGATCAGCGTGGACTTTCCTGAACCGCTGTCTCCCACAATAAATACAAATTCCCCTTTTCCGATTCCCAGAGTGACAGAATTCAATGCAGGGGAACCCTTGGAATAAACCTTGCTTACATTATCCAGATAGATAATGCCGTTACTCTCTATAAACTGTTCCCGCTTCCTCCACGACAGTTCCTTTTTGGTCATTCTTTTCCTCCGTCCCGACCCTTCCGATACCCCATACATTCCGCTCCGGGCTGCCCGCACCGGTATTGCGTTATCAGCAGGCACGTCCGCCGCATCGCCTTCCTGCGCCCTGCCCTGCGCAGACATCAGACACTGCAGGCGCGAAAATGAATGAATTGGTGTATCAGTAATCCGCATTTTCCATGTACTTCATATATTTCACTACCATCAGCGCTATTTTAAACGTAATGGCATCCTCAAACACTCTCAAATCCAGCCCGGTGCTTTTCTGCAGCTTATCCAGCCTGTATACCAGAGTATTCCTGTGGATAAACAGCTGCCTGGAAGTCTCGGACACATTCAGGCTGTTCTCAAAAAACTTATAGATTGTCCCCAGGGTCTCCTCGTCAAATTCATCCGGGCTCTTTCCTCCGAAAATCTCCTGAATAAACATTTTGCACAGGGGGATGGGGAGCTGATAGATCAGACGTCCGATTCCAAGCTCACTGTAGGCAATGATCTCCCGATCGCCGAAAAAGATCCTGCCCACATCCAGCGCCATTTTCGCCTCCTTGTAAGAACGGCTTACTTCCTTGATCTCCTGAATCACGGTGCCGTAGGCGATACGGATTCCCTTAAGCCCCTCCTTCTTCAGGAAGGCCCAGAGCGCCTTTGCAGTCCTGTCCATCTCTTTCTGGTCGTCCCCGTCCGGAAACTCCTTGACCACGATCACATTATCCTCATCCACTTCCGTGACGAAGTCCTTGCTGTTGACGCTGAAATAGCTTCTTGCCAGTTCCAGCACATTACTGTCGCGCCCGCCTGAGGATTCCACTGTCAGAACCGCCCTGGGCACGTCCGTCTGAATATGAAGCTTTTTGGACCGGCTGTAAATGTCCACCAAAAGCAGATTATCCAGAAGAAGATTTTTCATGAAATTATCCTTGTCCAGACGTTCCTTATAAGCCACCAACAAATTCTGTATCTGAAAGGCGGCTATTTTCCCTATGGTGTACACATCTTCCCCGGCGCCGCCGGCCACCAGGACGTATTCCAGCTGCTGCTCATCATAAATTTTGAAAAACTGGTATCCCTGTACCTCCTGGGAATCCGCAGGAGAAGCGGCAAAATCCGCCGCAGCCCTGGCACTGCCGCTCATGTCGGTGGTAGATGCCGCTTCCTTGCCGTCCGCATCCATGATACAGAATTCGACACGGGCAATACTTTTCAATCCCTCAATTGTGTTCTGCAAAATCTGATTTGATATCATAATCCCCCACTCCTTTTGGCATTATCGCCAACTATGACGTCCCTGTTTGCTGTTATACATACAAATGTACAGAAAACAGAGAAAAAAAGCAATAGGATTTTACGATTTTTCACAAAAAGGCCGCCCGAAGTCGACCCCCAGGCAGCCTTTCATACAAGCCTCCCGCCGGAACAGTAATTTCCGGACAGATTCTCCTGCCAGAAATTTACCGTGATCCTCAGATGCGCATATCAAAATTTGCCCCCACGCCGGGATTGACACTCAGCTCCATCGCCGCTGCGTTCATCATCTCCACAATTCCGGCTCCCAGCTGCTCATTGTTCTCCATCGCCTTATCCAACACGGCGGTGCTGACCTGGGATCTTGTGGACACATTTGCCAAAGCCACCGATACACCTGCAATATCCATATCCTCTGCCTCCTTGCTTTTACTCTTCTATAGTTTATTTATTTTATCACAACAGCGCCGGATTTTCCAGTAGCAACAATATTTTTTAAGATTCTTTAATATTTTCTTTCCTGTCAATGACGTTAGTATCGGTATTGCTTCCTGTTTCCTGTATGCCGCCGGGGGTAATCGCGATCTTCCCTTCCTTCAGGAGGCGTCCAACCGCCCGTTTGAATTCGTTTTTGCTCATCCCCGTCTCCCTCTTAATCACCTCGGGCGACGCCTTATCGTTAAAGGGCAGTGCGCCCCCGCGCTCTTCCAGAAACGACAGAATCTTTGCCGCGTCCTTATCCATCTGCAGATACGCCTTGTCCCTGACGCTGAGCGTCAGCTTGCCGTCCTCACGCACCTGAACTACCCGCGCCGACACGTCCTTTCCAAGCTCCACATTCCCATAGAGCTCTTTCTGGGGAATCAGGGCGGAATACAGATTGTCCACCGCCACAAAAGCGCCGAAGTTATCGCTCATCTCATAGACCCTGCCCGTCACCCTGTCATCCCGGCTATAGGGGCTGTCCGTCCGCAGATTATTATAGACATTCATGGTGGCGCAGAGCCGGTCGCTCTTGTCTATATAAAGAGATACCAGTACCTTATCTCCCTGCTTCACATTCCCTTTCTGCTGTTTGAAGGGAAGCAGCAGGTCCTTCTCCAGTCCCCAGTCCAGAAACGCGCCGAACTGCCCCATCTGCGCCACGGTCAGCTGGGCCACCTGCCCCATTTCAAGCTTTGCTTCCCTCACGGTGGCGATCATCCTGTCCCGGGAGTCCCGGTAAATAAATACGTTCACGATGTCCCCTATAGCGCTCCCTTCCGGCACCTGTTTCTGGGGAAGGAGCACTCTCTCTTCCTCCTTTTCTGCCGAGGGCGCCAGATATACGCCGAACTCCACCTGCTTTACAATTACCAGATCCTGTCTTTCTCCCAGGCGAATCCCTTTCATCTCCATTTTACACTCGTCCCTGTTTTGCATTTCTCTTCCTTTTCTACTCGTTTTGTTTTTCTGTTTTCTTCCTTTTATATTTCCTGTCAGCGGCGCGCAGGTTTCCTGAACTCCGCAACCATGCAGGGCTTCCCCTCCGCATCCCCCAGCACTACCACCGTCCTGTCTTCCTCATCGGTCACCCGGGGAATAAGCACATCGTTCAGAAACGCCTGCCTGCGGTATTCCGCCCGGACCTGCCTCACTGCATAGTCCTCCGGCAGGCAGTCCATTGCGATACTGACAAACTGCTGATTATTTACATGGTGATTGGTATCCAGATGATGTTTCTTCACCACCACGGCCTCCTTTTCCACACCGCACGGAGGAATTGCTATTTTGCGCGGCGCATACTCCATTTCAAGCTTCTCACCGAGTCCATACCGCGCCGTCATCTCCTCCGGAATCATTGTCGGACGGCCGGTCTGTGTATCCAGCAGGCTCCACAGGGAATTTGCCCTGGCCAGATACTTTCCCTCCGCATCCAGCATGGCAAAATTCCGGTACCCCAGAAATCCCTTCATTTCATAGGGCCGGGTACCTATCGTCACCTTCTCACAGTAAAAAGGGTAGCGGTCCACAACAATCTGCCAGGAGGAAAGCACCCAGACCAGGCGGTTCTCCCTCAGATAATCGAGCCCAATCCCCAGATCCTCCGACTGAAAGGAGGAGCAGTCCTGAAAATAGTTGATCAGAGAAGCCATTGTGAGCTTTCCCTCGCTGTCCGCTTCACTGTATCTGATTCTTCCTTCAAATGTATACATGTCAAACTTCCTTCTCTGTTCTCTGAATTATACTGCTTAACGCTTTCACCTGCCGTGAAACCAGACTGCATAACGCTGACCGGTTCAATCGCATGATTGCATCAGGCAGTATTCAGCGTTATGCAGTATAACCAAAACCGAAGCTGAGCAAAACGTACAGGATTTCGTTGTCAGGCGCCTGAACCGAGCAAACCTGAGTCGATACTATAGCATTTCACCATGCCTGACCGGAGCAAATATTCTGCCGGTCCACACGGGAAAATATTTTTAAATGCCTACAGGAACAGCTGTATTATAATAATTGCGGTGAAGAAAACGCTGTAAATGAGCATTCCCGCATTCACCATCACGGCAGAGAACCTTTTTCCCCTGGGGATTACGACGCTTCCTTTCTGAAAAGTGAATCTCCTTTTTGCCAGAAATACAATCAGCAGTGTAAGGCCCGCCAGAGTCACTCCTATCAGGAAGATCAATAAGCACAGATACGCAAACAGCCCCAGCATATTGTCGCGCAGAAAGGCCGCCATGGCTTCCGCATTATTCCCGCCGACAAGCCGGATATATTCGTCCAGGTCTACCAGCCGCATCAGCCAGGTACTGACTGCACCGCCCATAAAATTAATCAGCATATGCAGTGCTATGGTAATCTTCAGATTCCCGGTCTTCACATACAGAAAAGCAAGAAATACCCCCAGTACGAAAGCGTAGATAAACTGGTTCAGATTGCCGTGGAACAGGCCGAACATCAGCCCCGATACGAGGACGGCCGCAGCCTGGCCGTACCGGACGGTTCTGTCCACTATCAACTTTCTGAAAACATACTCTTCCATAATGGGCGCACAGATCACCATATACAGCATAATCGCCCACATGCTGACGGAAGAAGTCACCTCCAGCACCTGGTTCTGTACGGCACCGCCTTTCAGGATACCGATGAGCAGAGTGATAATATTGCCCAGGCCGTTGGTCAGATACACAAGCGCAAAGCATATAATTGCCGACAGCGTAAAATGTCCTGCATTCATGACGCGGCGCTCCGGACTCTCCGCCGGTATCCTTTTCACCAGCAGAATCAGCACCGGCATGCCGACCAGATACATGGGCAGCATCCCCGCCATCAATGCCAGATTTCCGTTCTGCATCCACTCGGGCCTCAGCCAACTCAGTAACGCCGCAGGAACCAGCTGCACAGCATAGATCACGATTGCCCCCAGGAAGAACATCAGTCCCAGGCTTGAAAAATGCTTTCTGGCCTCCCGGACCACATCTGTCTTCGGCAGTTCCATGTTCTCTTCCCCTGCTAAGCCTTCCTTCATTTCTTCCATTTTTCTATTAAACCTCCTGTTCCGCAATCCGCATGGTATTCAGTTTATCATAATTTCAGAAATTTGTATAGCGGGTTCCTGTGCTTAATTCATCCTTTATTCAGCCGTCCCCATACGCAGTCACGGACAGGCAACAGGCCCCGCCCGACCATAATGGATGTCCGGCATCAGGCGTATCCTGCCCGGTTTTTCAGCACCTGTAAATGAAATTCCCCACAGCAAGCTGCGGGGAATTAACCCTGAGAGATGAAATAAAGGTTCTGCAAACCGCAGAAATGCAGTGTTTTCATTTCAAAAAGAAATGCGATAGAGTTTAATAACTCTTGTCGCATTTCTTTTTACAATCCATTACTCCGCTGCAAGCAGTTGGGTATTGGCCCCTCGCTGGAATAAAGCTAACCTCTCACCTGCCGCCATTTCCTTACTTATTTTGCCCTGCTCACATATTTTCCTGCAGCAGGAGACGCACCCTGTTCTGTATCACCTCTGTGGTCTCATCCACAGCCTTCCCCCCTTTGATAAATGCAGCCGCCTCCTCTTCCACAATAGAAAGCACGGATTGCTCCAGCGTCCCCCTGGGGCGGAAATTGATTTGCTCCAGCACACTGCGCAAGGTCTCCGCTTCCTCCTGGCCCAGGGCATAGAATTTTGTCTCGACACCGTTCCTGGTCTGGGTATATCTGGGTCGTTCCCGGGGCCGGCCATCGCTGTCTGTCAGCACCTTGCCGTCAGACATTTCATATTGCGGCGTCACAGAATACGCCTGTACCTCGTCAAGCAGGGATAACAGAGTGGGGAATCTGTACCAGACTCCAACCCGCATTCCCTCCTGTAAGTAAAACTGCATAAATTCCCACGCTCCGTCCTTCTGCCTGGAATTGACGCTGATCCCCAGGATGTCCCACGCCCTGGGCGTATAGGTATCTGTGCCGTCAGCCGAGGGCAGCCCGCGCAGGACGGCCTTTTCCCCGCTGTCCGCCGCCTCCATCAGCGCTTTCTGATACTCATCAAAGCTCATGATAGACTGTACATTCAGCAGAGGTTCCTGCCCGGCCAGTGCGGACTCCTGTTTCACCCGCTCCAACAGCCTGGAGAATTCCTCACTGTCAAACCGGCATTCCCCGCTCTCCCAATCCACGAATTTCTCCAGAAGATAGGCCCCATAATACTCCTGCAGTCCCCCCGCATCCTCCGGGAACAGCCTGACATCCGGATACTGCCCCGCTGTCTCCAGGACGCTTTCCATTGTCCACTCTGCCGTTGCCTGGATCCGCTCATCGGTAATGTAAGCCCCCTTAAATATAAATGTCTTAGGGATACAGGCCAGCTTTCCATCGAAGGTATATCCCTCCAGCAGATTGGTCAGGAAATCCCCCCTGCCGATCTCCCCACCCTGCTCCATATAGGGATAGAGATCTTCCAGCGCACCGGCTTTCACGTATTTGATAATATCCAGATTCGACAGGTCCAGCAGGTCCGGCGCATTCTCCTTTGATATCAGCGCGCTGTCCAGCCTCGCCCTGGCCCCTTCGTTTGCATCCGAATAGAAGCCGCCTGACCCGTACCTTTCTATGGTGACATGGTACCGGCTGTTGCGCCGGTTGAATTTCGCCGCCGCCTTCTCCATGTCACCGGAGGGGGACAGGGACGCCAGCGTAATCGTCTCCTTTCGGGTGACCTGGTCTGCCGGAGTTTTGGTCAGAAGAAGCATCTCCTGAAATTCCTCCGTGCTCTCCCCGGTAAGGGCTACAACCAGCAGCTGTTCCTCCGAAACCTGTATAACGGCCGTTATGTCATTCCTGTAGAGATCGCAGTCCTGCCAGGCCAGAACCGTTTCAACGGAGCCGTCCGCCAGACTGTAACGGTACAGCACGCCGTCACTGAACTGGAGCAGCAGCCTGGGCCTGTCCCCTTCCGGAATCTCATAGGCCCTGCAGTCCGCAACCAGGGCGCTACGCGTAATAAAGAAGACATGCCCATCTGGCAGCCCTATCAGGTTATTCGCTGCCCCGCTGCTTTCCGCCATTTCTTCCTCCAGGGGAAGCTCTCCCATCAGACTTCCCTCCGGGCCGTAGTGCAGGATGGAAGACGGGAGCAGGACATACACTCCTCCCGTCCCGTCCACAGCCAGGATAGAATCCGAAGAAATTGTCGTCATTTCCTCCTCCATCGGGCTGCTGTACACTTCCTCCCCCTCCGCTGTCCGTTTATGCAGGGTGGGGATCATGTCCCTATAGGAGAGCGTAATGTAGTACAGGTTCTGATCCCGGTCTACTGTAAAATATTCAATACTCTCCATTGCCGATTCCAGGAGGGAACTCTTCTGGGCAACCGTTTCCTTCCGGGTAAAATCCAGTTTCTCCCCCAGGGGGATCCGGTAAATCCCATCCGTCAGATAGTACAGGTAGTCTCCATTCACCGCGAAATTACGCTGCCCCATGGAAGAACCAGGCTCCGAGGAAATCCCCTCCACCCCCTCCGGCACATAGAGATATTCGCCCTCCTGGTCTGACTGCTGCCGTGTTTCCGTCTGTCCCTGCGTTCCTGACTGTTCCTGCTGCTTCTTTCCGCATGCCGAAAGGAGCAGGATACCGGCCAGGCTTATAAGCGCCGCCCGCTTTATACGGCCTGTCTTTCTTCGTACCGTCTCTGATCTTCTGTTTCTGTCCTTCATCCCAACCTCCATCTGCCATAACACTGAAAACGGAGCCCGGGATAACTCGGGCTCCTCAGGAAATTTCTTCTTTCCCGATCTAAAAGTCTTAGAAGACATGTATATATTTATATACATTCTTCGAATTTATAATTTCTGAATTATTGCAATTCGGGCAGAGATACCTGGAATATTCGATTACTGTTACTCTATAAACATTACAGTCTATCATACCTGCCTCCTTATGCGCTGGGTCATCACATTTATAGAGCCATGTTCTTGCTCCGTCAGTTCTCTTTACGTCTACATTCACAGCTGTTCCGCATCCCTTACATGTTTCCAAAACCATTGGTACAGCCTCCGCCGCCTTTACAGATATCATCGGCATCACGTCCTGTACTGTGATTGCCAGACCCATGACTGCGGCAGCTACCAGTTTCTTCATCTTGTTCATACTAATATAACTCAATTTTAATAGCTCTATATTCAACAAACTGTTTGATTGAAATTTTTGCTGATTTGCTTATCGCATCAAACATATGGTTAATGAAACTCCCCACAGCAGAGTTGCGGGGTATCAGCCCGAGACTTGCTTCGCTCGTCATTAGTTTGTTGTGCAGCAGAACTGCGGGAAATTAGACCCGGAGAGATTAAATTGGATTATACTAATCACGAAAAATCTCTCTGTCATTTTAAATTTTCAGAATTTATTCGTCCTGCAATAAATATATTATAGCATTTTCTTTTATTTTATCAATTATCAGATCATTTTATTGCTTTATGTTTTTTGACTGAATATATTGCTTTACAGCTTATGCCAACAGCTGCTATTGATGCCAAACCTCTGTATGCCCAATTCAGGAGTCCACAGCTTATTACAGAAGCGGCGTAAAGCAAGGAGACCGTTTTCTGCTGAAGGCAGGAAATCCCTGTGTCACCTGGCACAGAGATTTCTTATCGTATTATTCAGGAAGCAAGTCCAGCTTCAGACAAAATATTCCTGTTTGCCATGGGGTTATGGCACTCGTCACAGTCAGGTGCTTCCCGGCGGAGCCGCCTGTCCGTCATCTCCGTCCTTTCTCTCTTTCAACAGGAAACACTCCCCTTCATAAGTCCGCACCGGGTTCCCCCTGACGATGCGGTAGTGCTCCATCCACGCGGCGCCAGTCTGCTGTTCCCGTTGCTCCTGCTGCAGGCCGGCAAGCTTCTCCCGCATCCGCTCCATAGCCCTCTGTTTATTCTGGAACTGGCTCCTCTCCTCTGTGGACTGGGCCACGGTTCCGGTAGGAATGTGGATGATCCGCACTCCGGTCTCCACCTTGTTCACATTCTGGCCCCCTTTCCCGCCGCAGTGAAACTTCTCGATGCGGTATTCCCCATCCGCCGCCACCTGGACTGCCTCCGGGACGATGCTCACGTCCACATACCAGTTCTTCCTTTTGTGGTTCCTGCGGAAGGGGCTCCTGCAGATCCACAGCACCGTTCCCTCCAGGCCGCTTAGGTCATGCTCCGTCCGGAAGCGGATAGAGTCCAGGCAGCCCCTCTCATGGCCTTTGGTCTCTGACAGGATTTTGAAATCCCCATATTCTCTTTTAAGCGCCTCGAACAACTTCGCCACCGCCAACTGGCATTCGGCGGGTCCCTGTCCTGCGCTGATCTGAATAATCATAAGCTTGTACCTCATACAGTTTTTGCTTTTACTATAGTCATGCGGTATGCGGTATCTGTAATGATTTTTCTTCCACTTTTTCATACCGCGTGGCTATCTGCAGTTTCTTATTTTTCCCTGCTATCTCTTCTGATGAGTCCCATTGCTCCCAGCCTTGTAATTATAGACCGGCTTCAGGGTCTGTGTTATCCGGACAGTATCCCTGATCCGCCCGGCAATCTCCCCGATGGAACGATAGGCAAAGGGAGCCTCGTCCAATGTGTCCGCCCCCACGCAGCTGCTGTAGATGCCCTTCATTTCCTTCTTGAAGTCCGACACGGTATACTGGCTTTTTACGTCCTCACGCTTCAGCCGCCTGCCGGAGCCGTGGGGCGCTGAGCGGTTCCAGTCCTCATTGCCCAGCCCGATGCCCAGGATCATGCCGTCCCGCATGTTTGCCGGGATGATTACCTGGATTCCCTCTTCGGCGGCGATGGCCCCCTTGCGGAGCATACCGGAAGCATCCAGGTAGTTATGGGCCACCGAGAACTGCTCAACCGCTTTCCATTTCATCCCTTTCAGGATTTCCCGGATGATGATCTGTCTGTTCAGCTCGGCATAGTCCTGAACGGTCTGCACGTCCTCCGTATAGGCTTCCTTTTCATCCCCTTCCAGGTAGCTCATGTAATAGGGAACCTCCAGCCCCCGCTCCGCCAGGAATGTATGGGCAAGCTTTGTATAATGCTCCGCCACCTCTTCCCCCAGATGTCTGCTGCCCGTGTGCACCACCAGGTACAGGCCTCCGTCCTCGCCCCTGTCGAGCTCCAGAAAATGGTTGCCGCCGCCAAGGGTGCCCAGGCTCCTCTCTGCTTTCGGCCTGTTGACATGCCTGGCACAGCGGAGCTTTTCGTAGGGGAATCCTGACGCCATATGGTGCGGTTCTTTCCTTATGGCGAATCCTGACGGCACATTCTCCCGGATGATTCGGTCCAGCTTCTGGAACTCTGCATTATCCTTGTTCAGCTTTACACAGGTCATGCCGCAGCCAATGTCCACGCCCAGAAGCTGGGGGATGATTTTGTCCGTGACGGTCATGGACAGGCCGATAGGCCCCACCTCGTCGAGGAATATACGCCTTAGCATGCTCTGTGTGGCGCCAAGAGCACGCAATATTT
>CAJUSI010000080.1 GCA_910589035.1 uncultured Acetatifactor sp. | reverse complement strand
TTATTTTCTATCAGAGACACAGTTAAAGTCCATTTTAAACTACTCGATATAATGTTGTAAAAGGGCCGATAAATGACCCTTTTACTGATTTTACTTCCAGTTTGCACCATTTTTCAGTCTTTACTACCAAAGACAGGTTATATATACACCATAATCAGTTGTTTGTCAATAGACTCCTGCAAATTTCCCTCTCGCCATCACCCCCTTGATTCGGATCTCCTCATCAAACAGCAACAGATCCGCATCCTTTCCTTCCGCAACAGACCCCTTCCTCTCCTCCACCCCCATCAGTGTGGCCGGCGTCAGGCTCATCATTTTGACTGCCTGATACAGCGGCGCATCTGTCAGTCTCCGAAAGGTACGTACCAACCTGTCCGCCGTGGCCACACTTCCGGCAAATGCGCTGCGGTCCTGCAGCTTTGCCACGCCGTCCTCCTTGATGCAGCGTATCCCCTCCTGCCCGCTTCCCAGGAGATATTCCCCATCCGGCATTCCCGCTGCCCGCATACTGTCCGTTACGAGACAAATCCGCTCCGCACCCTTTATCTTGTAGATCAGGGACAATAGCTCTTCCGGAAGATGACATCCGTCCGCAATCACCTCTACATATAAACTGTCCAGAAGGTATCCCGCCTCTATGGCTCCCGCCGTCCGAAATCCATGTCTTCTGGTTACTCCGGTCATACAGGAATAAAAATGGGTAAGCGCCGCAAGACCATTCTCACAGGCCTGGAAGACCTGCCTGCAGTCCGCATCCGAGTGGGCCAGTGAGCTGACAATTCCCCTCCGGCGCAGTTCCTGCAAAAAGGCAGCTCCCCCGGACAGCTCCGGTGCAAAAGACCACCTGCATATGCGGTTTGTGGCAGACAATACCTCCATGTATTCTTTCGGATCCGGATTTCGCAGCCATGCCGGATTCTGTGCCCCTTTCTGTCCCGGCGCAAAGTACGGCCCCTCCAGGTGAAGCCCCAGAATCTCCGGGCATCCCTCCTTCTTTTGCTCCATCTCTTCAAACAGAGCCAGGAAAGAAAGCAGCCCCTCCTGTGAACCGGCCAGCGTGGTAGGCACGATGGAAGTAGTTCCGTGGGCAAGGTGCATCCGGCAGGCAGTCTCTATCGCCTCCAGGGTTCCGTCCATGAAGTCGCAGCCTCCTCCGCCGTGGGTATGAATATCAATAAAGCCGGGGGACAGATACAGTCCTCCGGCATCTATAATCACTTTTTCCTGTTCTGCGGACATAATCTCCCGGGCCGGGAAGCGTATATCTGCACCTGCTCCGCAGACATATGTATCTGCCTCCCCCTCCCGGCTTCCGCTCTCCTGCTCCGCTTTCCGCACCACCCGTTCAATCTTACTCCCCCGCACCATGACAGAACCACTGACGATTCCTGTCTCCGTAATGATCCTGGCATTTTTTATCCAGATCTCTCTTTCCTCTGCTTTATTCAAAATATGTCCCTCCCGATGTCCTCTCTGCCAGTTCCACCAGCTTAATAAAACTTCGTAAAATATGAAACGGATCCTTCACCGGAAGCGCCACCACCCTATCCTCGGGCATTCCGTCCCGGCGCCGGATCTGAACCCATTCCCCCAGGCAGCGATCCGGGAAAACCGAAAACGCATAGTCCCTGCTTTTTTCATACAGAACCTGCCACCTGCTCTCGCCTGTCAGCTCATACAGAAGGGCGAACAGGTACAGAGCCTCCGCGTGGGGCCACCAGAGCTTGCTGTCCCAGGTACCCAGAACCATTTTCTCATACTCCGCTCTGTCCGAATCTGCCGGCTGCTCCTCCTCGTTTCCCTCTCCCCGGGGCCTTCCGCCATCCCTGTCCACAAAGCGAAAAAGCCCGCCGAATTCACTGTCCCAACCCAACAGGAAGGTACTCTCCGCCGCCTTACAGATCCGGGACAGATACTTTTCCAATTCTCCATGCTCCTTCAAAAACTCAATCTGGAACCATAAATCCTCCAGGGTATGTCCGGGGTTGACCTGGCCCTCCAGCAGCTCCCGCGTTCTGCCAGAACCGTTTTTCCGAAATTCCCTTATATAACTTCCGTCGTAAAACGAATTCCAGATGTCCTCTGTCAGCTCCAACCCGTACCGGATCTCTTCCTCACAGCACATCCCAAAACTTTTCTTCATCCTGATATAGCAGGAGATTACATTCAGCAAAATCATGGGAATACCATGAGCCCGGTATCCTGCCGGTACGGGGTAAGGCTCCGTCAGATAATTTCCCGCTGCAATCCGCTCCGCAATGCCATTGTAAAGAGCGCTCACCCCGGGAACGGCTTCTTCCCTCCGCCTGACCTGCGCATCCTGAGCCATGCCAAGAAGGACAAAGCAGTCCGTATAAATACTGGCATCCCGGCGTCCGGTACGCGTATCCAAAACGGCTCTTCCGTCCCGCTCCAAAAAGTGACAGCAGCGCCCGTCCTCCGAAATGACATACTTTGCCAGAAAACCGCCGGTCTCTTCCATCCATGACTCCAGTTCCCCGCAGTCCAGACGAAGGCTTCCCCGCCGCGCCATGTCATACAGACTGGCCAAAATCCAGAGCCAGCGCCCCTGGGACCAGGCGTATTTTCGTTCAGACAATAACTGCCTGCCGTCATTGTTTATGCAGTTCAGAATACCCCCGTATTCCCGATCCCGAAAACGTCTCCAATATGGATAAAATTCTTCCTCGATCAATCTTTTATATTCTGCTCCCCTGATCTCCATAGCATACTCCCGCGGCATTGCCGCCAATCCCTTACACCGGCACGGTTTCCGCATCCTGCGGCACTCTTCGTTTTGCCGCTTTCCGCCTGCCCCGGCCGCATCCCCTCATGCCCATGACGCCGGCGCTGTTCCCTCACATCGCTTCCGTCAATTCTCTCGCACATTCCCGGTCCGCATACATCCGCACATTCCCGGCCCTGCGCAGTATACTGGCCGGACAGCTCTCCTCCACCGGACCGGTCAGCGTCCGCGTCAATGCCTCCCGTTTTCTCATACCGGGCACGATACAAAACACATACTCTGCCGATGCCAGCATCGGGCAGGTTACGGTCAAAGCCAGTTCCGGCACCTGCGTAAGGGAGGGAAAACACCCGTCATGCACCTGCTGCATCCGGCACACCTCATCCAGTTTCACAGTCTTCATAGGCTGCGGATCCTGAAAATCTGCCTCATGGGGATCGTTAAAGGCGATATGACCATTTTCTCCGATTCCCAGAAATACCATATGAAGGGGAGCGGAGGCAATCAGTTTCCCATACCGAACAGCTTCCTCTCCGGGCTTCCCCTTGCCGTCAATCAGATTGACCTTCCCGAAGGCACATCTGTCAAAGATATGTTCCCGTAAATAACCGCCGAAGGATCCCTGCATATCATCGGACAATCCTGCATATTCATCCATGTGAAAGGCATTCACACGCCCCCAGTCAATTCCCTCCTCCCTGCACAGCGCTGTCAGGAATTCTGTCTGGGACGGAGCTGCTGCAAACATGCAGTTTACCTTCTCTTCCCTTTCCAGCAGACGCCGCAGACAGTCCGCCGCCTCCGCAGCCGCCTGCCGTCCCATCTCTTCCCTTGTATCGCATATAGTTAAAATAATATCGTCGTATCGTCTATGTATCATTTCTGCCTCCCGTCTTTATCCGGAATGTGCCATATATCTTTCCGTTTTTCCGTTTTGTATCAATATTGTCCATCTTCACCTTCTCCAAGGGTTCTATAGACAGGGCCTGCGCGGACAGGTCTTCCGGGTCCAGATGGATATTGGCTCCCCGAAACACATTGTCAAACATGCCGTCCTCCTGTCTTATATCACAATTGTCCAACAGCACCGTCATACCGGAACTCACCGTAACCGCCCGGCTGATGACGTATTCTCTTCAGGCCTCTATCTTTTCATCATCGCTGTTCCTGGGAAACCCATCCACCAGAAAGGTTCGCTGTCCCTGCCCGAATATCAGGCCCGGTGACAGCATCTGCGCCATGGCAATTCCCGCAAAACCCGTGGCCGCCGCCGCACATCCATTCCAGCACTGTATACTGTGTTTTGCAAAGGGATACGTTTTGTCCGGTTCATCGCACATTACTCCCAGAAGATACGCAAACCTGGGGGTTGCCAGAAATTTCCTGCACAGCGAAAGCTCTCCGGCCGCCTGGTCCCGATATAGAACATTTTTGCCGAACCGCTCCCAGAAACGCAGGTATACATCCAGCAAAACAGGATTTCCCGCACTCTTGCTGTTATGCCAACAGTTCTCCAGAGGCCACCAGGCCCCCTCTCCCTTCAGGGCAAACAGTCCCTTCTCACCGAACAGATATGCTTCCAGAACCGAGAACAATTTCTCCCCTGCCTCTGCCCGGGTGCTGACGGTAAGGACTGCCGCAATGGTTTCCAGGGTATAAAATCCGTCCCCGAATTCCCGCACATCCTGATAATGGTCATGTCCCGGATAAGTCCCCTTGTAAATATGATTCCACAGCCTTCCGTCCGGATTCCAGTTCTCTGCCAGATACAATGCGGCTTCCTCCGCTACGGCAAGATAATGGTCCTCCCTGGTCACCGTATAAAACAACACACATGCCAATCCTGTGGAAGCAGTGGCCACGCTGTACACCTTATCGTCCATGGCCAGAGTCCAGCCATTGGTAAAGCCGCCCTCCCTGCTCCGAAATCTCATGGCCCATTGATCCAGATATTTTCTCACCGCTGCCTCATAGCAGCCCCGGCGTTCTCCTTCCGCATAATGACACGCTGTTGCCAGGGCCGCCACCATACTCCCCACATCCGCCAGATTCATCCAGTTGCTCCGGCGCACTTTCTCCAACTCATCCTCTGTCAGGAGCGCTGTGGGCGTCCCCCTGCAGCTCTGGGTAAAGCCGCCCTCCGGCATCTGCTCCGAGACAAACCGATCCAGTATCCCGAAGACAGCATCCCGGTACATAGATCTGTGCAGAAGCGCATAGCCTGCCAGCAACGTCCGGACAGGATAGGACGCCGTGTACCATAACCGCTTTCCCTCCTCAAAGTCCCCGATAAAACCGTCGCTGCGGCGCACCTTCAGCAGCCATTCACAGATCTGTTCCAGCATGGCCCTACAGTCATCGCTTCCCTGATGCTCTACCTCCTGCCGGACGGGCAGCTTATCCGGAATCCCTTCCTCATAGACCGGAAAGGGCACCGTACCCGCCGGGCCGTATACATCCATACCGTTTACAAAATATTCTCCCGGAAAACTCACCGCCAGGATACCGCCGGTATGTTTCACCTTGGCAGAAAGACAGAACTTCTCCCCTTTTCGGGGCTTAACCCAGCTTTTTTCCGTATAAGTTCCCTGCAGGCGGGGTGCATAGGCATCCGTACTGCCGAACCACACTTCAAAGGGCTCCGGCTCCTGTACCGGATCATAACAGTAAAGCTTCAGGCAGTATTCCCCTGCGGGAAGCCCCATCCGGAATTCTCCTTCCCTGCCGTACAGGCAGTCCCGCCAGGGGGAACATTCCGTCTCCGAAAACCAACGGTTCCTCATCTCACAGACCCACAGAAATGCCGGAGTCTGGTAAAGCCTTTCAATCTTGATAAATCCTGGGTCATGGGGGACAAAATCATTCCCGAAATCAAATCGCAGCAGTCGTTCCATGCCTCCATCCTCCCTTTTTCGCAAACAACTCCGCCTGCAGGCGCCCCCGGCCTCCGTTTTGCTGCGTGCATGCATGTGCCCGTCGCTCCGTCGGCCGTGGGGAAATCCTGAGAGCCTTAGTTAAAAATACTTTCCGCCTCCGCCATGATCGTTTCAATATTCTGCCAGCATTCATTGTGGGCTTTGGTATAAGCCTCTCCGCCCGCTGCCATCCATTCCTCCACAAAAGCGTCATATTCCTCCAACGGCCTGGCTCCGGTGATGAAATCAATGAAATTGGTCTTATACAGCGTATCCGCTTCGGCTTTATATGCCGTCCCCACTTCATCCGGAACGAATTTCCCCAGATAAGAGAAATAATTTTCGCCATTCACCAGTGTGCCTTCTTTGCCGTATTTATTCAGCTCTTCAATATTGCTTCCCTCAAACAAATCTCCCACAATGGGCGTATAGGGAATTCCACCCTGCCAGAAGGTATTGAGGCCGGAAGGGCCGTTGTTTGCAGCGTCCGAATATGCAGGAAACTTCTGCGGAACCCTAAACTCGTTATACTCCCAATGGGTTCCCTCCACACCGCAGCGAAGTCTGGCACAAACTTCAAAATCCGTACTAATCAAGTCATAGAGCTGCAGCACCTTCTTTAATTTTTCTTCGTCAGCGAGCAAAGTTTTCCCGAATACCACCCGGTTCGTGTACCTGCCCCAGTTCATGTAGCCATAGTCGCCATCCTCTCCTTTGGGCGCAGGTCCAGACACCACCTCCGCCTCCGGCGTAAGCGCCAGAAGGCCGTCATAAATCGCATCGCCGGGCTGCAGGTTATAATAGGTGGTATCCACCAGTGCCCCCACCTTGCTGTTGGCCCATTTTTCCGTGCGGCCTACTCCGTCCACGGATATAAACTCCGGATCGATCAGGCCCTTTTCATACCAGCTGTGCAGTTTTTCCAGCGCTTCCTTTCCCCTGGGATCAGTAATGCCGAATTTCAGCGTCCCATCCTCTGCCAGATTCCACATACCCGGGAAGATCCCGTAAGCCCCGAACAAGGAAGGGAACAGATTGGGGGTGGAATCCTTGCCGCGCAGGGTTGTGCCATAGGTATCGTCCACCCCGTTTCCGTCCGGATCATTGAAGGTAAAACGTGTAAAAGCCTCTTCATATTCCTCCACGGTCTCAGGTACCTTATCAATTCCCACAGCCTTCAGCCAATCCATCCTCCAGCCGTTGGTAAAGTTGTAGGTCCGCTCCCCGGTCACAATGGGCAGTCCGTAGATCAGACCGTTATCCAGCACCAGGCTCC
Organism: uncultured Acetatifactor sp.; assembly: GCA_910589035.1. GTDB lineage: Bacteria > Bacillota > Clostridia > Lachnospirales > Lachnospiraceae > Acetatifactor. Next base: position 10,533 of record CAJUSI010000080.1, on the reverse strand, counting down.
AGGCGCCTGTGGCATCACATTCCTTCAGGTCACTCACAAATTCCGGCATACACTCTTTAATCAGTTCCGGCGCCACGCCGCCCAGCACTCCCTGTTCCAGATAGGAACGGTACATGGAATCACTGTGGCAGTGGAAGATATCCGGAATCTCCCCGGATGCCAGCCGGGGATTCAGGATATCCCAGTAGCTTCCGATCTCTATGGCCTCTATCTTGAACTCCAGACCCGGAACCAGAGAATTCAGATAGTCCAGTGTCTCGTTTTTCTCGTCCACAGGTCCATTCACAGGTACGGCCAGAGTCACCTGCCAGGTCTGCTCCTCATTCGTTCCTTCACCCTGGGCGGCTTCCTGGGACTCTGTGCCGGAACTCTCCTTCACTTCTGATGACTGATTCCGGCTCTCTCCCCCGCTTTCCCCTGCCTCCTGTCCGCAGGCTCCCAGCGCACCGGCTGCAAGTAACGTACACATCAGCAGCGACAACAATTTCTTTCCTTTCATACTCTGTCTCCTTTTCCTTTAGTTCCGCAATTTCCTGTGAAATGGCATCTGTGTTCCGCCGCGGCAAAGCTCCTTTTCACTACCGAATATTGCAGCATGTACGGTTGCTTTATTCTATTCCTGAACGGAATGGAATCCTTCTTTATGTTGATGGGAATTCCTGAGAATGCCCCCTTTGGCGATTCAAATAGAAATGTGAAACTTTTTTCACACTATCTCCCCTCTGCCTTTACTCCTTTACGCCTCCCAGCATAATTCCCTGCATAAAATATTTTTGTAAAAACGGATAAACCAATACGATAGGAAGTGTACTGATCAGAATCAGGGCTGCCCTGACCGTTGCCTCTGTGGGTTTTGAAGTCATATCCACCATAAAGCCTTCCTGCAGCATGGCCATCTGCTGTTCCACCAGAACCCTGCGCAGCAGAATCTGGAGGACGAATTTCGACTGGTCCCGGATATAAAGCAGGCAGTCAAAATAAGCATTCCAGTGATCCACGGCCTTCCACAGCGCCACTGTGGCCAGTACCGGTTTAGACAGCGGCATAACAATCCTCCACCACACATACAGTTCTCCCGCCCCGTCGATTCTGGCCGCATCCTCCAGACTCTGGGGAATAGAACGCAGAAAATTGCGCATGATGATCAGGTTATAGGCGCCCACTGCACCGGGCAGGATCATGGACCAGATGGAATCCGTCATGTGCAGCGTCTTTGTTATCAGAAAATAGGAAGGAATCAACCCACCGCTGAAAACCATGGTAAAGAGGATTGCAACCGTGAAAAATTTTACACCGATAAAGTCAGCCTTGGACAGCGGATAAGCAGTCAGCGCCGTAAGTCCTACCGATATCACGGTTCCGAGTACCACCCGAACCACACTGTTCCACGCGCTGTTCCATATATTCTTGGAAGAAAGCACCTGTCTGTATGCATCCAGCGTTGGATTTGCCGTAAACAGCCTGATACCGCTCCTGGCCGCATCCGCTCTGGTGCACAGGGATGTGGCGGCCAGTTCCCAGAAGGGCACAAATGTCACTGCTACCACCAGAAAGACACAAGTGTAACAAAATATGATCAATGCCCTGTCTGCCGCACAAATTTTTCGTTTCGTTCTCCTTTTTCCTCTTGTCTTCATCCGCTTTCCCGCTCCTGTCTGTGCTTTGCCCCATGCCGTTTTCCCATTCTGTTCTCAATGAGATGCCCGGATCTTAAAACAGGACAGATTCACCCTCATTTATTCTCTTTGTCACAAAATTCACTGTCATCACCAATATAAAATTCACTGTTGACTTAAACAGTCCCACTGCTGTGTTAAAGCTGTACATCATCTGGCCGATTCCCATACGGTACACATATGTATCTATAATATCTCCCACCGCATATACGCTTGGATTATACAGATTAAATACCTGATCAAAACCGGCGTTCATCAGACTTCCCGCCTGCATCAGAAGCATGATGGAGATGATCCCTTTCATGGAAGGAAGGGTGATATACCGGATTCTCTGAAGGCGGTTGGCCCCGTCGATCATGGCTGATTCATATTGTTCCGGCGGTATGGAACACAGCGCCGCCAGGTAAACCACGCTTCCCCATCCGATCCCCTTCCAGATATTGCTGACCACCAGCACGGTGCGGAACCATCTCACATCCGCAAGAAAATAAACCGGCTTCCCTCCCAGCATTTTGATAACCTCGTTGACCATACCTGTTCCCGGGGAAAGGAGATTGCTGAGAATCCCTGCCACTACAATCCAGGAAATAAAATGTGGAAGATAGCTGATGGTTTGAGCCGCCCTCTTGAAGAAGCCCGGCTTCAATTCATTCAAAAGCAAGGCCAGTATGATCGGCGCCGGAAATCCGAATACCAGATGCAGCAGACTGATTCTCAGCGTGTTGCCCAATACCCGCAGCGATGAGGCATTGGACAGAAATGCCCGGAAATGCTTCCATCCCACCCAGGGGCTGTCCCAAATGCCCAATCCGATATTGAAATCTTTGAAGGCAAGGACCAGTCCGTACATGGGACCATAGGAAAAAAGAAGGATAAAGGCAAAACCCGGCAGGAACATCAGCAGCCTGGCCCTGTTTGCCCGCAATCTTTTCCCCAGTGGTTTCTTCTGTTCCATTTTCGTCTGCATCTTTCTCATCTGCTCCCGCCTCTCTCCTTGACAACTTGTTTCCTTGTTCATTTTTCATCATTATAATCACTTCAAGCGCTTATTTGAATGATATTTTCCGCAGTTTCATGATACATTATGAAGTGCATAACTTTTTTGAAGTCATTGTGCCTGTTTTATCTTGTTTTTCCGCCCATTTTTTATCATTCTTTCTTGCATTCCGGAACAGCCGGTTCACCCTGCTGTCTCCGGTCTGCATATCTCCGGTACGTTCCAAATCGGAATATACCACACAGCCTTCAAAATCCTCCAACTTGGGCTCCTTTGTAAATCCCAGCGGATTGGTCATGCGGTTGATCTTGCATACTCTGATTTTCATTACAATACCTCCTCAAGTTGTTCTGATTGTACACAATTTCACCAATAAAACGAATGATATATTCCGCGTTTTCATGAAGTATTATGCTCTCCCCCAAAAAATTGTACAAAAAAAGGGCATGCCCTGTTTTATGCATCCCCTCCACTAATTTGATTTGTATTCCATTTATATAATCCGGCGCCTTTGTCCCTGCGCTATCCCCGCTTGTCTGACCTGTTCCCTTCTCCTTCAATACATGGAACAGCCGTCCGACTCTCTTTGCGGTCAGGAAGTACTGCCTCCGTAAACGCTGGGGCTCATACCCACAAGCTTCTTAAATACCCTGGTAAAATGCTCCACATTATTGTACCCCACCCGTTCGGCAATTTCATAAACCTTCAGGTTCGTGCTTTCCAAAAGCTCCTTTGCCCGCAGAATCCGATAATAATTCAGATAATCCGCAAAATGAAGCGCAGTCTCCTGATAGATCAGTTTTCCCATCCATCCCACGCTGATTCCCAGATATTCTGCCACATCCTCCGCCCGCAGATTATTCTCACTGTAATGTTTTTCGATACATTTCTTAAAGCGAATCAGATATTTGCTCTGGGCATCTTCAGGCTGTTTCTCCTGATTCCGAAGAACCAGCTTTTCAATTTCCGCATCTTTCCGGGCAGTATCTCCATGCTTTCTGTCCTGCTTCAGCCTGTCCAGGAGGCAAAGCAGGGTCTCTGCATCATATTCCTGCTTCAGCAGATAATCATTAGCCCCCAGCCAAAAAGCAGTCCGCACATATTTGAAATCGTCATAGGCGCTCAAAACAATAACCCGCACCTTCGGATAGCGTTCCTTTACGGCACAAATCAGCTCGATCCCATCCATTACAGGCATTCGGATGTCAGTAAATAGGATGTCCACACGTACCTTTTCCATCTTCTCCAATGCCTGCTTTCCGTTGATCGCCTTACCCACGATCAGATAGCCGTTGGCCTCCCAATCCAATATACGTTCCAGGCCTCGAAGCATCAACTGATTGTCGTCTACCAGCATTACATGAATCAAAATATGCCTCCTTTTTTAAATCTCTGTAGTCTCATGATTCCTGTGAAGTATCGGAAGAAAGAGCAGAATCCGGGTACCCGCCCCTTCGCTGTCTATAAGCAAATCATACGGGCTGCCGAAATTCAGCCGAATTCTATCCTTGGTGTTCCGCAGTCCCACATGACTGATCAGCTCTCCCCTGGCCTGCCCTTCCAATATTTTTCTCTGTTCCTCCCGGGAAATACCGCAGCCATGATCCCTGACCGTCAGCAGCAACACTTCCCCTTGCTTCTTTGCCGATACCTCAACCCACACCTCCCCAGATTCCGGATCCGCTCCGTGGAACACGGCATTTTCCACAATGGGCTGGAGGATTAGATTGGGCACCAGCAAATCCTGTATCCCTTCCTGCACCTGGATCTGCTGAGAAATCAGACCGCTGTGACAGGCATTTTGAATACTTAAAAAGGTTTGTATATTTTCCAGCTCAAAAGACAGGGGCACAAGCATTCCTGCATAACTTACCGTATTCCGCAGCAGCCTGGAAACATCTCCCAGCATTTCCCCTGTCTCCTCTGCTCCTTCGATCACTGCCAGAGAACGCACAGACGCCAAAAGATTGTATAGAAAATGAGGACTGATCTGATATTGCAACGAACAAATCTCCAGATTTTTCTTCGCCTTTTCATCCTCTATCGTCTGGGTAAAAAGAGAATCCAGCTGCTCTACCATATGATTAAAACTTCTCATCATATTCCCCATCTCATCCCTTCTGCCGGATTCCAGACGGACCGCAAAATCACCCTTTTCCGTATACCCCATGGCCCGGCTCAGCTCCTGAATAGGTCTGGATATGCTCTTTGACACAAAAGCCGAAACCAGAACAGCCGAAACCGCGTACACCAGGGAGAAGAGCACCAGCATCCAGATAATGTTCTCCACCTCGCTGTTATAGACTGAGTAAGGAATGCAGCGGATCACCTGATATTGATAAACAGGAGAAATACTGTAGATCATCACCAGACTCTCTGTTCCCAGCGAGACAGGAATAATTCCCTTCTTCTCCCGCATCTCTTTCTGCTGTTCCTGAATCATCCGATGATAAAGATCCTGCTCCTGTGCCTCACACCGTGCCGTCACTATCTGTCCTTCCTGATTCAGCAGAAAGAACGCGCTGTCTTCCTCGTTCTGCGCTATCACGGAAGAAAATTTTACCGGATCAACAGCAAAGTGCGCAACGCCAATCTCTGCCAAGTTGCCCTTATCCGCCACATCCTTGATCAATTTTCCGAACATCATGGCTTCCCGACCGTCCCCCATGGAACGAATCCCCTCCGCCACCACTGCACCCTGGCCCATGTTCTCAATGAAACATGGATCCTCCTCCATAAATCTGTCCAAATTCAGATGATATTCGTCCATCACGGCGCAGGTATATCCGTTTTGTGCAATGACATAAATACCGGATACGGCATCTCCTCTTCCGAAAATTCCACCTACCACCTTATTCATATCCTGCATGGCCCTCCACCGTGTACCGTCTGAGCTGGCAGTACCCAGCTGATTCATGGCATGCTGAAATTCCCGCTGGGATATTGCCATATCTATATTAACGGTCAGACGCTGAAGCTCGTTATCAACCACATGGGCCATAGATTCCACAAATGCCACTTCCGTCTGATTCATTTTCTCATACAGGTTTCTGCTTGAAATACGGTAAGAATAGATGACTGCCATCACCAGCGGAATCAGTGACATGGCCAGCAGAATGCAGATCATTTTGCTCCGAAAACTTTTCATGATAACTCCGTTTCGTATACTTCCCGCCGATTTTATTCCTCCAACCGGCATTCCCTGCAGCGTTTTCTTCTCCTAATCCGTTACTTCCATTTCCGAGCTGTCCGTCCGAAGCAAAACCTCCATCTCTGTCCTCCGCCGTATTCCCTGCCGTTTCCCCGGAGTGGCTTACAGATGTATTGCCGCTGTTTTTTCTCCTGCGGCGCCGCTTCCTCCAACTCCCAGCCTCTCATAAAGCCATTTTCCGGAATCGCTGAGGTCTTCCAGGGTAAACCCGCTTACCTTGCCGCAGCTGCTTTTCAGGATGGCGGAAGTCTCCGCTTTGTTAGAGAGATTCCAGGCCACATAGCTGATCCCGTATTCGTCCAGGAGCTCCGCCCACCTGTCCGCCTGCTCTTTATCAATCGCTCCGTTTCCGCTGGCGTCGCAGATTCCGTATTCCGACACGAAAACAGGAAGCCCCGCTTCCACAGCCTTCGTCATGGCATCCCGCAGGGAGTCCGTGTGGGTGGCCGCATAAAAGTGCAGCGTATACATAATGTTGTCATAGGCCGTAATAGGATCTGCCGCCGCCTGCTCCACATACTGGCACCAGTTAGGCGTGCCTACCAGAATGAGGCCGTCCTCGTCCTCTCCCCGGATCACCTCTATAATCTGCTCCGCATATTCCTTTACGTCGCTCCAGGAGACGCCTCCGTTTGGTTCATTGCATATCTCGTATATTACATTAGTGTATTCCGCATATTCTTCCGCAATCTCCCCGAAGAACTCCTTTGCCTCCTCCAGGTAAGTATTGGGATTGCCGTCCGACAGAATATGCCAGTCGATGATCACATACATGCCGCAGTCCGTGGCACAGGATACGCCGTCCCTTATCAATTCCTTCAGTTCGTCCTGGTTTCCGCCCGTGCAGTAACCGCCGTATTCCGCGGTATACATGGCAAGGCGCACTACGTTCATTCCCCATTCTTCCCTAAACTGCCGGAAACACGCCGCATTGACATACTCGGGATACCAGGCAAGGCCGTGGGTGCTGATTCCTTTGAGCTGCACAGGCGTACCCCGTGAATCCGTCAGCTGTGTCCCTATTACCTTCAGTGCTCCGGGCAATCCAGGTTCCTTTTCCGTATCGTCTGCTGCTCCCGAAACCCGGCCATCTGTCCCGCTCTTTACTTCTGTGTCTCCTTGAATGCTGCCATTCCCGGCTGCAGAATCCTGCGATGCTGCCTCAGACTTTGTCTCCGAATTTCCTGCCCTATCTCCGGACTGTACCCCTGCATTTTTGCCTGCTTCCTGGTTCTGTCCTTCCGGACCTGCTGCCTCCCCATCAACCAACACGCCTGCACCGTTGCCTGCTTCCCCGGCAGTCATGGCATCCTGAGATCCATCCTGCCCCTCTCCGGCGGCTGTGCCATCTCGAGACCCTTTCGGCCCCTCTCCGACAGCTGCGCCAGCCCCTTCTCCTTCCGGGTCTTCCCCGACAGCTGCGCCAGCCCCTTCTCCTTCCGGGCCTCCCTCTCCTGCCTCCTCAGATCCCGTTTCCCCAGCAAAATCCATTCCTGTCTGCCTGTCCATTCTCCCACCGCATCCTGAAAGCGCTATCATACATAGCGCCATTATACTGTAAATAAAGAGCCTCTTGCACATGACTTCTCCCCCACAAATGTCCACCAAATATCCTGCTTACCGAAGCTGTTACAGCCCCTTTCGGCAAATTCAGTATACCACAACCCGTTTCCTGCGGCAAGGCATACCTTGAAGGTGTACCTCCTCCTGCTCTCGTTACTTCCGCCTTCGTTTACCATTTTTACTGCCATTTCAACATCAATTCCTCCGAAAATCCTTCTTCTGGAAATTGATGGCTCAATAATTTCTATATCCCCAGAAATTCTATCGTTTCCCAAAAAAGATTTCTGAAAATTCCTAAAAATTTCAAACAGCCAATTGACCCCGCAGCCATTTCACGATAAAATAACCTGAACACCCCCGACTGCGGTTTTCTGTTGGAAAAATTTGATGAACATCCGGCATGGACTGACGAAAGGCTCCCGGGAGAATTCACGGCTGTAGCCCGCAAAGATGCGAAAAGCCGGTAACCGCAGGCACCCTGTCATCAAACCGGGCGCTTGCGGCCCCATAACTCTCACTGAAGCATCTCCCCCTTCTCTCCTGGAAAATGTGCTTCCATCACCGTCCGTCATCATGGCGAATGATCTGACAGGCATCCAAAAAAGCAGGTACAGGAATCCTTATACTCCCTGTATTCCGCCGCATATTCCAGAACGGCAAACAGTATGGCAGGCCTCCGGGCCGTACACGCAGAACCCCACCTCCCTCAGCCCCCATTTGGAGGCGGACTGGGCGGACAGCCCGCCCATTAGGATTGTTCGTATCTGTCGGTTTGTATCTATCCCGGAAAATCCTCTTGCATTTCCCCTCATATCATGCTACTCTAAATACAGGTAATGAATTCAAATCCAACAGTCATTCAAAGGCCGTCCGGCCTTTCTGTAACAGGACAATCGGAATCCGCATAAAACGCAGATTCCGTCTCATCGAACTTCTTGCTAGGCGGGAGCCTTTATCCCATGGAAAGTAAAATGTAACCAACGCAGGAAGGGAGACGCGCCTTTCCTGCGAAGCCGTTTGGGCGTCGAAATTTTGCCGGAAGATGCAGGATTTCGCCGTTATGCGCCTGAGAGAGGAAAGGGAATTGTATGAAAGAAAACAGAACAAAGACAAAAAGAACCAGGCAGACACATAAAAAGAAACCAGTTCCTGCGAAGGGAAAAGGTGTCGCTTACCAGAGCAAAGATATCATTAGCAAAGAATTGGCCGAATCTTTCAAGGGAAAGGCTTTCCGGGTTTACGGACTGGACCTGCCGGAAATCAGGACTGTGCTGCCAACCAACATACCGACAATCAGGGCAAACGAGCTGTGGCTGGACAATCTGTTCGAGCTTGCGGACAGTACCGTGGCCATAGTTGACTACGAAAGCAAATACCGGAAAAAAGACATGATAAAATACCTGAATTATCTGACAGGAATAGCCAACCGCTATCTGAAGGAGAAAAAAGACTGCCCGGCGCTCCGCATGATCGTCATATACACCGGGGATATCGAACGAAAAAATGTATCCGCCGAATACAATATCGGGGCAGTCAAAGTGACTTTGGAACCCGCTTTCCTCTCGGAACTGGATTCCGGCAGAATATATCAGCATTTGAAATGCAAAGTAGAAAAGAAGGAACCTTTAGACGAAGAGGAACTGATGGAATTCATCATACTGCCCCTCTCCTACCGGAAGCGCGCTGAGAAAGAACAAAAAATACGTGAAACCGTGAAACTGGCGGCAAGGCTCCAGGACAGGCGACAGCAGATCTTTGTACTGTCAGGTATATTGGCTTTCACAGATAAGGTAATCGACACGGAAACCGCAAATCATATAAGGAGGATGATCAAGATGACAAAGGTTGGGAGAATCATCGAAGAAGAGAAACGACAGGCAATCGCTGAAGCGGAAGAAAAAAGCCGCCAGGCATTGGCGCAGGCGATGGCTGAAAAGAAACGGGCGCTGGCCAAAGCGAAAGCTGAAGCCAGACAGGCACTGGCCAAAGCGGATGCTGAAAACAAACAGGCACTGGCCAAAGCGAAGGCTGAAAACAAACAGGTACTGGCCAAAGCAGAAGCTGAAAAGAAAAACGAGAAAAAAAGAGCCGATATGCTGCAGCAGGCCGCCAGGGAATCTGTGCTCAAAATGATCCGGAAAAACTACCCAACTGAAGAGATCGCGTCCATAGTGTCCGTTTTTTCACAAGACGACATAGAATCGATGCGGAAGGAAGTGACATATTCCTGACATCATGCCTTATGAGACAGACGAAGATTATGATGCCCAGACCGAGCAGATCGGAAGCCTGTCAAAAAATCCGGTGCAGACCGGCAAACCTGTCCTGTGGACAACGGGCAGGAACCTGGACAAGCTGCCCGAAACCTGCAGCAGCCGGTACAGAATCTGACCGGCGGAAGGTCAATGCAGTTTCCGCAATAGTACGCCTTTCCATTGGCAAAGAAATAATTATTTGTTCCCGCCCCGCACTGTCCGCCGTACATCGTGCAGTCCCTGGAGCCCCGCCTTACCGGGAGTTCCCTTTCCGCATCAGCCAAAAAATCCCCATACTCCTGCTGTGAAATCCCATACTTTCCAATCATTCTGGAAAATGTGACCTTTGTGCCGAAGGGCTTGAAAAAAGCGATTACCTTCGCCGCATTTTCCAGACTCTCCCTGCCGACCGTTGCATTGAAAGTGGGATAGTGTCCCGTAATCTGCTTATAATACTCCACATTTTCCATCGCCCGGCCAAAGGAACCGCATCGGTTCAAATCATAGAGTTCCCTGTAACCGTCTATGGAAAATCCCACATTTACGCCGTGCTTCTCCAAAAACACCAGTTCCTCTTCCCGCTGCACAGAGCGGTTGGGAGACGCACATCGGGGCTGCACAAATTGCAGCGTGTATGCACAAACAAGGCCTGCAGCGATCTGCATTGCATTGGAACAAAGTCTGTAAGCCCAATCGAGTAGGAGGAAATTTCTCTAATTGAGAAATTTCCGACCTCTCACACCACCGTGCGTACCGTTCGGTACACGGCGGTTCAATCAACTTAACAAGTTACTCGCCTTTCGGCGTAGTAGTCCGACATGGAAACTAATC
>CAJUSI010000079.1 GCA_910589035.1 uncultured Acetatifactor sp. | reverse complement strand
TGTCTTCCCGATCAGGAAATGCTCCGACCTGGTAAATCCCGCCTTTTGAACCGCCTTCCCTCTCTCCACCGCATAGTTCGGGACTTTCGTAATAATTCCGCTGCATCCCAGCATCCCAGTGAGATGCGGCGTAATCAGCGCTATGATTTCATACAGGAGCTCTTCCCTCTCATAATCGCTTCTCACGTCGACTCGCAGGATTCCCATATTGTGAAACACATCCTCGGAAGCTCTCAGGCACAGTTCCAGCGTACCAATCACCTCAGCCGCTGTCTTGTCCAGAATGGAGAGCCTTGCAAACCAGCCGTTATTATAGGATAATTCCCAGAAGTCGAGGGCCTCTTCCATTCTTTCCTTTGTGGCATAATAGAAATTATCTCCGTCACAATTGTCACTGTTGAAAAACGGCAGGGCATTCCTGTCGCTGTAAACTCTCAGCAAATCGCCGCAGTCTTCCCTTTCAACCTTCCTTATCAGGAATCTATCACTCTCCAGAACAGGACATGTCTCATAAATGTTCATCCTATACCTCTCTCGCTTTCCAAGTATCCCGCCTCACCAGAAACTGTAAGGCTGCTCACACGCTGGTATCCACCTTCGCGCCCTTAAGCTCCTCCGCCGTCAGGCCCATCCTGCTCATCATGTTCTCAATCTCCTGGCGGATCTCGTCCTGTACATTTTCCAGATCCAATGCCTCTTCCACGGGAAGCTCCTCAATGAGCTCCTCGAATTCCGCTTCCCGTTCCTCCCTTTTCTCCAGGATTTCTTCCTGCTCTTCCCTTTTCTCCTGGATAGCCTCGGAGACTTCCTCTCTCTTCTCCTGCTCCTCGTCCAGATGCTCCCTGGATTCCTCCACCACCATGCCGATGATCTGGTCCCTGGCCGCCTCCAGCACCTTTTCCGCATTCCTCTTTGCGTCCGTTATGGGATGATGCTTTCTGCGCTCTTCCCGGATTCCCCGGATGGAGGCATTCTCTCCCTGAATCCCCGCCTCGGCCCTGTGGGCGGACTCCCGGTATCTCCACTCCATATCGCTTAGCTCCAGCTGCTGCGCCTGGTACTGTGTAAGCCCCTTCTCCCCGATTACGGCAAGGCGCTCCCTTTCCGCATCGGTCAGCTCCGTCCCCGCCCAGGGATGCTTTTCCGCCACACGGGCCTTCTCCAGAAGCTCCAGATCACGCTGCTCTTCGCTGTCCGCTTCAATATGGCTGCTCTCCCTGAGCCTTTCTCGCTCTTCCGCAATCTCTTTGGCCTTTCCCCGGGCCTGTTGGTACTCGGACTGATATTCCTCAATGTGCTCGCTGCTCTCGCCGATGCTCTCCTCGATCTGCTTATCCCCGTCCCAGGCATCGCTGATAATCTTCAGGGCACGCTCCTGTGCCTCCTCCTTTTTCTTCTGAATCCTGTCCCTGAGCGTCAGATTCTCCGTCAGGTTTCCGGCATAAATAATCCGGCTGCTCCCTTTTTCCGTGCCGCATTTCTCCGATTCCCGCTTCTGTGCGTTCTCGTTTTCTGCCTGTATGCGGCTCTGTGTATCCCCTGCAAAAACGGTTATATTCTGCTGTACTTTCATGCTTATACCCCCTTACGCCCCGGCGCGCGTGCCGGTCAACACCCCGACTGCGCCAAAAAAATCCTATATTGAATATATCGGTCGGTTCCTGCATTTCGACAATCCCTGCGTCGTAAAATGTTATCCCGCAAACTGAGAATTGTACAAGGTAGCATAAAATCCGTTTTGGGCCAGAAGGGCGTCGTGATTCCCCTGCTCGATGATGTTGCCGTCCTTCATCACCAGAATGATATCCGCCTCTCTGATGGTGGAAAGTCTATGGGCCACGATAAAGCTGGTCCGGCCCTCCATCATTTTCGCAAAGGCATTCTGAATCCGCATCTCCGTCCTGGTATCGATGGAGGAGGTGGCCTCATCCAGTATCAGCATAGGCGGAAGGCAGAGCATGACCCTGGCAATGCATAAAAGCTGCTTCTGGCCCTGGGACAGCCCCCCGCCGTCCTCCGTGATCACCGTATCATACCCCTGTGGAAGCCGTTTGATAAAGCTGTGGGCATGGGCCGCCCTGGCTGCCTGCACCACCTCATCCTCAGTGGCTTCCGGCTTTCCCATCCGGATATTGTCACGGATGGTTCCCCCTCGCAGCCAGGTCTCCTGAAGCACCATGCCATAGCTGGTGCGCAGGCTTCCCCTTGTAATATTCCGGATATCGGTTCCGTCCACCGCAATGCTCCCGCTGTCCACATCATAGAAGCGCATCAGGAGATTGATCACCGTAGTCTTGCCGCAGCCGGTGGGCCCCACAATGGCCACCCTCTGCCCGGGCTTTACCTTTAAGTTAAAGCCCTCAATCAGCTTCCGCTCCGGCACATAGCTGAAATACACATTTTCCAGGGATACATTCCCCCTGGCATCCCTCAGGACATGAGCGTCCTGTGCGTCGGGAACCTGGGGCTCCTCGTCTATGAGTTCGAAGATTCTTGCGGCGCAGGCAAGGGCATTCTGCAGCTCCGTCACCACGCCGGAGATCTCGTTGAAGGGCTTGGTATACTGGTTGGCATAGCTCAAAAAGCAGGACAGCCGGCCCACGCTGATGCCGCCCCGGATGGCTACGAAAGCGCCGAAAATTCCCACACCCGCATACACCAGGCTGTTGACGAACCGGGTTGCCGGGTTGGTGATGGAGGAGAAGAAAATGGCTTTCAGTGAGCAGTTCTGAAGCCTTCCGTTGATCTCTCCGAACTGCTGCTTTACCGCCTCCTCCCGGGAAAAAGTCTTCACAATCTTCTGGTTCCCGATGGTTTCCTCAATGAGTGATGTCTGCTCTCCGCGGATCTCCGACTGAAGTCTGAACATGGAAAAGGTTCTGGTGGCGATAAACCTGGCCACCAGGAAGGACACCGGCGTAATGCACACCACCACCAACGCGATGGGCACATTGGTGGCCAGCATGAAGAACAGCGTGCCAAGGATGGTAAGCACTCCCGTAAAAAGCTGGGTAAAGCCCATAAGCAGGCCGTCCGCGAAGGTGTCCACATCCGCCACCACACGGCTCACGATGTCTCCGTAGGCGTGGGCGTCCAGATACTTCAGGGGAAGCTTTTCCAGCTTTTCGAAAGCGTCCTCCCGGATATCCTTCACCACATGATAGGTGATATGATTGTTGCAGGTGTTCATCACCCACTGGGCCAGTGCCGTTGCGGCCATGGCAATCCCGATCTTTATCATGATGGAGAACACCCCTGCGAAATCCACCTGCCCCTTTCCCAGGAGCAAATCCACCGCCTCCCCGGTAAGGATGGGCACATAGAGGGTCAGAACCACTGTCACCGCTGCCAGAAACAGGGAAAATCCCACCATCAGCCAATATCTGCGGATATAATCCAGCACCTTTCCAAGAGCCGCCATCTGGCCCCGGTGCTTTCCATTCTGCGTCTTATCTGCCGCCATTTGACACACCCCCTTTTCCCTTTTTCGAAATATCCTGCATATTCTCTGTCAGACCTTCCGCCGAGATATTCTCTCCTTCCGCCATATTTCCGGCTGTTCCAAAGGATTCCGCATGGTTTCTGTCTCCGTCGGAAGCCTGGGTCTCTGCAAAAGCTCCAGTACCAGAGGCTGCCTCATGGTTTCCGGCACCGTTGGAAGCCTGGGCTCCCGCAGAAGTTCCGGCTCCGGAGGCTTCCGCATGGTTTCCGGCACCGTTGGAAGCCTGGGTCTCTGCAAAAGCTCCGGTGCCAGAGGCTGCCTCATGGTTTCCGGCACCGTTGAAAGCCTGGACTCTCGCAGAAGTTCCGGCTCCGAAGACTGCCGCATGGTTTCCGGCTGTTCCGGAGGCTTTCCCGGAAGCTCCTGCGCCTGTCCGTCCGGGACGCTCCTCCGGATATTGGGAGAAGTATATCTCCCTGTATACCTCACAGCTTTCCATCAGCTCTTCATGAGTTCCGATGCCGGCAGCCTCCCCGTCGTCCAGCACCACGATTTTGTCTGCATGCCGGATGGAGGAAGCCCTCTGGGAGACAATGAAGGTGGTGACTCCACCCTCCAGCTTTTGCAGGGCCGTCCGAAGCCTTGCGTCCGTGGCGTAGTCCAGAGCAGAGGCGCTGTCGTCCAGTATCAATATCTGAGGACTGCGCACCAGGGCTCTGGCAATGGTCAGCCTCTGCCTCTGGCCGCCGGACAGGTTCTTGCCGTTCTGGGCGATTTCCGCATCCAGTCCGCCTTCCTTTCCCTCAACCACCTCTCTGGCCTGGGCCGTATCGATTGCCTGCCATATCTCTTCCTCGGTGGCGTCGGGTTTGCCCCACTGGAGATTGCTGCGGATGGTCCCCTTGAACAGCACTGCCTTCTGAGGCACTACGCCCACCAGGCTCCGCAGCCCCTCCTCCGGTATGGTCCGCACGTCCTGCCCATTCAGGCGCAAGGCCCCCTCCGTCACCGGATAGAAACCGGGTATCAGATTCACCAGGGAGGATTTGCCGGAACCGGTACCGCCGATAACGCCCACGGTCTCCCCCTTCTCTACCTTAAAATGAATATCATGGAGGGTTTCCGCACCGGCTCCCGCATAGGTTAAGGACACATGGTCAAATTCCAGGAAGGGCGTTCCTGCCGCATTCTCCGCAACATTTCCTGCCGTGCCTGCTGACATTCTCTCCGCCGCACTTCCTGCCATGCCTGCCGCCATGCTCCCTGCTGAGCTCTCCGCTCTGCCACCCGCATTCTTCGCCGCCAGAAGCCAGCCCTCATTCTCTATCTCGAACACGCCAGCCACCCGGTCCGCGCAGGCAAGGGCTTTGGTCACCGTGATAATCAGATTCGCCAGCTTCACCAGCTCCACCAGTATCTGGGACATATAATTGATGATGGCGATCACCTCGCCCTGGCTTAAATTCCCCACGTTCACCTGGATGGCGCCGATGTAAATCAATACGATGATAGCGCCGTTTACGATCACATAGGTCACCGGATTCATCACCGCGCTGATCTTGCCCACAAAGATCTGGCTGTCCGCCAGAGCCTTCGTATGCCCCCTGAACCGCTCTTCCTCCTCAGCCTCCTGATGGAAGGCCCGGATGACCCGGACGCCTGTGAGATTCTCCCTTGTTATTCCCAGCACCCTGTCCAGATTCGCCTGCACCTTCTTGTACAGGGGCATGGTCCACACCATAATGCCGAACACCACCACGGCCAGAAGGGGAATTGCCACCACAAATACCAGCGCGCTTTTCACATCGATGGTAAAGGCCATGATCATGGCGCCGAACACGATAATGGGAGAGCGCAGGAACAGGCGCAGCACCAGGTTCACCCCGGACTGGATCTGATTCACATCGCTGGTCATGCGGGTGATCATGGTGGAGGTCCCGGCCCTGTCCACATTGGTGAAATTCAGCCCCTGAATATGGTCGAAAAGCGCCTGACGCAGCCCGGTGGAAAATCCCACCGCCGCCTTGGCCGCAAAAAACTGCGCCGTGATGGAGGACACCAGACCCACCAGGGCAAGCGCCAGCAGGCACAGCCCCATCCTCCAGATATGACCCGTGTCAGGTCCCCCCGCGCCGTTTGCATTGATTCCCCTGTCGATGATACTCGCCATCACCAGGGGCACCAGCAGCTCGAAGAAAGCCTCCAACAGCTTAAACAGCGGCGCAAGGACGGATTCCTTTTTGTAGTCCCTTAAATACTTCATTAACTTCTTCATCTTCAGCCTCCATGCTATATTATTTCACTTCTGCTCTTTTTTCTCTGTTCAAAGGATACCTTCAGCTCCTTTAAATGCTCCGCCAAAGGCAGCTGTGTATGGAACGGACGGAAAAAGTGATATTTCTGCTTTGCGGCCTCATTATGTCTCCGGATCTCCGCCTTCACCGCCTCATACCGGACAATGACTCTGTTCTCCTCCGCATAATTCTTCAGCCTGGCAATAATCTGCGCAGACTGCACCACGTCCACAGTAAAAAAGCCGAAAAACAGCCCGATGACAAAGGAAAAGGCCAGATTGCAGGTCAGCCATTCGATTGCCTCAAGGATATACGGATGAATCAGGAAATAATAGGCGGCCCCAATGGCGGCCCAGATTGCGGAAAATTTGGGGCAGATAACCCCCTGAATATTGCCCCACTGATTCGTATAGTCCCACAGACGCACATTGCTGTACTTCAGGCTCACGATACCGGCAATATATTCGATGGCCGTCATGCAGACCGCCATCCAGACAAACAGGAACACCTTATTCCACAGGGGATCCTGAATAATATGCCTGTCCTCCAGCAGCGCGATCAGATAGAGAATGCAGAGACCGGATCCATACAAGGGCAGATAAGGCCCGGTGCAGAATCCCGGATTGATCCACTTCCTCTCCGGATTGGCGGACGAGAAAAACCGCCTGAAAAAGAGCTCTAATACCCATCCGGATACGGAGCCGATGAAAAATAAAAAAGCAAGCTTCAAAAACAAATTCATATGGCCGCCTCCTTTTGTCCTGCTTTTCTGTATTATATCCGAAAAGAGGGACAAAAGCAAGCCGTCAGAATACAGGCGGGTACTTTTGAGTAACCCTTCCGGCTTCCCCGGAATATAATAAAGGGAAAGACTCCCCGCCGGAGGGCTGTCATGACCATTACATCATTGGATATTCTGAATCTCTCTCACTCCCTCAAGGACATCTGCGAGGTGAACTGCAACACGCCGGAATGCCTCTCCCAGACTCTGAAAATCCTGATGCAGTACAACCTGATTCAGGCCAATCTGCAGTTTGGCCGGCAGTTCTGTACGCCTCCGGCCTGTCCCTGCGGCCAGAACCCCTCCGGTTCCGCGGCAAAGGCTCCGACAGCACCAGCCAGAAATTCTTCCGCTCCGGTGGTCTGCGCTCCGACAGCACCGGGTAAAGCTTCTTCTGCAAATTGCTCTGCTCCGGCAGCGCCGACAGGCTCTTCCCATGCTCCCTCAGAAGCTGCCTCTCCTGTAGATTCCGCCGCCCCTGCCAGCACTTCCAGGCCTCCTGTCCGGCTGGACATCGGCGATCCCTTTCTGGCGGATTATGAGAAATAATATTCGCCTCAGCCGTACCGGCAAATGGCGATGCTGTAGTCCTCCATATCGCATTCCTCCCAGATGAGATGACTGCCGTCCGGCAGATCTGTCATCCCGGGCAGTATCGCTCTTCCATCGCAGAAGGGTTCGGCCCGGGAAGATGTCCCCGCTCTCTCTGGCAGAACCGCGTCTCGGGAAGGCAGTAAGTCTTCTTTCAGCACCGCCGCAACGCCCCGGCCTGTCAATTTCCCGTAAGCCTCCTTCCTTGCCCACAGCCTGTAGAAAAGCTTCTCTCCTGCCCCTCCCGCTTCTCCTGCCCGCTCTATGGCCGCCGCCTCATCCGGAGAATAGAACTTCCCGGCAAGCTTTTTCACATCCTTTCCCTCCTGCCGCTGGATGTCCGCCCCGATTTCCTCCGTGGACAGAACGCAGAGCACATAGCCGCCGGAATGAGACAGATTAAAATAAAAGGGCAGATCCGTGAAATAAGGCTTGCCCTGCTGCTTATAGACATAGGACAGGGGTACAGGCGGACTGTCATACAGTATTTCTAATAATTTATTGACGGAATATCGTTTTATATTAGAGATATCCTTTCCCGGTTTCCTGCCGCTTCTCATTTCGCGCTCCGTACATATGTCCTGCCTCCCCGTGCCTTCAGCAAATAATTCTGTAGTATCTTTTTTCGCTTCTTTCCCACTTTCCCAGGACACGTCCGCCATGTACCCTTCTTTCCTGTGTTCAACCCATGCATCCTCCCGGCTAACTGCATTCCTGTCTGGCATGCAAGTCTTCTTTTTCATGGCATCAGCCGCCTTCTGCTCTGCCATAGTGCCGTTCCTGCTGCACCTATTGTTTTGCCTGGTTCCGTCCGCACTACCGTTTATGCCCCTGCAATTCTCTGCACCCTCACTGCCATTCATTCCCCTGCTCACGCCGCGCATATCGTCGTCCGCACTGCCGCGCATATCGCCGCAGCGATCCGCATTTGCACTGCCGTTCATGCTGCTGTCCATATTACGGTTCTCCGGCCTTCTATCGCCGCTTTCTTCAAAAGCACAAGCCTCCCGCACCGCCAGCTGCAGCAGGAGCCCCGCCCCCAGGCTGGCCGCCCTGGCGTGCCCCGGCCGCATGCCCTCCGCCCTCCTGCGCCGCGTTTCGTCCACGCACAGAAAGGCCCTCTCCATGAGGGCCTCTCCTTTTTCCTTCTCCATAAATTCTTCTATCGAAAGCAGGTATTTTGCCAGATACATCTCTATCCCACCGCCCGCCTCAGCAGGCCTCCAATCACTCCGTAATGCCCAGACACAGCTCCTCCAGCTGCTTCGGATCCACCGTTCCCGGCGCCTCGGACATCAGGCAGGAAGCATCCTTCACCTTGGGGAAGGCGATCACGTCCCGGATATTGTCTGTCTTCGCCAGCTGCATGACGAAGCGCTCCAGGCCGATGGCAAGCCCCGCGTGAGGCGGAACCCCGTAGGTAAAGGCGTCCATCAGGAACCCGAACTGGTCATGAGCCTTTTCCTTCGTAAATCCAAGAGCCTCAAACATTCTCTCCTGCACGTCGCTCTGGAAGATTCTCACGCTGCCTCCGCCCAGCTCCATGCCGTTGACCACGATATCGTAAGCCTTCGCCCGCACCCGGCCGGGATCCGACTGAAGGAACTCCAGATCCTCCTCCATGGGCATGGTGAAGGGATGGTGCATGGCCACATACCGCTCCTCCTCGTCGCTCCACTCGAACTGAGGAAACTCCGTCACCCAGAGAAAATTGTACTGATTCCCGTCCAGAAGGCCCAGCTGCTTCGCCAGCTCTACCCGCAGCGCCCCCAGCACGGACCACACCAGCTTCAATTTATCCGCCGCAAAGAGAAGCAGATCCCCCGGCTCCCCGGCCATGGCCTTCACCAGCTTTTTCAACTCCTCTTCCGTCATAAACTTTGCAAAAGAAGACTTGAAACTGCCGTCAGGAAGCACCGCCAGATATGCCAGCCCCTTCACGCCGTAGCCCTTCGCGAACTCCACCAGAGCGTCGATCTTCTTCCTGGGCATCTCCGCCTGCCCCTTCACATTGATGCCCCGGACGCTTCCGCCCGCCTCCAGCGCGGAAGTGAACACGCCGAAGCCGCATCCCGCCACCGTCTCCGACACGTCCTTAAGCTCCATACCGAAGCGCGTATCCGGCTTGTCGGAGCCGAAACGGTTCATGGCCTCGTCCCAGGTCATCCTCTTGATGGGAAGGGCCACCTCCAGCCCCACGGCCTCCTTACAAACCCTGGCCACCATCCGCTCGGTGACATCCATCACATCCTCCTGATCCACGAAGGACATCTCCAGGTCGATCTGGGTAAACTCGGGCTGCCTGTCCGCCCTCAGATCCTCGTCCCGGAAGCACCTTGCAATCTGAAAATACCTATCATATCCGGAACACATCAGGAGCTGCTTGAAAATCTGGGGGGACTGGGGCAGCGCGTAAAAACACCCCTTATGGATACGGCTGGGCACCAGATAATCCCTGGCCCCCTCCGGGGTGGATTTGTTCAAAATGGGCGTCTCCACCTCCAGGAAGCCCTCCTCCTTCAGGAAGGCGTGCACCGCCGCCGTCATGTTGCTCCGAAGTATCAGATTCCGCTGCAGATCGGGCCTGCGCAGGTCCAGATAACGATATTTCAAACGAAGTTCTTCCTTTGTCCGTGAATTCTCCTCAATGGGGAAGGGGGGCGTCTCCGCCTCCGACAGGATGCGCACCTCCTTCGCCCGCACCTCGATCTCCCCGGTGGACAGATTCTCATTCACCGCGCCGGCGCGCTTCTCCACCCTGCCCGCTACGGCCACCACAAACTCGCTGCGCAGCTTCTCCGCCTTGGCAAAGCTCTCCGCTCCGCAGTCCGCCTCCTCAAAAATCACCTGCAGGATACCTGCCCGGTCCCGCAGATCCACGAAAATGATGCCGCCCTTGTTGCGCTGCTTCTGCACCCAGCCCATGACTGTGACCTGCTCCCCGATATTGGCCGCAGAGAGCTCTCCGCAGCGATTTGTCCTCTTGAGTCCCTTCATTGATTCTGCCATTTGCTTTCCTCGATTCCTGCCCCTTTTTCACGCGGGACCTTCTTATTTTTATCCTTTTTTACTTCGTTTAAATGATTATACACAAGGCTCAGCCGGCTCCGTCCGGATTGCGTTATGGTAATGCATCCGTGCAGTAAAATATTGCCAGGATATTTACCGTCACAGCGTAAAGGCATTCAGCGGAGCCTGATATATAGTCATTTTCTTTTTTCAAAGAAGCTCCAATGCTCTTTTATACAGCGGATCCAATTCGCACCCGCAGCTTCCGCATTCTTTATCAGCCTGCCCGATTGCCGACACCAGAGCATCCCTGTCGGACTTCCCCTCCAGCCACTGCCGCGCGGGGACAGCTATCAGGTCCCAGCCGGACCCGGCAAATTTCTCCATAATATCCCTCAGTTCTTCCATAGCATACTCTCCTTTTCAAATTTACCTGCCAGAATTTATACTTTTGCTCCAAAACATTTGCCAAACAAAATGTATAACAAGTGAGCGCATCTGTAATACAGTACAAAAGGCGGCAAATGTACGCGCCCACGAGTATAATCGGCTGCTTCCGTCAGTTTTTCAGAGCCTCCCGGTAGAAATCCACGAATTCCTCGTACCCTTCCGCCGCCAGCTGCTCCTTCTGGAACTTCTTATTCTTGTTCATGCGCACTACCAGCACCTGCTCCCCGGCTTCCCTGGCCGCCTGGGCTTTGGAAATCACGTCTGTCATGGCCCGGCCCTCCACGCCCTTCTCCACCAGGTATGCCGTCTTCTTCGGTGCATCCGGCACCTTGAATCCGCTCTCCGTCAAAAGCAGGATAATCCGTTCAAATCCGATGGAAAAGCCGCAGGCCGGCACGTCCTTGCCGGTGAATTTCCCCACCATTTTATCGTACCTGCCGCCTCCGCCGCAGCTGATTCCCAGCCCCGGTATGGCTATCTCAAAGATGGTCCCCGTGTAATAAGACATCCCCCGCACCAGCGTAGGGTCGAACACCATCCGGAAATCCGCCGTCTTCGCCGCGTTGACACTGTCGATAATCTCACGCAGGCCCTCCGCCGCAGCGACAGCCTGGAACCGGTTCTCCTCCGACTCCCCTGCAACAGCCCCGGATCTATCCTGTGCCTTCTTTGCAGAAACCACCTGAGACTGGCTCTCCTCCGGCTTCTCCGCATTCCCTGCAGAAGCCTCCTGGGACCGGCTCTTCTCCGACTTCCCTGCAGAAGCCGCCTGAGCCTGGCCTTCCTCCAGCTTTTCCGCTATATATTGCAGACCGTTTTCCGCCTCTTCCAGCCCCCTGTACAGCTCCAGATATCTGTCAACCGCTTCCTCCGCAAAGCCATTCTCCAGAAGCTCCGCCCTCACCCCGTCCATGCCGATCTTGTCCATCTTGTCGAGGGTGATAAACACGCCGTCACAGTCCTCCTCCGCAAAGCCGCTGCCCATGGCCATGGCCTTTAAGAGCTGCCTGTCGTTGATGCGGATCTCAAAGCCCTGAAAGCCCAGCCTCCCCAGAGTGGTGGTGGTAGCCAGTATCAGCTCGATCTCCGCCAGATTGGAGGCCTCCCCGAAAATGTCGATATCGCACTGGGTAAACTGGCGGTAGCGCCCCTTCTGGGGCCTGTCCGCCCGCCACACGCTGCCCATCTGCAGGGCCTTGAAGGGAGCCGGGAGCTGGGCTGCATTGTTGGAATAATACCGCACCAGGGGAACGGTGAGGTCGTAGCGCAGTCCTCCGTCCACCACTTCCTCCTCCGTGAGCGCCTCCGCTATCTTCAGCTTCTCGCCCCGCTTCAATATCTTAAAAATCAGCTTTTCATTGTCGCCCCCCTGCTTGTTGGTCAGGTTTGCGATATTCTCCACACAGGGAGTCTCTATAGGCGTAAACCCATATCTCTTATAGGTGTCCCTGATCACGCCGCTCACATAATCCCGGATCTGCATTTCCTCCGGCAGAATATCCCTCATGCCCGTGGTGGGCTTCTTGCTCAGTGCCATGATTTTTTCTCCTTATTCCTCTATTTCCGACTGCTTGTTTCTGCTTACTTTTACTTCTTTATGCTTTCTTATTCCCTGATATTGTCCCATACATCCTGTTTTTACCTACATTGTTATCCATGATATATTCTTTCCCGAAAACTGTCAATCTTTTTGTAGTTTTTATACTGCATAACGCTGAATGTTGCCTAATGTAATCACACGATTGAACCAGTCAGCGTTATGCAGTCTGGTTTCACGGCAAGTGAAATCGTTAAGCAGTATAGATTATCAGGTTCACTTAGAAATATTGTTATAAACACGCTGAAGTCTCCTCCTTTATTTCGCCATAAAAAAGAATCCCCCGGGTATGTATCCCCCAAGGGCTTCTCTATATCTCGTTTTCCTATTTCCATGGACCGGCGGCTCTGTCTACCGCGAACCGCAGCTTCCAGGCAGCCCCACCTGTCACACCTTGTGACAATGTTCCACAAAGCCGAATGGAAGCTTACTTACCCCCCACAGTACAACGGGCAGCAGCATGCATACTCGCTGTGCGCTCTCTTTCATTCTGTCGTATCTTAGGCTCAATCGTCTTATTCAATTCTGCGATCTCACTGCGCGTCACTGTCCGCACCACATGCTTCTCATGGGGCTTTGACGATGATTTGTCAATCAAATTTTCCGGTTGCCCGGTCCCCTCAGTGCCGCACCGAGAAGTAGTTCATCAGAATCTCCTTGATATGGCTGTATCGCCTGGCGTAGGAATTCTCCACCCGGATCAGCTGCAGATTGTGGGCGGCGCAGATCTCGTTCTTTTTCCGGTCCCTGTTCTTCACCACCTCGTCCCCGAAATGCTCCTTGCCGTCCAGCTCGATGGCCAGCACGGGAAAATCGGCTCCTCCCTGTCTCTCATAGACCACGAAGTCGAAACGCCCGGAATAGAACAGATCGCTGTGACTTACATTGTCCGCAAAGACCTGGGAGATGGCTACCTCTTTCTGTATGGTGAAGCGGTTCTGGGACAGCCAGATATTCTCAAGGGCGTGGTTCAGGTTCTCCAGGAAAGCCTCCTCGGTGGCCGTGCTGAACGGCTTCACCCCCAGAGCTCTGGAATTTGCCGTCTTGCGGGTGACCCGGGTCTCGCCGTTTTTCTTCACATATTCCACCAGCTCATAGAGGTCGTCCTCACTGCCCTGCCTGTGGAGCCTGTTCAGGTTCGCGGAATCGGAGAGCACGATGAGGCGGTCCCTGGCCCGGGAGGTGGCTACGTTGATGAGTTCCTTATTGTTCTTCAGCCATTCGTAAGTACCTGCCTGGGTCTGGTCAGTGACGGCGGTGGAGAACAGCACCACGTCCTTTTCATCTCCCTGAAAGGCATGCACCGTGCCGCAGACCACATTGGAAATTCCCTCCCGCTCCAGGGCCTCCTCGATGAGCTTCCTCTGGTTCACGAAAGGCGTGATCACCCCGATGCTCTGCTCCCTGTGGCATTTGGCATAGCCTACAATCTCCTCCACCTCCCCGGGAGCCGTATTGCGCAGGACCTCTCCCCGGTTCTTCACGTCCACATATACCAGCGGACGCGGCTCCTTGCTCTCGGAGCAGATCTGTAATCTGGCATTGTAGTACTTCTGGTTGTTAAATTCGATAATCTTTTTGTTGCAGCGGTAGTGATTGTGCAGCAGTACCTCATCGCTGACCGCGTCGCAGGCCAGAAATGTCTTGTAGATGGAATTTTTGCAGTAATCGTATTCCTCGGCCACATTGTATTTCTTCCGCAGCTTTTGGTTGACCGCCTCGTCCAGGAGAATCACCGGGTTTAACTGCTGAGGATCTCCCACCAGCATCAGGCTCTCTCCCCGCAGGATGGGCACCAGGGACACCGCCGTGTTGCACTGGCTGGCCTCGTCCATGATCACCATGTCAAACATGGGACCCGGCTCCCCCAGCCTGTGGGCGGAGATGCAGGTGGTGATGATGACGGGGAAGATTTCCTGGAGCTTTTTCACGTTTGCGGTCTCTGTCAGGTATCTGGAAAAAGCGGCGGTCTGCTCCTTTTCACCCGTGTCGAATAAAATTTCACGCAATTTCGAATATTTCTTGTCATCCAGCTTCTTCACATACCGGGCCGAGGTGTAATAGAGGTATTTGCGCAGCTCCTCCAGGTCGTCGTCCAGCAGGGCAAGGGCATCCTGGTCCGTAATCTCCCCTATCTGTCCCATCCGGTTCTGAACCTGCTGAAGCTGTCTGCCCTGCAAGTCCGCCTGAAAGGGCAGCATCTCCATGGACATCTGCACCCGGCTCTGGTATTCCAGCAGACGGTTCAGAGTCTCGCTGCGCTCCTTTAAGTCCAGCACTTCCTCATATCTGCGCAGCAGGCTGGACAGGTTCTTCGCACGGTCGGCTCTGTCATCTTTCCTCCGGTCAAGCGTGCCCTCGAATACCTTGATGCTCTGGGACTGTTCATAGAGATTTCGGATATACTTTATGGACTCCCGAACCTTTTCCACATTTCCCAGCCGCAGAACAGGGAAAGGAATACGCTTCCCCTGGTATCTTAAGTCCGTCAGCTTTTCGAACACCGTATTGATAGGATGGTTGTTATAAGAGGCAAAAAGTACCGTCTTTTCGTTGAAAAAAGCTGTCACCATGGTATTGAGAATGGTATTGGTCTTCCCGGTGCCCGGCGGCCCCTGGATGTAGGCCAGGGGGTACTTCATGGCATTGTGGATAGCCAGGAGCTGGTCCAGATTAGTCTGGCGGCTGATCAATGCCAGGGGATAGCTCTTCCTACGCAGAGGCCTGTCCAGCAGATCCCCGAAAAAAGCTTTCAGTGGCACCGTGACCCTGTCCTCATCGCACATCTTAATGATGGCCTGGTATTCCCGGTGGAGATCCAGGGCAATATCCATCCCAAGACCAATGATATAGGGCATGTCGTCCACCCCCATTACACGGCTGCTGCGGCGCATGACACAGTCCTTGATTCTCTCCTGATTCTTTTCGAAATCCTCCAAAAGCCCGTACTCGTCCCCGTCCAGGTATCTGCGGATATTTTCCTTTACCTCTCCGTAGCTGTACTCCGTGCAGACGGTGATATTCTCCTCCGGCCGCAGGAGGCGTTTTTTCACATCCAGCTGGAGCTTGCGGCAGGCCAGCACATAGAGCCCTCTTGCAGTATGAATGCTGAGCACGTTCATGGCAAGCTGCTGGATGGAAAGCCTGGTGGCTTTTTCCTTTTCTTTTTCCGTCCTCCTCTGGAAATTACGGACGATGGTGCGGAACTGCTCCTCGTCCAGCACATAGCCCTCCTCCTGAAAGCTCTCCCTGTCCAGGTAACGGACCAAAGCAAAGTCCGAATGGTAAGGCACTGTGTCCATGCGGTTGCACATTTCCAGGTAATTCAGGATTTTCAGGTTGGGAGAATTGTCGAAGAGGGATTTGTATCTGTGGGGGTTCTGGCAGATGTCCTCCACCAGCTCCTCATTGACAGGCTGATAAGACCCCTCCACGATCTGAGAGGTCAGAATGGAATCTATGTAGATGGATTCATAGCTTTCCGTGGTATACCGGCCAAGGTGCAGGCCGTCCACGGCCAGGGTACGCTTTCCCGGACATAGATTGCGGATGCCGATCCAGTATTTCGTGACCTGGCTTTCTCTGTTCCTGTACTCGATCTGCAGCCATTTTCCCTCGTGGATGGCTCTGAAAATGTCACGGCAGATATTGTTCATCGTAATGCTCCTCTTCTATAGGACACTTCTCTTCCATGGAAACGCCCCTTCCATGTGCTCCCGCTCCTCTTTATACATGTTTAGCGTTTTGGCTCATGGCCGTCGGGTCTCGTTCCCTTTCAGGGCGCCGGGAGGGCGCTTCCTTCACTCACAGCCTGGCTGCATCCTCCATTCTATCATCCGCCCCCCGGAAATGGCAAGTGTCAGTGCATTATTATTACCTCTTACCCTCTGGAAATCACCTCTTATCCGAAAAAGATTTACATTGAACTAAGTTCCGGTATAATAGTCTTAAAAATCCCGGCCGTCCTGCAGCTGCCGCGCCGGAAAATTGTCTTTGGAATTTTCACCCGAAATTAAAAATACAAGCTATGGAGGTTCCATTATGCCTACTTCATCAAAAAATCAACCCCTGTGCAGGCCCTATATCCGACAGTTCTATCGCAAAAACAAGCTGCCCTTTCTCGGAGCCCTCTTTGCCGCTGTGATGATGGGCGCTGTGGAACTGGGAATTTCTGCTCTCATCAAGGAGCTGATGGATACCATGTCCGGAACGGAGAGCGCGTTCTCTCTGTCCTCTCTGCTCTGGGCCACCCTTGGGCTGATGATCCTGGTCGTGGCCGTTCAGGCGGTCGATTATCATGCAAAGCCCCGCTTCATGAAACGGGCCATGGCCCAGTACAAGAATTATGTATTTGAAAAGCTGTCGCGGAAGAGCATTTCTTCCTTTCAGGAGGAATCCACCGCCGCTTACATATCCGCCCTGTCAAACGATGCCAACAGCATTGAGACCAATTATCTGGCCAGCCGCTTTACCCTGATCAGCCAGTGTATATCCTTCTTCGGCGCTTTTCTGCTGATGCTCCTGTACAGTCCTATATTGACTCTGGTGGCGGTGGGCTCCTCCCTGCTGCCCATAATGGCATCCCTGCTGGCAGGAAACCGGCTGAAGGAAGCCGAAACCAGGGTCTCGGACCGCAACGCCCATTTCGTGGCCACGCTCACGGACAGTCTCCGGGGGTTTTCCGTGATCAAATCTTTCAAAGCGGAAAAGGAAATCCTCGCCCTCTTTCGGGAGTGCACGCAGAGCGCAGAAAACGCCAAATGCAGGAAGCGGAAAATTTCCTGCATCATCACCACCATTGGCATGGTATCCGGTGCGGCGGCGCAGTTCGGTGTATTCATAGCAGGCGCCTGGCTGGCCGTCACGGGCAGGGGCATCACGGCCGGCGTGGTGATAGCCTTTGTCCAGCTGATGAATTATGTGATAGCCCCCATCTCCCAGGTGCCGGAAATTCTGGCAAATCAGAAGGCCGCCAGGGCTCTCATCGAAAAGCTGGCCTCAGCTCTTGAAATTAACGCTCAAAGCGGAGGAACGGCAGCTCCCGGACGGCTAGTCAGGGGAATCGAGATAAAGGATTTAAGCTTTGCCTATGGGGAGGAGCCCGTCTTAAAGGACGTCAACATCCGTTTCGAAGCTGGCAGAAGCTATGCCATTGTGGGCGCTTCCGGAAGCGGGAAATCCACGCTTCTGCATCTGATGATGGCTGCTCATACGACCTACCGGGGCAGCGTCTGCCTGGACGATACGGAGCTCAGGGAGACCGACAGCGAATCCCTCTATGACCTCATCTCCATGATCCAGCAGAATGTATTCGTTTTCAATGCCTCCATCCGGGACAATATCACCATGTTCCGGGATTTCCCAAAGGAAGAGGTGGACAGAGCCGCCGCCCTGTCGGGCCTGTCCGGGCTGATAGAGGAGAAAGGCGGGGAATATCTCTGCGGCGAAAACGGCGCAAACCTGTCCGGAGGCGAGAAACAGCGCATCTCCATCGCCCGCAGCCTGCTGCGGAAGAATCAGGTGCTTCTGGTGGACGAAGCCACCGCCGCCCTGGATGCCAAAACCGCCTGGCAGGTCTTCGATGCCATCCTGAATCTGGAGGAGCTGACCCGGATTGTGGTCACCCACTCCCTGGAGGAGGCCCTGATGAGACGGTACGACCGCATTGTAGCCTTAAAGGACGGCCGAATCGCGGAATGCGGCAGTTTTGATGAGCTCATGGAGAAAAAGGGATATTTCTATTCCCTGTTTACCGTATCCCAGTAAGTGGGAGGCTCCGCGGCAGTAAGACAGATCAGCGTGACGGGCATCTGCTCCCGGTCGGTCTCTTCCTGAAGCAGTTCATTGAGATATCAGAAAAACATATCCAATTTTATGGGTATGCTTGTTTTGTAAATTCCAGTTTATCGGGCGGTCACAATGCAAGAGTGACCGCCCGCTTTCAGTATTTTGACGAACACTTTTGAAAAATAGTGTTAGCAGCACAGATCTTGAACAGGGACTGGAAAAGAAAGCCCTTGCGGTCTCTCCTGCCTCTGTAGTAGAATGGAAGGACAGATTCCATTCCAAAGAAGGAGGCAGATTTATGAAGGTATTACTGATTAACGGCAGTCCCCGCTTAAAGGGCAATACGGCTCTCGCCTTAAGCGAGATGGAAAAGGTCTTTGCACAGGAGAAGATCGAGACGGAGACGATTCAGATCGGGAATAAGGATATCCGGGGCTGTATCGCCTGCGGCGGATGTGCCGAACGGGGAAAATGTGTGTTTGACGATATGGTGAACGAGGCCGCTCCCAGGTTCCAGGCCTGCGACGGCCTTGTGGTGGGGAGCCCCGTGTATTACGCTTCCGCCAACGCCACCCTGATCGCTTTTCTGACAAGGCTTTTCTACAGCACCCATTTCGACAAGACCATGAAGGTGGGAGCCGCCGTAGCGGCGGCCAGAAGGGGAGGCCTGTCCTCCACCTTTGACGAGCTGAACAAATTCTTCACCATCAGCGGCATGCCCGTCGCCTCCAGCCAGTACTGGAACAGCGTCCACGGAAGGGGCCCGGGGGAGGCGGCCCAGGATGCGGAAGGTCTGCAGACCATGCGGACTCTGGCCCGGAATATGGCTTTCCTCATGAAAAGCATCGCCCTGGGAAAGGAAGCCTACGGGCTTCCGGAAAAGGAGGAGCATCTGTGGACTCATTTCGTCCGGTAAGCAATCCGGCAGGTAAGATCTTAATCGTGGAGGACGAGGCGGATATCAATTCTCTCCTGGCGCGGATTCTGAAGGCGGAGGGGTACGAGACGCTGCAGGCTTACTCCGGAACGGAGGCCCTCCTCTTGATGGAACGGGAGACCCCCGCACTGATCCTGCTGGATCTCATGCTGCCGGGGCTGTCCGGCGAGGCTCTGCTTGACAGGCTGCGGACGGAACTGCACAGCAGGATTCCCGTCCTGATTCTCTCCGCCAGGGTTTCCCTGGAGGATAAGGTGGCTCTCCTGCGAACCGGCGCCGACGATTATATTACAAAGCCCTTCGAACCTGAGGAGGTGGCTGCCAGAGTCCAGGCCGCTCTCCGGCGGGGCGCTCCTCCGGCCGGGGAGCAGAGCGCACTCTCCTGCCGGAATCTGCTGCTTTTCCCCGATTCCAGAACCGTGACGGTAAGAGGCCGGGAACTTACCCTGACCGTCCATGAGTATGAGCTGCTGTACCTTCTGCTGCAAAATCCCGGAAAGGTCTATTCCCGGGAAAGTCTCTACGAGCTGGTATGGCAGGGAGGATATTACGGGGAAAACAATACGGTGAACGTCCACATGAGCAATCTCCGGAGGAAAATCCGGGAAGCCGACCCTGAGGAGGAATACATCCAGACGGTGTACGGCATCGGCTTCCGGCTGGCAGCCCCCGCCCCTGCGCAGACTTTATGACTTCTTTACGACTTCTTGATGACTTATGAAATTCATAGGGTCTATACTGTATCTGCCAGCCGGGGAATCCTTCCCCGCTGGCAGATATCACATAAGGGGTGTGAAAAAGCATCCGGAAAACGGAGGGTAAAATGTACGATTATGCCATAGAGGCAAAGCAGGTCACAAAGTTCTACGGCGCTGTCCCTGCCCTGGAACAGGTGGATTTACGGGTAAAAAGGGGAAGCATTTACGGATTAATCGGCGATAACGGGGCCGGAAAGTCCACCTTTCTGAAGCTCCTGGCGGGACATATTTATGCGGCATCCGGAGAGCTCCGCATTTTCGGCCAGCCCGGCGTACAGGAGCTGCGCCGCTGCCGCAGGCGGATGGGGATTATGATCGAACAGCCGGGATTTTTCCCGAATATGACCGTGGAGAGGACTCTGGAATACTACCGAATCCAGAAGGGAATCCCCGGGAAGGAAAAGACGGAGGAGATGCTTGTGCTGACCGGCATTCTGGAAAAGCGCAGGAGCCTGTGCAAGAGGCTTTCCCTGGGACAGAAGCAGCGCCTGGGTCTGGCTATCGCCCTGCTGGGGGAACCGGAGCTCCTGGTTCTGGATGAACCCACCAACGGCCTGGATCCCAGCGGCATCGTGGAGCTGCGCACCCTGCTTCACCGGCTCAATGAGGAGAAAAACATCACCATCCTGCTCTCAAGCCATATATTGGCCGAACTGCAGCAGACGGCCACACATTTCGGCTTCCTGAGCAGGGGGCATCTGCTGGAGGAGCTCTCCGCGGAGCAGCTGTACGAAAAATGCGCGGATTATCTGGATATCTCCGTCTCCGACATGGAGCGGTATGCCGCCCTCCTGGAGCGGGATTTCCCAGGGGAATCCTGGCGTGTGCTGCCCGACGGAACCGTCCGGATTCTGGCCCTGCGGCGGGAGCCGGAAGCCTACAGCCGCCTGGCCACGGACAACGGCATTTATATCAGGGCCCTGGAACGGCACCACGCCTCCCTGGAGGATTATTACATGAATTTAAAGAACGGAGGAAATCAGGCATGCTGAATTATATCAAAAGCGAGCTCTATCGTGCAGGACACAGCAAGGAAATCCATGGGGCAGCCATGGGGCTTCTGGGAATGATCTTCTTTATGAACCTTATTCTTGGGCTGATGAAGCAGCTGGATCATTTTCGTTATGGGACCACTTCCTTTTCTTATTCCATGGTAGTCTCCATGCCCATGCTTTACTGCTATGTGGCGTTCTACGTCGCCATCATGCTCTATGAGGGAGACAGGCGCAACGGCACCCTGGGGAACAGCGTCTCCTACGGTCTCTCCCGGCTGGAGATCTTCATTGGCAAATGTATGGTGGCTTTTGCAGCCTCTCTGGCTCTTCTTTCCCTGGCCCTGCCCGTCTATATCGGCAGCGCCGTGCTGTTGCTGGACAACGCCGGACCCACCACAGTCCGGGAGTTCCTGACAGAAATTCCCGCGGTATCCCTGGTTGCCCTGGCGGCTTTGTTCTTCGGCATTCTGCTTCTGGAGATCTGTGATAAGCTTCTCCACTGGATACTGCTCTGGCTGGCTGTCATGGTTTTCCTGCCAAAGATACTGCTGCTTGCGGGTCTGTATTTTTCAGAACGCTTTGAGCTTCTTCTGGATATCGCCCTGTGGCTGCCCGTCAACTTCTTCTCCCAGGGCGTACAGGTCAATATGTCCCGGTGCAGCGTACTCTGGAGCACCCCCGGGGGCATGGGCAGATGCCTTATCGCCGGCGGGGCGGGGATATTAGTAGTCGCTGTTGCAGCTGTTCTCGCATTGCGGAAGAAAGAAGTGTGAAGTGCTTTGAACAAACAGGATTTAACTGGTTTTGAAAAAATATGGAGGCTGCGTAATGCTGTATTTTCTGTGTGTTCTTTTCTTTCTGACAGGGTGTTTTAGTGCCTTCCGCTATTTTGCACTGCGGTCTGCGCTGCGGGCGCTGAACCGGGAGCTGCTGGAGATTCGCAGGGACATGTCCCAGAACCGGATTCTGCATATGCCCCTGCCCGACAGGAGTCTGGAAAAATTTGTGCAGTCCGTCAACGGGACCCTGGAACAGAGCCGGGAAGAAAGCCGGGCCTGCGCAGAACGGGAACGGGAATTCCAGAAGCAGATTGAAGATATCAGCCATGATCTGAGAACCCCTCTCACGGTGATTCTGGGGTATCTGAAATGGATGAAAAGCAGCCCGGCCCGGGACGCCTCCTTTGCCCCGGAGGAGTCGCTGCGTGTCATCGAACAGAACGCCCGTGCCATGGAGCGGCTGGTCTCCCAGTTCTACACCTTCTCCCGCCTGAACGGCCCGGACCATGAGCTGCAGCTGCAGGAGACGGATCTGTGCCGCCTGGTGCGGGAAAGCCTGGCCGCCAATTACGCAAGCCTGGAGGAAGCCTCCATCACTCCCCGCAGCCTGCTGCCGGGGCATCCGGTTCCGGTTGCGGGCAATCAGGAGGCTCTGGAGCGAATCTTTTCCAATCTCCTCCAAAACGCCGGGCGGTATGCCCGCAGTTATCTGAGGGTCCGCCTGGAAGAACCCGGAGACGGGAAGGTGCGGGTGATCCTGGAAAACGATTCCAGGGAGCTTCGGGAAGAAGATATCCCCCTTCTCTTCCGGCGCTTTTACCAGAATGATCCCGCCAGAAGCCGCAGCGGCTCCGGTCTGGGGCTGGCCATTGCCAAATCCCTGGCGGAAAGGATGGGCGGCAGCCTCACGGCGGAGCCGGTACGGGAGCTAGCGCCTGCGAAAGCAGCCGCCGGGTCGGAAGCCAACATGGCGGAGCCGGAATCAGAACAGACGCTCCCTGCCATAATCGAAGTGCGTTTTATTCTCACACTCCGGACACAGAGAGCCAGCGGCACTTAACCCTTCACGGCTCCGGCCGCCATTCCGTCAATGATGTATCGCTGGCCCAGAATATACACTGCAACTGCCGGTATCGTGCACACGAGAATATAGGCGCAGACCATGTTCCACTCACTGTTGAACTGTCCCATAAAGTTATATACCCCCAGCACAATGGTCCAGTTTTCGGAGCTCTTGATCAGATACAGAGGCATCTGGAAATCGTTCCACACAAACACAAACTGGGTGATAAAGAGCGTCACAAGTATGGGTTTTAACAGCGGCAGCACAATCTGTGCAAAAAGCTGCCAGGGACCGCATCCGTCCACAATCCCCGCCTCATCCATATCCTTCGGCACGGTATTCACAAAGCCCGACACCATAAAGACGGACTGGGGGATAAACATGGCCGCGTACACCAGGATTAACCCCAGGTAGCTGTCCAGCAGTCTGATCTTCTGAAGCACCTGCACCAGAGCGATCATCTGCAGGGGGATAATCATTCCCGCCATAAAGAACGCGTAGATTTTCTTATTCCAGAAATCCATATTGCGGCTCAGGACATATCCGGCAATGGTTCCCAGGAATACGGATAGCACAATACTTGCCACCGTCACCAGGGTGCTGTTGAAGAAAGAGCGCACCACATTAGTCTCCCGGAAAATTCTGGAGAAATTGCCGAATTCCCAGGTCTCCGGCAATGCCAGCGTCAATACATTTGTCTCTGCGGGCGTCTTGACGGAATTGATGAGGATCGCTGCCAGGGGAATCAGGATAATCAGGCTGAGGATCCATAATGCCGCTTCAAAAATGCCCAATCTGAACTTTTTCATCTTCATAGTGTCTTCGCCTCCCATATTCCAAAGATTTTCTTAATCAATCCGAAGCAGATAATCACAAAGATGGTCAGCATTACGTTGGCCGCACACCCCGTCGACAGAGCGCCGCTTCCGAAATAGGAGAAGATGGTCGTATTCAATACCTGGGTGGCCATCCCGGGGCCGCCCTTTGTCAGCGCCAGAATCAGATCAAACACCTTCAGCCCTCCGATGATGCACAGAAGGACATTGATGCTCACGGAACCAATCATCAGGGGAAGGGTAATCTTCCAGAATACCTTACAGCCACCCGCCCCGTCAATATGAGCCGCCTCATAGCAGTCCGTGGGAACCGCCTGCAGTCCCGCCAGATAGATCACCATACAGTACCCTGCGCCCTTCCAGATATCCACCAACATAACCATGTACATGGCGGTGGACTTCGTGCCCAGCCAGTCGAAATGTGCCAGATCCGCCGAGAAGATTCCCAGGAACTGGCTGATCAGCCCTGCGTCCGGCAGAAGCATGGCCCGGAAAATCTGGGCTACGATCAATGTGCTCAGAATAACCGGCAGGAAATAGACGGCACGTAAATATTTCTTCGTTTTCAGCTTCTTATTCAAAGCCAGGGCCAGAGCAAAGCCCGCCACATTTTTCAGAATGGTCGTAATGATGGTAAAAGAAAAGGTATTCTTCATACCTGTCACAAACCTGTTCTGTTTAATCAACTGTATGTAATTCGTCAATCCGGTAAAATGAATCGTGGAACCGGAGTAGATCGTCTTGTCCGTAAAAGAATATATCACTCCCAGAATTCCCGGCGTAATAAAGAATATGAGATATACCAGGATAGTAGCTATCAGGAAGTATCGGGGATACATTTTCTTTTTAATCATTTTTCGCCTCCATTTTTCCGTCCTGCCGGGAGCCTCTTGAAAAAAGTGCCTTCGGCCCCTTACTGATACCATGTCCGTCTGGTGACGGACTTTCCTATAAGGTAAAAAAGCGCCCTCAGCCTTGCAGTTAAATCTGCAAAAGAAGCCCGATATTTGAGGTTCCGCAACAGGATCAGCCCTTCCCAAGGCATGAATAACAAATATGGGGCTGTCGGAAAATGGCTGTCCTCCCACAATATATGCTGTTACACATTGAACGACACAATCACATATTGTATGTTAATACCATTTCCCAACAGCCCGATCCTCTGTCAATAAGTCTTGTTAAAACCCTTCCATACCCAGAGCCTGGCAGATAGAATTGCGGAATTCATCATATTGCTTACAGAAATCTTCCGGAGACATATCTCCCATGTACACTTCCTGCATCAGGGAGCAGAAGGTATCCCAGTCCTGTCCCTGCACCACCGCATTGTGCGCCACATGCAGGCCGTAGGTTCCGTCGGAAAGCCTGCCCATCAGATTCATGGAGGAATCGCTGATGGTATTGCTCACCACATCCTTGAAGATGGAGGAGGACCCGATTCCGTCATAGAAAATCTGCAGATTATCCTTCCGGGTGCACCAGTTGAAGAAATGCTTTGCCACATCCAGGTTCTTGCTGGTCTTGCTTGCATACAGTTCACAGCAGGTGGACATATAGATGGTATCGTTCTCTCCGATATAATAAGGAATCAGCTCCAGCTTATCCGAGGTTCCCTCGCCGTACACATTGTCCATGGTGGTCATCCAGGAGGTAAGGCCGATATTAAACCCGCATTTATCGTTTGCAACGGCGTCCATCATGCCGTCCCATGTCTGGGACATGTAATTGTCACCGAAATATCCCTTCTTCGCCCAGTCTGCCACATCTGTCAGCATTGCCTTAAAGCTTGCGCTGGCTTCGTAATTGGTCTCGTTTTTGTTGAACTTTGTGATCAGATCCTTATCCTTCTGCAAATCCGCATACAAACCGGAGGATGTGATATTTCCGCACATCCAGGAATCTCCCGCACCGCTGTAGAAAGGAATATAGCCCTTCTCCTTCAGGACGTCGAAGCAATGAAGCAGCTCCTCCTTGGAGGTTGGAACTTCCAGATCGCAGGCGGCCAGAACAGTTTTGTTGGCGCAGAATCCCCAGTAATCCTGGCTTGCCAGGGGCAGCCCGTACAGCTTGCCGTCGCTGTAGACAAATCCGCTGATGTCGCTTAAGCTCTCCACCCAGGGCTCCTGCGACATATCCGCCAGCATCTCGTTTGCCCTCATGTAGGTCAGCTCCAGGGGAGATGCGGAGTTCATGGTGATGTCCGCCAGTTCCCCTGTGGAAAACTGGGACTTGATGACCTCGGACGCGGTGTCCGCAGGAAGGATGTTCACTTCTACCTCCACGCCGAACTCTTCCTTGTATTTATCGACCAATGTCTGATAAGGGGGATGCCACCAGTCCTCCGCGGATGTGATCGTAAGCTTTCTCCCCTGCAGATCTTCCTTTGTCATGCTGTAGATATCTCCGGAGGACACATCTGATCCGCTCTGCTTATTGTCTGTGTTATCGTCTCCGCCTCCGCAGGCGGTCAGGCTTCCCACAAGCAAAATCCCTGCCATCAGCGCACCTGTAGCTCTCATTACACTTTTCTTCTTCATGCCTTTCTCCTTTCGTCTGTCCGTGACATTTCCCGCCCAAACGGCGGAATCTTCTGTCTGTGTCATCATGGTTGCAGTAAATGACATTTCCCCTGTACCTGAATCCGGGAAGCGCTTATGAAATGGTTTCTTTCCTGGATTCAGCAAAATATTTTGGTACAAAAAGCTGCCATTTACCGTCTAAGCCAGGAACCGCTTCGCGAACCCTGTCATCGTAGTTCTATTCCAGGAACCGCTTCGCGAACCCTGTCATCGTAGTTCTATTCCAGGAACTCCTCCGGGAACATGTAAGCATGGTTATATTATACATATCTCCTATGAATATGAAATGTATTTTCTTAATTCTACATATGCAGATTCTTAACATCTTGCCTGTTTTTATGCATTTTGCACATTTTTCCAAAAGATTCGCATAGCTTTTTTTCAGGGACTGTGCTATACTTCTGACAGGTTTCCGGAGGGACCGTTTATGACGAAACCCAAACTGAAAAGGCACTTCTGGTGGAAAATGGTTCTCACCAACTGTGTGTTCCTTGTCTTCGTAGTGGCTGTCTTTACTGTCATCCGTTATCGGACAAGCGTGGCCGCCACCAGGAATGCCGTGGAGGATGTACTGATACAGTATGCCGATACCAATACCAGTCAGCTGCAGCTGATGTTTGACGATATGGCGGAAGTGACGCTGAATATCGCCATCTCCGACTTGACCATAAATATCTTAAAGAAAGCCAACAACTATGGCGGATCCAATAATTATTTTGAAGTATCCCAGGCCGAGCGGCGGCAGCTGATGAATATGATGCAGCAGACGGTGGGCATCCGTATTGCAGGCAGCAGTATCGGGATTGTCTCGAATATGGGCGATTATGTCCTGCTTGATATCTACCCATTTCCCTTTTTTGACCGGAGTAAGATGCGTTCCCTCTCCATGCTTGAATTCTGGGGGAATACCGAATCCTATAAAGTGATTTCCCCGGCCCAGACGGATTCCTACGGCAGGACGGATCTGTCTCTTTTTTCCTATGCCCGGAAGATCTCCGACGGGTACCATACCCTGGGATATGTGGAATTTCAGAAGCCGGTCTCCGACCTGGAAACTATCTTCAGCCGTGCCTCGGAAAACTTCCACCTGATATCCTTTATCCTTCATGAGGATCAGGTCTTCTACTTATCCGACCCGGATCTGTCCCTGCAGGAGATCCGTCCGGAGGAATGGAACCGGACGTGGAAGAAGGGGGCGGTCTCCACGGTGCAGTTGGGACAGAATTCCTACCTGGCATACCATACCTCCGTTCCCGATTACGGCTTCGACATTTATACCCTGTTTCCCAGGAGCTACTATACCCGGCAGGTCTGGGGGGAGGCCGGGCTTCTCATCGCCCAGAGCATCCTTCTCCTGCTCTCCCTGATGCTTCTGATCCTGCTGATAACAAAGCAGATTTATCGGCCGGTTCTGGAGCTGCGCCACAAAATAGAAAATCTGGATCCGGAGCATATCAAGCCGGAGCCGGATCTTCCGCGCAATGCGGACGAGCTCCAGCTGTTTAATCATGTATTTGCAGAGATGGTAGAGCGCATTCAGCGCCAGAAGGATGAGCTGCTCATGCAGAAAATACGGGAACTGCAGGTATCCTACCGGGCATTGCAGGCCCAGGTCAGTCCCCATTTTCTCTACAATACCCTGTATCTCATCGGGCTCAAGGGGGAGGAGCACGATGCACCGGAGATTCTGGATATGTGTTATTGCCTCACGCATATGCTGGGATACTGTGTGGATATGAAGAACGATTTCGTCCCCTTTTCCAGGGAGCTGGAGTATATGAATAACTATTTACAGCTTATGAAATATCGCTATCTCGATAAGCTTCGATATGAAATTGATGTGGCGGAGGATGTGACGAAGATTCTCGTCCCAAGATTTATTCTGCAGCCTTTGGTCGAAAACTGCTTCACCCATGGATTTAAAAACTGTGATGCGGAAAGCTTTCTGATCCATATCTCGCTGAAAACCGCAGGGGATGCCTGGCATCTGGCCATTGAAGACAACGGAAACGGATTTTCGCCGCAGGATCAGGCGCGTGTCAGGAAGGATATCGAGTTTGTGCGTCAGTCCGTCGAAACACCCAATGCAAAATTTGTCAACGGAATTACAGGCATCGGACTGGTCAATACCTTTGCGCGGCTGCTGATCAGCTGTTCAGGCGATGTGGCTCTGCACATCGGCGCCGGCGATCTCCAGGGGAGCCTTGTGGAAATCACCTGCCCCATATCCTGCCATAAAGTCGAAGCACTTTCCGGCGAGATGACCTGATATATTTGTGCCGTTTGAGGCTTTTAACACAGGAGGAATGATTCATGAACCCTTTAAATCTGATCATTGTAGAGGATGAACCGGCCATTTTGAAAGGAATCGTCATGCTCATCCGGCGTATCGATCTGCCCCTTGTGATAACAGGAGCCTATTCCAACGGCCGCGAGGCACTGGAGGACCTGGAGCAGTCCTGCCCGGATATTGTCATGACGGATGTGCAGATGCCGGTTATGTCCGGGCTTCAGCTTGTGGAGAAAATGAAAGAACTGGGATATGCCTCAAAATATATTATTCTAAGCGGATATGCAGAATTTGAATATGCACGGACAGCGATACGGCTGGGCGTAAATCACTATCTGCTGAAATCACCGCGCATCAGTGAGCTTAAGGAAGCGCTGTCTTCCCTGTGTGACGAAATCTATGAGACCCGCTACAGCGAGTACCGCCGGTATCTTCAGAAGCTGCTGCTGCGGCAGTCCCGGCCTTCCGCCGATTCTTCGCAATTTCCGGAGCTGCGCCTCCGCTTCTATCTGTATGCATTCGGTCCCCTGCTGGAGCATCTGCCGGAGGATGTAGATTCCTGTAACAACTATATCGATGCTGACGAAACCCTGGCGCTGATCACGAAACGTTTTCCCCAAAGCAGGGGATATATCTGGATATTGAACGGTTATACTCCCGGCACAAAGATCATTCTGGAGAGCGATTCCGCCGGTCAGTTCCTGTCTCCCGGCTGTCTCTATGAGCTTCTGAAAGAACAGGCGGCCAAAGAACTGGCGGCCCTGGAGCAGGCTGTGAAAGAGCAGGCTGTACGGGAGCAGCTTCCTGTCACGCTGATCTGCCTTCCCGGCACCGAGACTTTCCCGCATCTCCACGATGCACTGCTGTATGCCATGAAATACCTGCAGCGAAAGATCCGGTTTGGTGAGAGCCGGCTCTATACGGTTCCGTCCGGACAGTCTTTTTCCGTCACCGAGACTTTATCAAAGACGGAGCGTGACATGCTTTGCGAGGCATTAAACTCACATCGGACGGACCTTTTCGTAAAGCATTATCTGTATTTCGCCAGAGACTGGAGAAAGCGCGGCTACAGTCAGGCCGAATGCACCGCACTGACGAGACAGTGCCTCAGCGAAATATGCCGTTCTCTCCCAGCAGAGGAAGCTGTGGGGTTAGAGGAAACGGCGCTGAGCGAACTGTTTCGGATTACGGCCTCCGCCCGGACCTTTGAGAATTTCTTTGACAAATGCTCGAAGTTAATGGAAAATATTCTGAACAGCTCCGGCCATTTCCCGGAGGACAGCCAGGTGGACGATGTGGTTGAGCTTCTTTACCGGCATATTCTTACCGACTATGGCAGCAAAATAGATATCAACGGGTTTGCCCGGGAGCATGGCTACCACCCGATCTATCTCATCACCCGTTTTACCAGGCTCAAAGCCATCTCCCCCACGAAGCTCATCATCCAGCTGCGGCTCAACCAGGCAAAGGAAATGCTGGCCCATACGGATATGCGTCTCAAGGATATCGCCGACGCTGTGGGATATTACGATGTCTCCTATTTCAGCCGTGTATTCAAAGAACGGGAGGGGGTCAGCCCGGGAAGCTATCGGAAGGAAACTTCCTCCACACAAACCGATTTACAGTATCCTTATAGGACTGAATAATCTTCACCACCTTGGCGCTCACATTCAGATCCGTATAATCCGGGACGGGAATGCCATGGTCCCCGCTGGCGTTCATTGCCACTGCCAGCTCCACGGACTGCAGCAGGCCTTCCGTGCTGATTCCGGACAGGACAAAGCATCCCTTGTCCAACGCTTCCGGCCTTTCCGTGCTGGTCCGGATACAGATCGCGGGGAAGGACTTTCCGATGGAGGTGAAGTAGCTGCTCTCCTCGGGCAGCGTGCCGCTGTCGGACACTACGGCGTAGGCGTGGGCCTGCAGGCAGTTATAGTCATGGAATCCCATGGGTTCATGGGCGATAATCCCCGGGGCCAGCCGGAATCCGCTCTCTTCCAGACGTTTCCGGCTCCTGGGATGGCAGGAATAGAGCACGGGAAGGCCGTATTTCTCGGCCATGGCATTGACGGCGGTGAACAGGCTGACAAAGTTCTTCTCCGTATCAATATTTTCTTCCCGGTGGGCGGACAGGAGAATGTATTTCCCTTTTTCGACCTGCAGTCCCGTCTCTGCGGACAGGCGCTGATGGATATCGGAATGCAGGATGGATTCCAGGTTGTTGTTCAGGACTTCCGCCATGGGGGAACCGATCACATAGGTTCTTTCCTTCGGCATCCCACACTCGATCAGGTACCTTCTGGCATGCTCCGAGTAGGTAAGGTTGACGTCCGAGATGATGTCCACGATACGCCGGTTGGTCTCCTCCGGCAGGCACTCATCCTTGCAGCGGTTCCCGGCTTCCATGTGGAAAATGGGGATGTGGAGCCGCTTTGCTCCGATGACCGACAGGCAGGAGTTAGTGTCCCCGAGGACAAGCACCGCTTCCGGCTTCAGCTTTACCATCAGCTTATAAGATTTATCGATTATATTTCCCATGGTAGCGCCCAGGTCGTCTCCCACGGCGTCCAGGTATACCTCCGGGTCCTTTATTCCAAGATCCCTGAAAAACACGCCGTTCAGACTGTAATCGTAGTTCTGGCCCGTGTGGGCAAGGATGGTGTCAAAATAGATGCGGCATTTGTGGATCACCGCGGACAGGCGGATGATTTCCGGTCTAGTACCGACGATGATCAGGAGCTTTATTTTGCCGTTGTTTTTCCACTGGGGATATTTTGTGTCTGCCATTTAAGATTTCCTTTCTTTCAGTACGTGGATGTAGTTTTGAGTTTTTACTGCCTTCCTATTATGTATGTCTTCCGGCATGCTTCAGAGGACTATGTGTCCGAAGCTGCCGATTTCGCCGATGTTTACTCGTGAACGCATTTTGTTGCCGCTTTCAGCTCTGGATTGCCGATGCGTTCACTCGTTATACTATGCAGACGGCAATTAATTACGTTTGTGAGTATAACAAGGTTTGCTCCCATAGAATAGCGGGCGTATGAAAAAGCATCCAGGCCCCGACACCCGAATGCTTTCTGCTTGATTATGTTTTGCTGTTTTTCCGGTATTCCTTTACTTTTTCCTCCGCTTCCTTCTTTGTCAGCGAGAATACCCTTATCAGCATATTTTCTGTTTCTTCTGTACTCTTTCCGTCTCTTATTGCTTCGTCGATCATCCTCCGGCAGGCGTTTTCCAGTTCCTGATGGAGTACATTTTTACTTTCCCGGAGTTCTTTGTTACTCTCCTGGAGTTCCTTGTTGCTCTTCTGAAGCTCTTGGTTGCTTTCCTGAAGTTCCTGGTTACTTTCCTGGAAACCTTGTATATCCTCCCGAAGTTCCGCTATAATCTCCCGCGACAGCTTGATTGCCGGTTCCACTTCTGCACTCACCTCCCCATACAGTGCCGTATCTTCTCCCAACAGATAGCCGCATACCTTCCATAGATACTCCCATATATCCTTCCAGGCACTTTCCGATAAGATCCCCTTTTCTCCCTCATGGATCAGTGCCGCCTTACATTCCAGCAGGAACTCCGTCAGTTCCTGCTTTACCCTTTCCCTGGCCGCCTCATCCGTCTTTCCGTCCTTCCCCGTAAGCTTTCCTATCTGCTTCCGGAAGCGCACCGGCAGAAAAGGAACCAGGATATCCAGATGCTTCTCCTCTATCTCCTCCGGGCTGTATTCCTGCACCTTCATCACCGGTATGCAGTAGACATGCTCCGTCCCGTCCTGAAAATACAGAGTGCAGGTCTCATAAGCAGGCACATTTCCTTCATCCCCCAGATACAGTACCGCCGACTTTGGAAACATAACCGCAAATTCCTGTGGCATGTTTTCGCCTTTGTCGGTCTCTTTCCCATGCGTCAGGGCGATATGGATATCGTACTCCAGCATCCGGAATATCATCCTTCCATCCTTCTCTATCTGGCACTCAAAATGATACAAATCACTCTGGATCCGCAGCAGCAGGTCGGAGCGGATGGCATGGAGCAGCTTCTCCCCTTTTTCATGGATCCGGCTTACGGTATACTCCGTGGATAACAGTACGATATTCCCGTCTCCCGGATATTCCCTCTGAAACAGCTCCTTCACTATTGGCAGAACCAGCCGCGGGTATAGTTCAATCTCCCGCTTCATGATTTCATCCCACAGGAAGTACTGTTTTCTTACCTCCGGTGTCAGCTCCTTTAAAATCTCTTCCGGCAGGCTGTCCCGGTACAGAAGAGGCATCCGGTCCATTGTCTCTTTGCTGATATCCTTTTTTGTTTCTTTTTCCATGTTCCTCCTTCCGGGATCTCCGAAAAAAGGAACATCTGCCTTATGCCAAACCGCGTCAATGCACAAAAATGCCATGCCACCACCACATTTGCCACTCCATTCATGAAGGCAATCTACCCATCTCCTGAAATCCCATGCAATTCAAATTATTCTGAAATTAAAAAGCACAGATTTCTATTGAAATAAGACAGGAATTCTCCCTCAGAATACGGACAACCGCAGAAAATTCAATGGAATGTATGCTTTTGAAAATAGTCTATCATAAAATATGTTGTTTGGCAATTATAAAATGATTGAATGTGGGAGGCGAATTTGCAGACGGATTTGGTAACTCATTCCTCCGGACTTACAGGTTCCCGGAAGGTGTCGGGATGATTTTCGTCAAAGGCCTCGTTCGCCCACATCACGGTGACCAGATCCTGAATGTCGCTCAGGTTTGTAATGCCGAGGGTGTATCCCGGCAGAATCTGCACGGCCCGCATCTGTCTGCCCGTCACTTCAAATTCGATTACGGGATATTCCCGCCGGGTTTCCGGGTCGGTGCCGATCCGGCGCTGGCGTATCAGGCCGTGGCCCGAGACCACGATGAAGATCTCCCATTTGCTGTTATGCCAGTGCTCCCCACGGGTGACGCCGGGACCGGCCACATTGATGGAGACCTGGCCGCAGGCCCGGGTCCGGAGCAGCTCCGTGAAATTGCCGCGGCTGTCCACATTGGAGCGGAAGCCGTAAGCTATCTGGGAAGGAGGCAGATAGGACAGGTAGGTGCTGTAGAGCTTTTTGGCGAAAGAGTCCTCCGGAATTTCCGGCAGGGTGAGCGTGGCGGGCATCTGCTTAAAGGTATTCAGAAGGTCCACAACTTCGCCCAGTGATGCCTGATGGGTGGTCGGTACATAACAATACTGTCCATTTTGAGTTTTGACTGTTTCCGGGGTTCCGTCCTGCCGGGCTTTTTCCGTCTCTGGGCCTTCGT
Source organism: uncultured Acetatifactor sp. (assembly GCA_910589035.1). Lineage (GTDB taxonomy): Bacteria > Bacillota > Clostridia > Lachnospirales > Lachnospiraceae > Acetatifactor. Next base: position 116,019 of record CAJUSI010000079.1, on the reverse strand, counting down.
CCTGCCGGGATTTTACCGTTTTCGGGTCTCTGTCCTTTCGGGTCTCTGCCGGCTCTGGGGTTCCGTCCTGCCGGTTCACTGCCGCCAGCCCGTCATGGGCTCCGTCTTCAGTATATTCGCAGCGGTGCTCCTTTCCCTCCAGCGCGTCCAGCATCTCGCAGATCAGGTCGTCGATGTACAGGAGCTCCAGCTTTGTATTTCTGTCATTTACGGTATATTCCAGATCGTTTGCCACCGCGTGGCAGAACGTGGCCACCGCGGAATTGTAGCCCGGCCTGCACCATTTCCCGAACAGATTGGGGAAACGGTAAACCAGCACCCTGGCGCCTGTCTCCGCCCCGTACCGGAAGAAGAGTTTTCCCCGGCCAGCTTGCTTTTTCCGTATTCCGAATCTGCGAAGCGTCCTGCCAGGGAGGCCTGGATAGAGCTGGCCAGCATCACCGGGCAGGTGTTACGGTGTTTTTTCAGCATGTCAAGCAGTTCCGAAGAGAAGCCGAAGTTTCCTTCCATGTATTCGGATTGTTCCTTTGGACGGTTTACTCCCGCAAGATGGAATACAAAATCACAGTTTTCGCAGGCCTCCTCCAGATCTTCCTTCGTTTTTTCCATATCGTATCCATATATTTCCTCTATTTTCAGGCTGGGCCTTGTGCGGTTTTTCCCGTCCCGGATTTCTTTCAGGTTCCAGACGAGGTTGCGGCCCACAAATCCTTCGCTTCCTGTCACTAATATCTTCATTTTTGCTCCCATTTACCCACTTCAGTGGGGTATAAATAATAAAATCGCAACAGTGAATGGTAAAAGCTCCCTGTGCCTCAGCATCATCCTTACTCATACGAAACAAAACGGTGATTACAGTTTAAAGAGATTAACCCAGAAGCTCCCGCACATAATCCGTGGTCAAAATCTTCTCCACGGTTTCCTCCACATTCAGCAGGCTGGTGTTATGGCTTGTGTATGCCTCCTCCGCCTCTATCTGTTCATGGCCTTCCACAAAATATTTGTCATAATTCAGATCCCTGTTGTCGGCGGACACCCGGTAGTAGCCGCCCATGTCCTCGGAGCGGAGCCGCTCTTCCTTTGTCATCAGGGTCTCGTACAGCTTTTCCCCGTGGCGGGTGCCGATGATGCGGGTTCCGGTGTCCCCGAAAAGTCTCTGTACCGCCTTTGCCAGCACGCCGATGGTGCTGGCATCCGCCTTCTGGATGAACAGATCGCCGGGGCCCGCATGTCCGAAGGCAAATTTCACCAACTCCACCGCCTCGTCCAGGTTCATGAGGAAACGCGTCATCTCGGGGTTGGTTTAGGATCTGTCTAGTATAATCCAACATAACTAACCATATGTTTGACACGATAAGTCCATCAGCAAAAATCTCAACTAAACAGTTTATTGAACATAGTGTTATTAAAGTTGAGTTATACTAGATGCTTGTAATTCCATTAAACCACCACATTGAACTGCCACAACACACCTGGAAGTCTTTGAAATAAGACATATATTAAGTTAGGCTGACAGCAGGAATGGCATCACAGATAAGGTTGTTCATTAGTATACTATTTTATATGTAGAAATATCGTTACCTCCCATCACACTTTTGCATGATACAACACATATTCCATGGTCTTGCGGTAAAAGTTCAAAATATATATTTCTATCATAATCCTGTATCTCTATCTCACCGCCTTCAGAAGGAAGCAGTGTTATCTTATATAATAAATCCTTCATATAATTGGCTACAATTTTGCACCTTCTAATACTTTCACTTCCCTCCATGTCATCGAAATAGCTGACACCATAAACAGTTGCGTCTGAATTTAGAAATTTTTCATCCATCGAGTGATAAAATAATTCTTCCCTGGTGATTTCCTCATTTATCAAATCACTGTAAATCTCGCTCAACAGCTCTGCGCCGAATTTGTTCAAATGATCATCATCTTTAAAGTAAGCTGTAGCATCAGGCCAGTATTCTTCCTTCATCAGGTTAAAGTCCAGATATTCTATTCCGGACTCATGGGCCAGAGAATTCATATAATTTATGTACTCAGCGTAATTTGTTCTTCCGGCATTCAAAAAGGAAGATACCGGAACGGAGACCAGCGTCAACTTGACATCCTTTTCTTTACAATAGAGTATTATCTTATCAATCACATTCTTCCAGTTTTCTCCGATATGGGCACAATTAACCGGAAAATATCCTACCGGTGAAAAATAAGGATCCGGACTTAATTTAGTGTCGCTTGCAACATAGCCTTTCTCCGCGTAATGTTCCTCCTCATAAGTGACAAAGTCATACTCGTAATCCCGGTATGTTTTGGAAACTTTGTCGGCCAGAAGACTTTTTGTCCGTTCTATATGAAACAGATACTTCCAGCTTCGCCGGGCGACAAAAAAACTGTTAATATAATTTTCGGAATTCGATGCATTCAGCAGGTATACATACTTTTTAATGGAAGGATGCATATAGTCTGTCATCAGCCAGGCATTCCATATGCCAAGTCTGTCTTCCCTTACCACTCCATATTCCGCCATATTATAGCTGACTTCTACTATAATATTTTCGATATCATATCTGTCAACCGCTTCCTGTAGAAGCAAAAAGGAGGTATCTATTTGTTGGCTTGAGCTTCCAAGATTCCTGCCCTTTCATTAAAAATCGACGGCACAAAGGCCCTGTAACAATGTGACGCCCCGATAAAAACGGTATCTATATTCTCCTGGTCATAAAATTCATGCATGGTAATACGTGTGTAAGAGGATCTGTCATCATTCAGGCAATATCTCAATGCTTTCCACGAACACAGAAAAATAATGATTACCGCCATACATGAAAATGTTCGCTTAAGCCACAGTATCGCTTTTTTCATCCTGTCCGAGTTCTCTTTCTGTTTTGATATGTGCTTCACAATACGAGCTCTCTTTCCGTTTTGACATGTGTCTCATAACACAAACTGTCTTTCCGTTTTGATATACGCCTCACAATGCAAGCTCCCTTTCCGTTTTTGCATGTGTCTCACAACACAAGTTCTCTTTCCGTTTTGACAGGTGCCTCACAATACAGGGCTTTTTTCAGCCTCTCCCACAGCTCCCCATATCCGTCCGAGGCAGGCCCCGCAGGTTTTAGAATCGGATTTTTCTCATCATACACTGCCTCCCCGCCTTTTTGGAATACCATTATTCTGCTTCCCAGAATAATAGCTTCCTGGATATTGTGTGTGACAAAAATAAAAGTGCTGTTTTCTGTTTCCGCTATTTTGAGCAGTTCGTTCTGTAAGTCCCGACGACTCATTGCATCCAGTGCCGCAAACGGCTCATCCATTAAAATAATCTTCGCCTTCAGGGCCAGCGCCTTCGCTACGGCTACTCGCTGCTTCATTCCGCCGGAGAGCTGAAAGGGATAATACGCTTTATATTCGAGGAGTTTCACTTTTTTCAGAGCCATATAGGAAATTTCCGCCAGGGTCTTTTTGTCCTTAATTCCCTGGAGCCTGAGAGGATATTGAATATTTTTTTTAACGGTTTTCCAGGGAAACAGTTGGTTAAAATCCTGAAATACCATAATTCGGTCTATTCCCGGCCGGAATTTGGGCTCACCCTCCACCAGGATCTGCCCCTCGTAGCTTTCGAAGCCGGCAATACATCTCAACAAAGTGGTTTTCCCACAGCCTGAGGGGCCCAAAATGCATACAAATTCTTTTTCCCTGATTTTCAGGGAAACATTTTCAAGAACATGGGTCGAAGCGTTTTGATCAGCATATGTTTTTGTCAAATTGGAAATTTCCAGAACCGTTTTTTCCACATTCATTTGCTCATTCCCCATTTTTTGACAGTATTGTTTTCAATTGGCGCAAAAATTCCGTATTGAACCACGAGCCCAATGATAACAATGACTAATAACGTGGCATACATCTCAGCGTTTTTCAGGTTTGTCCTCATCTGATTGATAAAAAGTCCTATGCCCGGCATTGCCGCCACTCCAAATATCATCTCGGCGCTGATCAGACCCCTCCAGGCCCTGGCCCATCCCACCTTCAGGCCTGAGATAATATACGAGACCGAGGCGGGCAGATAGATGCCCAGCAGCAGGGACATTCCATGCAGGCCAATATTTTCTCCGGCTTCAACATATATCCGGGTAACCGCCTTAAAGCCGTCCAGAAGATTTCTGGACATGGGCCATACCACCGCGTGAACTACCAGGAATACGATGACACCCGGCTTGACGCCGAAAACAATAATCACTACCGGAAGCAGCGCCACCCCCGGAAGCAGGTCAAACACAGAGATAATCAGATTATAAACTGCATGGAATATGCTGCTTATCATCGAAAGCCCCGAAAACAGGAATGCCAGAATCACGCCTGTCATCATTCCTTCCAACAGCAAAAGCATGGAGTTTCCCACATACACCCAGAGGGTGAGCCCTGCATATCCCTTCACAAAATTCCGGACAAATGCCTCCATAACAGCTTCAAGCGATGGAAATATCAGTCTGGAATTAGGGCCTAACAGCTCCAGTCCGGCTGCCGTTTCCCATATGCAAAGCATAATAATTATAAACAATATCTGGCACACCAGTGAACGGTGCTTCTTTATAAACCGAATTATTTCTACCCCTGAAATATTGCTCTAATCTCCAGCCACATTTTCAAACGTCAAGTCCTCATACCGTGATATTTCTTTTTCAATAAAGCCATATTCATACATGAATTGGGCGAGCTCCAATATCCCTTTTGTACTGGTGCCGTATGTGCCGGCCGCGAGATACATTGCTTCACTCTCGTATGTATTCCCATCATATTCACAGGTAATTTCCGCAGTCGCTTCCACATCGGAATTTACGAAATCGACTGCCAGGTCCATTGCCTGGCACAATGCCTTATACAAATCCGGATTTTCGCTGTACAGTTTCTCGGCGCAGACTCCCACAATAAAGGAATTATCCGCAGGCCAGGATTCTTTTACCTCTCCAAGCTCATGAAGATCGGCATTGCTCCGCTCTTTATATATATACGGGTTAGTGGTCAAATGGCAGGATATACTGTTTGTTTCCACAGAATTCATCCCGTCCGGATGCTTCATGGCCACAATATTGGAATCGAGCGCATGGGCGTCATAGCCGTTATCCACTAATGCTTTGGCGAGGATAATGTGCTGAATGGAGCCGATATTTACGAGCGCGATCTGATGACTGCTTCCAATCAGATCCTTCAATTCTTTTATGCTTTCATCGTGTGCCATCATTCCGTGTTCCTGGCCGGATAAATTGGTAAATATCTTATACCCCACACTGTTAGATATCCCGATGAGAGCCGGAGCAATCCCCATGAAGCCCACATTCAGGTTTCCCGAGGCAATTCCCGTATTGATATCTGCCCCCGAGCTCATCTGCGTCCATGTCACAGTTACCTGTTTTCCTGTCAATTTTTCATACTCCTGCTCAATCAGTTCATTTTCCCTGCATATAATCAGGGGGGCATAAGCAAGTCCATATTGATAGGCAATATTCAGCACCACCGTTTCCTCTGATTCATTCGCATTTGAGGCTGTGCCGCATGCAGTTGCCAAAATGACCAGAAAAATCATCGTCAATGCAGTAATTCTTTTGCTAATCATATTCCTTCTCCGCCTTCCTGTTATGTCATGCCTTCCGGCACCTTTCCCTGAGCGTTTTCCGCTGAATCTTCCCGTTATAAGTTCTGGGAATCCGCTCAATCACCTCAATATTCTTTGGGAACCTGCTCTGGTCCAGTTCCCCTGACAGATATTCCCTGGACTTCCGCATATCAAAATTCTCTCCAACCTGTACATACAGCTTGGGCACAAACCCGCACATCCTGTCCGCCAGAGGCACACAGGCACAATCTGTCACCGAATCACATTTTAGTGCCGGCGTCTCTATCTCTTCCGGAGAAATCTTTATGCCTTTATAATTGATTATGTCATCTGCTCTGCCAAATACATAGATATAGCCGTCGCAGTCGATATACCCAATATCTGATGTTTTCAAATATCCATCAACCATCAGGCTATCAGAAGCCCCCTGATCCCTCCAGTATCCTTTCATCAGCATCTCTCCGGATACGGCGAGCAGTCCCATATTCTCTTCGGATGAATCAACAGGGGTCCCGTCTTCTCCCAGGACAACAAAGCGGGCATGCTTAGACGGCTTTCCTATGCAGCCCTCACCCTTTTGCGTAGAGGCGAATTCCAAAATACAGCTTCTTCCCGCTTCTGTAGAGCCATAAAAATTGTATAGACGGGTTCGGGGAAATACTTCCTGCAGCAGGGCTTTTATTTCTTCATCCAAAAAGGCCGTTCCGATTTCGATATAGGACAGCTGTTCTGTAAATTCGGATAATTTTTTCCCTGCCAACTTCAGCAGAACCCTTGCCGCGCTGGGAGATAAGTCCAGAGAAGTAACATGATATTTTCTGATCGTGTCATAAATATCAGCCACATTCATTACTCCATCCTTAATTACCACAGTGCTGCCGTTCAGGATTCCAGCATAGCAGGTCCGAAGACCATGGGAATGGCTCAAAGGCAGCGGGACAAGTTCCACATTATCCGGCGGCATTTCCGTCCCGAAAATGATATTTTCAGCAATGGCCACATTGCAGTCATTTGTGACGGCTATTCCCTTCGGCCTGCCGGTGGTTCCCGTTGTATACAGGATTTCCGCAATCTTATCCGGCTCAAATGTAAGGCCCCGAGTTTCCTCCGGGAAACCTGCATCATCCGTCGGCTCATTTTCCGCGAACTGCTTAAATGAGAGTGTTGGTATGTTTATACTCAATTCATACCCCGTATCCTGTATAAGCATTTTTGCATCCGTCTCACAACAGATCTCATTTACTCTGTTTCTGCCTGCAGATTTCTCGACAGGTACAAAAATGAATTCCCCAATTTGACACGCCATTGCCATAAAAAGAAAATCTGCATTCTGCATGCACTCCACTGCAATTCTATCCCGGCTGTTTATTCCCATGTCGCTTATGGTCCTACACAGCTGATTCGCCCTGCGCCACATTTGGGCATAAGTATACACTCCGGAACCGTCAATCACGCATATTTTATCAGAGCTTTTTCTCCTCCGTAAAGTCTATATCCGGACAGCACTCTTTTAAATCTCCAACAGTTTATCCATCATTGCCCTCCCTGTATTACTTTCCTTCTAAAAATACATATAAGCGAAGGAAATATTATCCGTACTTTCCCCATATACTCCCAACAGCAATACTACAACTGCAGATACCCCATAGAAAATCCATCTCGGCAGACAATGCCACCTGGACACAGCCTCCCGGATGCTTCCCTTTTCCTGCCTCCAGCTTACAACCGTCAAAATCACGCACCCTGTGAGGATAATCCGGAAATCCGCATGATCCAGGCCTGCTTCATATAATCTCCCTGTACGCAGTTCCTGAAGGTTGAGATGTCTCAGAATTCCGCCGATAATTATCTTTACATTCTGCAGTGAATGCTGTGATGATATAATTTTGCCGATACAGAACAGGATGCCTGTCCTTATCATCTGAAACAGCTTCCAATAGGCAGCTTCCGTTTTAACACGCAATAATTTATTTGCTTTTTTTATGGATGGTTCTAACAGGTCGGAGAGAATAATTATGACAGCCCAGTACAACCCCCATATCAGATAATTGATTCCCGTTCCATGCCATAATCCCGTCAAAATCCAGACTAAGGACAAAGGCACCGCGCTCCGAATGATTTTTCCGGCCCTTTTTCCATACTGTATTTTGACTTTTTTGCTGAATTTTGCCAGCCACGTAGAAATCACTATGGGCATATACACATAGTCCCTGAACCAGTCTCCGAGCGTTATATGCCATCTGCGCCAAAACTCCCCGGCGCTTTTTGAGAAAAAGGGATGCGCGAAATTGGAATCTATCCCAATGCCGAACAGCTGAGATATTCCCGTTGCAATATCCATATAACCGGAAAAATCGCAGTAAAGCTGAATTACGGAAAGTATGCTTGCAACTATCAGTATCGCGCCGGATTCTGCATACTGGTCTAAATTTGTATATACATAATTTACAAAGATATTGGCCCTTTCGGCAATGACCAGCTTTTTACAGCCCCCCACACGATCAGCTGCAAGCCAAAGGTAAAATTCTTGTAATCGAGACGATGCCCTGTATAAAGCTCAGGTCCCAATGTATTATGCCTGGAGATGGGACCCTGCATTATTTTGGGAAAAAAAATGGTAAATAAGAGATACTTCAAAAAATTCCGTTCGGCTTTGTCCTTTTTCCAATACACATCCGCCAGGTAACTGATTATGGAGAAAGTGTAATAGGAGATGCCGATGGGAATCACAAACCAGGAAACCTTCCAACCGTAATAAGCATACATTTTACACAGGATAAGCAGGCCGCAAGCGGCCGACACAATAGAGATCAGTATACAGCGGCGTTTTCGTTTCTTATCGGCATCGGTTTTCTCTATCCAGATCGCGGCCAGATATGTTATAAGCGATGTCGCCATCACTATGGCAAACATGCTGATTCCGCCCTGAAGATAAAAGACAATACTGAAAACGAGCAGTATGAACCATCTGTGTTTCAGCGGAAATATATAATATCCGAAGACAGCCGCCGCTAAAAGTATTGTAAATTCAATAGATATAAAGGTCATTTGATCTCCTGTTGTCTTTTGAAAGCGGTTAGGTGATTGCGCACAGCCTTCTTTACCGCCATAACCACTTTTGACAGCTCAGCCTCCGTAATATTCGTGCTGCAGGGCAGGGTGACGATTCTCTGCCACAGGCTTTCCGAGACGCTCACATCACTCCTGGGGCAGTCTCTGTAGGGCTTTTGAAGATGTACCGGCTTCCAGAAAATACGCGCCTCGATCCCGTCCTCCTTTAAAAATGAGCATACGGACTTCGCGGTTTCCGAATTTTCGCCCTCCAGCAGTACAATCCCCGAAAACCAGCAGGAGCTCCCCTCCGTTTCGGGGAAAAGCGTAATTCCATAGCCTGCAAGCTCCTCCAGCTCTGTCTCATAGTACCCGCGCACCTTTCTCTTCACAGCAACAAAGGAAGGTAATCTCTCCATCTGTGCACACCCCACAGCCGCCTGGAGATTGGTCATCCTGTAATTGAAGCCCGCCATATCGAAATCGTAATCAGCTGCCACAGAGCTCATCTTCAAATAAGCCTGCAAGAAAGCGTTCTGTGTATTTCTCCTTCCCATCCTCCACATGCATTACACACCACATAGGACGCCTTTCTGAAAGTGTCAGATTGATCAAAAAATATAATTCAGAAAACTTGATCTTACTGACATGGAATCACATTTTTTCGCAGACTTATATAATCTGCGAAATTTGGATACAGAAAACATTCTTCCTCAGTTCTTGCAGATACTTCCTGGGGATATAAGCAAAAATAAGCAGCAATCTGTCGTTTTTCCACAGACTGCTGCTTAATCTTTTGTCAAGACAATATCTGGTCTCCCCTGCGTCCCGTATCTTTTGTATCTGCGTCTTTTCCTTCAAACTATACACGGCAGACAGCTCATGTTTTCCCGCTAAACAACATCCCTGTTCTTATACCCTGTTCCGATAAAGGGTACCTCAAAAAACTCCCGGGGATTCCTGCGAATGATATAATCCATATAATTTCCTACCATCACCCCATAGCTGTAATAGCCCATGGCGTTGGGATGGAAGCCCAGTGCAAAGGTCTTCCGCATTTCCTCATCATACGCCGGACCGTCGTGAGTCATATCGATCAGATAAGTGTGGGTGAACAGGCCGCACATCTTTTTCATCTCGTCGGCCACGGTACAGATAATGGGATCCCCCTGGGGTTCTCCCCTCCGCTGCATGGATACCAGAAATATTCTTGCATCCTTCTCTATGCTCTTCAGCTTCGACACAATCCGGCCCATATATCCAAAAAAGGTCTCCGGATTGGCCTCCGGGTTCTCCGGGTGGATATCCTCTATGGTTCCCGCCGGCTGGTTCATTCCGAAGATATCATTATTTCCCAGGGCTATGATGTAGGCCTGGTTCCACTGCCAGAAGCCGTTCTTGTCCGCCCAGCTCTCATAATATTCTTTGGCGGTCATTCCTCCCCGGGAATAGTTATGGTAAACCGTTCCCGTCAGTCGTTCCAGAACGGCAGGCCAGGAGTATTCGTACATGTCGTGGTAAAGGACATTGCCCTCCCCGTCATGGGATTCAAATTCCCCCGAGGACAGGGAATCCCCGATGACACCGATCTCCTTAAAAATACCGGCAAACCCGCAGGATGCCTTCATATTCTCCAGGGGCTTCTCCCCCTGCGCCACAGTAAATAAATCCAGCTTCATTTTGTCCTCCTGTCTTTATTCCGCATTTTAATTATCTCTGTTTTGTCCATCTGCTATCTCTGCTTTGCTTCAGAGCCATATTCCGTCCCTTTTGTTCCCCGGTCTTTGGATTTTCTTCCTGCCCGGAAGCATTATTTTGCTTTTACTATATCCCACTCCGCCCCGGTAACCTTCTTCAGGTCCAGTCCTCTGGTTTCGCCCACATACTTCCAGATGACAAAAGCCGCACCGATCAGCCCGGGAATCGTCAGGCCAAGATACATATAGCCAAAGGTCTCCTTGGGAATGAGGGGAAGCAGGATGATGGTCACAATGGTGGCCAGGCCGCCGATAATTCCGTTGAGCAGCGTATTGATCACCGTGACGGAGGAGCGCAGGTTAGTAGGTGCTGACTCCGAAAACATGATACCGCCTATGGTATCTCCCGCTCCCCAGTAGCTTCCCATGAAGCCGCCTATGGCAAAACCGGTAAGGAGGGGCGCCCAGCCCAGCATGGCTCCCGCAATGAACAGACTGTAATATGCCACCGCGGAACAGGACATGGTGATAATCGTCGCCTTTCTGCCGAATCTGTCCGAAACGATTCCCGCCACAAAGGTCATCAGGGCGTTTCCCACGGGATAGAGATACAGCGCCATCGTAATGGCCTCCTCCTTCATCAGCGCCGATTCCTTCATCACCGTATTGTAAGTCGCCGTGGCCAGGGATGCAGAGTAATAGAAGCAGCAGGCAAGCATCAGGAACCGCAGCTGCCTGTGCCGGAAAGCGAATTTCACCGCGTGAAGGATGCCGCCCTGGGCATTACTGTTTCTCTCCTCCCTGGTCTGTTTTTCCCTGACTTCAATCGGCGTCTCCAGATATTTGACCCGGTTGATCAGGAAGGTTCCCGTCTCCCTGGCAAACAGCAGCGCCACAAACGACAGCACAAATCCCAGAAGAGCCGGCACCAGATACACCAGATGCCATTGTTCGCTCCTGTTTTGCATCAGCGTCTCCCGCAGCAACGGAATGAGCAGAGTTCCCAGGATTGCCAGGGCTTTGGTCAGGGCATAATTTCTGGCCCGGGTCTTCTCGTTGGAGCATTCCAGGATATAGACACACTGCATATCATGAGAGACCATAAAGCCCATGATGGTGCCGCCCAGCATATAGACATAGATATTGTCGGAAAGGTAAACCAAAAACAGGCCCAGCCCCAGCATAAAGGTGTTGATGACCAGAAAGGGCTTCCGGCCGAACCGATCCGCCAAAGGGCGGTAGAATACGATCAGCAGCGTCACCGGATAGGTGATAAAACCCAGGGCGGAGGAAAGGGACAGTCCCTCCCCATAGGTCATACCCATATTCTGCACGAAAAATTCGTTGATAATATTGGACTGGAACTGAATCGAAATGGTGGATGCGATCTCATCGATGATATAGATCAGCGACAGCACCATGAACAGATACAGGATATAAAATCTCCCGCTCCCTGCCTGCAGCTGTTTTTTCCTTCTGACCAGCTCCCCTGCCTCCCTTGCCTTCTGTCTCTCAACGTTCTTCCCTCTCATTGCCGCCCCTCCTCTGATAATCGTATACAATAAAGTTTTTCGTCATATCGTCACTGATGTCCAACTCCTGTGCCAGAGCCGCAAGAGTGCGCAGAAATTTCCCGCTGGTATTTCTCTGACAAAGCAGCCCCCGCTTTTCCATATATTTGTACCAGAAAATGTTCAGAACAATCTCGTCCGTGGCCAGAGACACAATGGCATGGTTTCTCGTACAGGTGAAAATACTCCTCTCCCCGCTGTTCTCGCCGGTAAGACACTGCACTCCGTCCGCCACCAGGGTCATCCTGCGGTAGGGGAACAGCTTTTGGGCGTCACAGATACGGTAAGAAAAGACTACCGCCCCGTCCAGTTCTACCTCCTCAAAAGTGAACAGATAGACTTTTACCCCTCTTTCCAGTGCTTTTTCCAGAGCATCCCGCAGAAGGTCGAATTCCATGCGCCAGAGGGAGAGGGAAATCTCCTCTTCCGCTGCCTCGATCAATTCCACTGCCTTTTTTACTGACTTGTCGACTCCCATGATGTTAAGCACATAGTCATGATTTTCCTCTCCGCAGGCCAGGCTCTCCAGATACTTTTCTGCCCGGCTCATATTGCTCTCGTTTTCCCTCCGGATTCTCTCGGTCAACTCCCGGTATTCCAGAGGCTTATAGTAATTCGGCTCCCCCTCCAGACGAAACAGAATTCCCCTGCCCACCAGACGGTTAATCACATCGTACACCAGGGACCGGGAAACTCCCGACAATTTGGCAATCTCATAGCCGTTCAGCATCTTATGTTTTAAAAGCGTGGTATAAACCTTCGCCTCATTCTGTGAAAATCCCAATGGCTCCAAATATTCGTTTTCCTTCATATCAGTAGTCATACCCCTTACCACTATTTTTCTTCACTTTAACATATCCTCACAGCCATGTCAAGATATCAAAAATACCGCCCTGAATCTTTACAAGGCGGTATCTTGGTTATTATACTCCGGCATCTCATCCAGAATTGCTTTCTCTAATAAAAACAATTCACTGCTTTACTACTTGTGTTATTAAGTTGCTGTGATTATACCAGCACAGGCTCCCGCTTTTTGATGACAGCCTCCACTTCTTCGATAGTCTTTTCCACACATTCTGCTATCTGCTCTAATGTATAGCCTTTCCTGTACATATTTAAAATAATTTTTTCATCTCTCTCTGCCACACTTCTTTCTCTGATTCCCTGTGAAAGATTACACATAGCGCTCACATCCTTTCTCAATTCATCATCTACCGGAATATGGTACTCGGTTTTTATAATCCCTATTTTTTCATCAGCGGTCAGCTCCATTGAAAGCAATGTACTCAGCAGACGATGCAGCTCATACTTCTCATCATCCTCCGGCAGTTCATTTGATATACCGATCAGGACAATATTCAGCAGGTCAAGCCCGCCTTTCCACGGATAAGAACCTAACAGCTTATCATCCGTCAGATGTACATAATCCATACTGTTCTCGTCCATGTTCATACATATCCAAATGGAAAAAACACGTTTTATGTCGTTATAGTTTGTCTTGACAAAATCCCGTTCCTTCTGCGAGGAAACAAGGCGACTCACATAAAATACTGCCCTGTTCAGGATATGGTAGCCTGACGTTTCATCTTTTTGCGCCTCTAAATTCACGATCACCTGTGAGATACCATCTTTCATACGCACATAAAAGATAATGTCAAACCGGATAAGCCCCTCGTTAATCTCCGCATTCTCCGTATTCATCCCGACTAAATCAATCGGATTCTTTGAATGTCAGACCGGATATGGTTGGAATTTCACTTGCTTTATGATAATTGCGGCGTTTTCTCCCCTCCATGCCACATCCGGCTCCGGCACTTTTTCTGCCAGTCTGCGCTTTGGTTTTGATAAACAATGACATCAAATTGTTAATCTTCTAATAACACACGTTTTCTTTCTATCATTTCCCCGATTCTCTCGATATATTGGGAAATCTCCTTCACATTTTCGCACCGCTCAATCCGCCCGTCCGGGTACACCCGCTTGGATATACTCCCGGCCCCGACGGCGATAATGGTCTGCAGCTCCTCCATAATCAGAATATTATACAGCCCCAGCTTCCCTTCCCTGGCGTACCCCACATTCTCGAAATTGCCGGACATATTTTTCTGGCGATAGAGATAATAAGGTACAAGCCCCAGCCTCTTTGCCCCTTCCGCCGCAATTTCCATGGTCTCATCCGTATTATTCAGCAGATCCACGCCATTCTCCTGGACCCACTGGTTCAGGCGGGAGGCTCTCTTGATGGCAAGGGAGTGTACCGTAAGGCTGTCCGGAGCCAGCTCCGATACCTTGTCCATGGTATATCGTACATCTTCTGCCGTTTCTCCGGGAAGTCCCAGGATCAGATCCATATTAATATTGTCAAAGCCCACTCTTCTGGCCAGCCGGAAGGCCTCCACCACCTGTTCCGCGGAAGCCTTTCTGCCGATCAGATCCAGAGTCTCCTGCCTCATGGTCTGGGGGTTGACGGAAATTCTCGTAACGCCGTACTCCCTCAGCACGCGGAGCTTTTCCTCCGTGATGCTGTCTGCCCGGCCTGCCTCCACGGTGAATTCCTTTACTTCGGAAAAATCAAAACTGCGCCTTATCCCGGCCAACAGTCCGGCCAGCTGCCCGGCTTCCAATGTGGTGGGGGTGCCCCCTCCCACATACACGGTATCCAGTCTCCTGTCCCTGTAACAGGAGGCAGTATATTCTATCTCCGCCATCAGGCAGCCGAGATAGGAATCCACTGTTTTACGGTAACCCGCAATCGGGAAAGAGGTAAAAGAACAATACAGGCATGTACTGGGACAGAAGGGGATTCCCACATACAGGCTGTAGCCTGCCCCTTCGTCACCGTTCCCCGTCCTGGCTCTGTCTTCCATCCTGTCTCCGTCCTCCGTCATTTCCCCGGGCCGAATACAGGAGAGCAGCGCCCTCTCCCTCTTTGCGATATCAATCGAAAGCCTGGCCTTTTCCGCGCTTACATAATACCGCTTCCTGTAGTATTCCTCTATCTCCTGCTCGCTCCTGCCCTGCTCCAGCATCACATAGGCGATCTTCGTGGGCCGGATCCCCGTAAGATTTCCCCAGGGAAGCTCCCTGCCAGTCACCTGGCAAAGCACCCTGTACAGAAAGCATTTAAAGCCGTACTTGTATTCTTTCTCCTGATCCGCTTCCTCCCCTGCAGAACCCTGCTCCGAGTCCTCTGCCGCCTCTCCCGCAGCGCTTGCCTCCGAGTCCTCCATTGCCCTTCCCACAGAATTTACCTCTGTTTTCCCCTGCTGCTTCCCCGCGGAATCCGATTTCATTTCCACCGCCGGCTGTATCCCCAACTCCCCGGAATCAAAATCCTCCTGCCTCCGATTCCAGGTATACTCCTGCCCATCCACGGTGACACAAGCCCCGTCCCCGTCCAGAACTGCGCGGATACGGATATCCCCCTTCAGCTTCTCCCTTTTCGCCTCCCCGCATTCCGGCGTCAGCACCATAACCTGCTCCTGGGGATAAAAAGCCTTTACTATAGCATTCACATCATATTCATAATTCGCACGGTTTAACTCTACGGCAAACATCGCTCTCTTCCTCCCTGCCCTCTTTCCGAAAGGGCGTTCCTCCCCGGCATTCTGCCGGCATCCCCGCCGCAGGCAGCGCAAGCGGCCTGCACCTTATACGCCTGGTCTGCCTTCTCATATCGTATATCCGATGCAAGCAGCTCTGCCGCCTTTCTTCTAATCCCATCCAGCCTTTTCAAGCCCATTGCCGCGGAAATAAGCAAACTCTCCTCTTATCAGCAAATTCTTCGATATTTTCCCAGAAAAATCTTCCTGTACACAGGCGCACGCTTATATATTTCCTCTATCAGCCTGTCATGCAGCCCGCACACCGTCTGCAGCTCCCCCTCCGAAGGCGGCATATTGCCGAAGGTATTCTTCTCCAGAATCCCACAGAAAACTTCGTATTCCTCCCTGGTCACCCGGGGAGCAATCCTCTGAAGCGCCTGCCAGAAATTCTCCTCATCCACCGCAAACCGTCCGGGACATCCCATAATCCGAAGCGCCTCTCTCATATTCCGGTACAGGAGGAAAATCTTCTCCCTGGTCTTCGCTCTTCTCAGTCTCTCCAGCCTGCGGTGTCTCACTGATCTCAGCAGAATGCCCACTGCCAAAAGCAGCAGAAGAACGGCCGGCAGCCCCAGCAGAAACCTCATATCCGCTCCGCCGGCTCCATTCCCTTCTCCCTCCTGCAAATCCGATATCAGACCCGCCGACTGACCGGAATTCCCCGGCTGCTCCTCTTTTTGCGCCCCATGTTCCGGCCGGGACACCTCCGGAAGCTCTTCCTTCTCCGTTATGCCCTCCGCAGACGGCCTGGATTCTTCCGGCTTCTCCTCTTCTTCAAAAGGCTTCTCTCTGTCAGTGGGGGCAACGCTCTGTCCCTCCAGCTGCTGCGCCTGCTCCACCAGCACCCGGCGGCCTTCTCCCGAAAGCGCCGCAGCCCCCGGCGTCATCTCCACCGGAATCCAGCCTATGCCGTTCAGGTAAATCTCCGCCCACGCATGGGCCTGTCTGCCCGTAAGCACCGCCCTGTAACCGCCTTCTCCGTCACTTGTAAAATTGGAAGGCGAGACCGCATACCCCGTGGCATACCGTGCCGGGATCCCGAAGTAGCGAAGCGCCAGCACCGCTGCGGAGGCAAAATGAGCGCAGTACCCCTCTCCTTTTTCAAACAGAAAATATTCCACGAAATCCGTTCCCAAAGGATTTCTTCCCACATCAAGATTATAAACGGCATGTTCATCAAGGAAACGCATGATATCCAGCACACAATCGGATATGTTCTCCCGGTTAATATCCGCCCTGCTTAAGTACCGGGTCAGCACAGGCAGCTCTTCCTCCGGATACTCCAGAAAGCTATCGTAAACATACCGGCGGTAATCCCGCTCCGTCTGTTCCCAGGTTCTCTGCGAAGAAGCGTTTTCCTCATAGTTCGGCCTTCCTTCATGTGCTGAACCCGGGGCGGTTCCCGGCAAAAATGCATTGCCGTCATAGCCCGGATTCCCGCCGCCGACCAAAGTCTGTCCTGCCCCCTGTTGAATATCCTGACTCCGGTAGATGCCGCCCAACTCCGGAAAATAATACCGGAAACCATAGCTTTTCCCTTCTCTTTCCACACTTCCGTCCCCATGGACCTGGAATTCCTCCGTCAGCAGCGCTCCGTAGGGATAGAGGCTGTAGCTTCCTTTTCCTCCCAGCTCCTCAATCAGGATATACCCCGGAGAAGTCTCCGGCCGCATTCCGCCCAGGGCCTCATAGCTCATATTGACCAGCTCCCGATACTCCCCGGGCAGCGGAAGCCCCTGCTCTTCGTAGTATCTTTTCAGTTCCCTGTCCGTACTCTCCTCCCAGGCAGTCCCGGCGTAAGATGTCCCCACGAATCCCTTTAAATATATGGTGCTCTGGGGAATGCGGTCTACGCTCACCTGATAGGACTGGTTCTCCGTGTGGGAGAAAATGGAATTCCGATATAATTCCCCCGTCACGTCCGGGCCGGAACCGATTCCCAGCCAATGACCGGAAAAAACGCTCTGCACCCCGGGAATCCATTCATTATTTACCACCCTGTAGAGCTCCAGCCTCTTATCCTCCGTAACCTCATATAACAGATCCAGCTTCGGCAGGAGGAAAAACCAGACTGCCGCCATGACAGCGCCCGCAAATACCGCCATTCCGGTCACGGCACGGATTCCCGCTCCCGGATACCCGCGGAATTCCGCCTGTATCAGCGCCGCCGCCATCCCCAGAACACAGAATGCAAGGAAAAAATAGCCGGGAAAAATATCCCAGGCACAGGCTGCAGTAAACCACAGAATATTTCCGGCCAGCAGCAGAAAAGCTTTTCCGTGTTTCCAGAAAAGTCCAGCCAGCAGCTCAAAAGGAAATACCAGGTACAGAATGCCGAAGGTGGATGCCCATACCGCTCCCCCTCCGCTTAGTCCTGTCTCCTCCAAAACTCTCGCCGCCGAAATCCGGGCGATGTGAAAGGGAAATCTCCGGTTGAGTATTTCAACGGCATTCTGCAGGGCAAGTGTAACCCCTCCCTGCAGCTGTCTCCTGAAAAGCAGCCCCAGGCAGAGATAGAAGAATACACATAATCCGATACGTTCCAAAAGCTTTCCTGCCCCTGTCCCTCTCCACAGCACTATGGAGACTGTACAGAAGAAGAACAGCCCCGGCCAGAATACCCTTCCGTCCAGAGCCCCGATCCCCGATGCTCCCTCCAGGAGATCATTTCTCCACGGAATCTGCAGGATTTCGGTCAGCGCTCCCACAATACCGATGCTGTTGATCGTCAGCAGCAGGATATCAAATAAATGACCCAGCCTCTTCATACACACATTGCTCCCCAAAATACAGCCCGCCATCCTCTTCCAGATGATATCCCCCGCTCAGACCGGAGATCTCCTCCTCCGAAAGAAAAGTCCCCGCATCCTCCCCCTTCAGCAGGGCGCAAACCCAGGCTTGCACCGCTTCCGGGCCGGAAATCCCGTATTTCACGAATTCTTCTCCCCGGGCCCACACTATTTCCAGTCCGCTTCCTGCCGGCCCGCCGTTCTCATTTGACCAGAATGCCATCAGGGAACATACCCTGTCAAGAAATACATCCCATTTTTCCGCCTGTTGTCTGAATTGGGGAGAAAAATTCAAAAATATCTTCAGACTGTCCTCTTTCTCAAAATCTTTCACCTGCAGTTCTCCTCCCCTTGCGGTCATCTGCCAGTAAATCCTGCGCAGACTGTCCCCCGGCTGAAAGTCCCGAAGAAGCAGATCCCCCTCCTCCCCCGCCATATCCAGCCCCCTTAACAGTCCGGCTTCCGGCACATCGGAGGAAACGGCCTCTATCAGGGGAGTCACGCAGATTTCCGCTCTTTTTCCGCCGCCTGTTGAAAGGGAAAACAAGCCGAAATAGTCATAGACTCTGGCTTTTTCCAAAATGAGATACGCCGCGCCGCAGTGGGCGGCACTAAGCTCCAGAGGCAGTATTTCCCCGGAGCCGGGGCAGCGCAGGAAGTGCCTGACCCTTACCGCCTTCTCCCCGGGCGCTTTCCAGCACAGCCTGATCAGCACTCTGGATATGGGAAACAGCCCCCTGTTCTTTACCTTCACCGCAAACTCCACCGGCTCTCCCCTGGAAACGGTATCCCCTTTTACGCTCAAGTCCACTCTGCAGAGGAACTTACCGGGAATCAGGAACAGAAAGCTTACCAGAGGAAATAAAACGATACAGCAAAGCAGGAACCGCAGCCCCTGAAAATTGTACAGCATTGCAAAATATCCGCCTGCCGCCAGAAGAAGCAGATAATAAACTCTCCTAACTATCATGTCCTTTCCCCTCGCCGGTTCATCGCACTCTCTCGCCGGTTCTGGGTTCCTTCACACTGTCCAATATTTCCTCCAGGATATCCCCGGCTCCTCTCCCGTTAAGCCTGGCTCTCTGCCCAATCCGGATCCTGTGTATCCCCACATCAGGCAGGGCGTCCTTTACATCCTTTGGCACGCAGTATTCCCTCCCCCTGAGCCAGGCGTAGGCCCTGGCCATCCTGCCCAGGGCAAGGGTTCCCCTGGGACTCATCCCAAGATCAATCAGTTCATGCTCTCTGGTAGCGGCAGCCAGCAAAGTCATATAGCGGTAGATGGCATCATGAATGAATATATTCTCCGTCTCCTCCTGCATGGCCAAAAGCGTCTCTCCGTCGATGACGGACTCCACCCGGTCCAGGGGGCGGCCCCCATGACGGCTTTTGAGCATGGCGATTTCATCCTCCTGATTCGGATATCCCATACTGACACAGATCAGAAACCGGTCCACCTGGGCCTCCGGCAGCCTCTGGGTGCCAAAGGATCCCACCGGATTCTGAGTTGCAAGCACAATAAAAGGACGGGGTACCTGCCTGGTGACACCATCGACCGTTACATTTCCCTCCTCCATGACTTCCAGAAGAGCAGATTGCGTCTTCGGAGAAGTTCTGTTGATCTCGTCCGCAAGCAGCAGATTACACATCACCGCCCCCGGCCGATATACAAAGCTTTCCGTCTCCTTCCTGTACATGGAGAATCCCGTTATATCCGCAGGCATCACATCCGGCGTAAACTGCACGCGGTTGGATTTCAGCCCGCAGGCCCTGGAAAAAGCAATAGCCATCTCCGTTTTGCCCACTCCGGGCACATCCTCCAGGAGCACATTGCCCCTGGCCAGAATGGCGGCCATCACCTTTTCTATACATTCATCTTTTCCAAGGATTACCTTTTTCACCTCATCCATCACAAGATGAGCCTTGTAATTAAGTGCTTCCAAACCAGACTTCCTCTCTGTACGCAGATAATTCTTCTCCGCCCTGCGGAATCTACTCTGCATTCCTGCAGTTCTATGGGAGCTCAGCTGCTCGCTGCATTCCCACTGCTGAAGCACATTATCCGAACCTGCCCCAAACAAGCCGGCGAACCGGAATTTTATACTGCACACCGATTAAATTTGCCGTAAACTACAGCGAAAGACCGCCGGCATTTCCCGCCTTCCGGCCGTCCTGCTTATAAACGCATGCGTTTTACCCGCAGAAAGGATTGCATGCCTTCTCATGGCCTATCGTAGTGCTGTCCCCATGGCCGGGATACACTCTCGTGTCATCCGGCAGCACAAAGAGCTTCTCTTTGATGGAGCGCACCAGCGTTCCCATGCTTCCCGTGGGAAAATCCGTCCTGCCCACGGACTCCGCGAACAGGGTATCTCCGGATACCAGAATGCCGGCTTCCTCGAAATAATAGCAGCAGCCTCCCGCAGTATGTCCCGGCGTGGCCAGAACCCTGCATTTCATATCTGCCAGCTCAATCTCCTGCCCGTCCTTCACATATACGTCCGCATAGGTCTCGCATGCTCTTCCCGCCTGCCTGGATACATTCATCCCCGCGTCCTTTAACAGCTCCCGTTCCGCCTGGCAGGCATATACCTTCACCGGCTCCAGTCCGTCCGCCTCCGTAGCGGCGTTTGCCGCATCCCGAAGCTCGTCCAGTCCCCAGATGTGGTCGAAGTGTCCATGTGTCAAAAGAATCCCAACCACCCGGAAGCCGTTTTTCTTAAGGGCAGCATAAATATTGCTTCCCTTATCCGCGGGATCCACCACGATAGCTTCCTCTCCGCCGTCCCGATATAAAAAATAGCAGTTAGTCTGGCATACGCCCAGTACCATTCGTCCGATCTTAATCTCGCCCATACTCCCTCCTGTTCCTCTGCTGCCTGCCTTCACCGAACTCCGAACCCCGGCTCCCGGCAGGGCTCCCTGTCCTTCACGCGCTTCGATCCCCGGCCCTCAGCCGGTGGCTCTCTCGATATCCACCACGCTCTCAATCTGCCTCAGCTTATCGATCACATTGTTCAGTTCCTCCCTGCTCTCCACCTCAAAGGAGGTCTGCAGAGTTGCAAGCCCCTGCCTGCTGATTCTGGTATTCATGGACAGTATGCCGATATTCTTTTCCGTGAGCACCTTGGAAATATCCGCCAGCAGGCCGTTGCGGTTATTGGCATAAATGTCTATCTCCGCCACATATTTTCCGGTGGTATCCTCCGGAGCCTGCCATTCCGCATCAATAATGCGCACCCTCTCAATCTCGGGCAGGTTCATCATATTCACACAGTCCGTGCGGTGAATGGAGATCCCGCGCCCCCTTGTGACAAAGCCCACAATCTCATCCCCCGGCACGGGAGAACAGCATTTGGAAAAGCGTACAGACAGATCTGCAATTCCTCTGACCACAATGCCGCTCTTGGAATGCCCCAAAGCAGGCCTTGCCGCAATGGAAGCACCCGCCTCCGCAATATCCGCCAGAACCTCTTCGTTGGTCAGGGCCTTTTTATGATCCCTGTCATAGAATTCCTGCATCTTGTTGACCACCTGGCCCTCCTTCAGAGCGCCGTGGCCGATAGCAGCCAGCACGGAATCCCAGTCCCGGAATCCATATTTTCGCATAACCGCTTCCATATATTCGTTTTTCAGAAGCTCGGAAAGGTTTACCGCTCTCGCCTTGCAGTAGCTTGTCAGCAAATCCTTTCCCTTGATGATATTATCTTCCTTCAGTTCATTTTTGAACCACTGATTGATCTTGTTCTTTGCCTGTGTACTCTTGACCACCTTCAGCCAGTCCCTGCTGGGGCCCTTTGAATTCTGAGAAGTGATAATCTCGATCCTGTCGCCGTTTTTGATTTCATAATCAATGGTCACCAGCTTGTCATTGACCCTTGCCCCCACCATCCTGTTCCCCACTGCGGAATGGATGCTGTATGCAAAATCAATTGTGGTGGAACCTGCGGGCAGATTCTTCACCTCACCTGTGGGCGTAAAGCAGTATACATTATCGGAGAACAGATCCAGGTCATTCTTCAGGAGCTTCATGAATTCCCGATTATCCGACATGTCCCGCTGCCACTCCAGAATCTGGCGCAGCCAGACCAGCTTCTCCTCCTCCTGCCCCTCCACTCTCTTACCGTCCGAAGCCTCCTTGTATTTCCAATGGGCGGCAATACCGTATTCCGCCGCCTTATGCATCTCAAAGGTGCGGATCTGTATCTCAAACGGCTGCCCGGAATTGCCGATCAGGGTGGTGTGAAGGGATTGATACATATTTTCCTTGGGCATGGCAATATAATCCTTAAAACGCCCCGGAATGGGTTTGTACATTTCGTGAATCACCCCCAGAGCCGCATAGCAGTCTCTCACCGTATCCACTATGATCCGAACGGCAAAGAGGTCGTAAATCTGATCCAGGGTTTTATCCTGATTTTTCATCTTCTTATAAATGCTGAAGAAATGCTTGACCCGCCCGTCTATTTTGGCCTTGATGCCTGCCTTTCGGATATGCTCGCTGACCTCGTCCACAATGCTCTGAATATACTTCTCACGGACACTTTTGCGCACGGAGATCTTCTCCACCAGATCATAATAGACTTCGGGTTCCAGATATTTCAGGGACAGATCGTCCAATTCGATCTTTACCTTGCTGATGCCCAGCCTCTGGGCGATGGGGCAGTAAATTTCCAGCGTTTCCTTTGCGATGCGCTGTCTGCTCTCCGGCTTCTTATACTGCAGGGTGCGCATGTTGTGAAGTCTGTCCGCCAGCTTGATCATAATAACGCGGATATCCTTTGCCATGGCAAGGAACATTTTCCTGAGATTCTCCGCCTGCATTTCCAGCTTCTCATCCGACTGATCCGCACCCGAGGACAGGGGAATTCTTTCCAGCTTTGTGACGCCGTCCACCAGCAGGGCCACGTCGTCTCCGAATTCCCGTTTCAGATCCTCCTCCTTCATGATGGTATCCTCCACCACATCATGGAGTATACCCGCCACAATGGTCTCCTTATCCAATTCCAGCTCCGCCAGAATAATGGCCACATTCAGCGGATGGATGATATAGGGCTCCCCGGACTTGCGGAATTGATCCTTATGCGCATCCGACGCAATCCTGTAAGCTTTCTCAATCATGGAAATATCGTCGCTTGGATGGTATTTCTGCACACGCCCAATAAGCTCCTGATACAGTTCCTCAGGATTTACAAACTCCTGGTGCTCCGCCATCTTTCCGTCGCCAAATATTTCCTCAAACTTTTCTTCTGCCATAGATGTCCACGCTTTCTACGCTAAAATTACCGCTGCCGGGGAACCCTGCCTGCCGTCCGCTGAATTCAGATTAGTTCATTTACTTACCAGGTGAGATTTTTTACTTACCAGGTAAGATTTTTTTACTTACCAGGTAAGATTTTTTTACTTACCTTGGTAGCAGATCGCCGAATCCAGACGGTAATCCGCAATTCTTTCCCGGCCCTTCAGCCCTGCCAGCTCCATCAGAACCACAACACCCACTACCTTGCCGCCCAGGCCTTCCACCAGCCTGATCATGGCCTCGGTGGTACCTCCCGTGGCAATCAGATCGTCCACAATCAATACCCTCTGTCCAGGCTTAATGCTGTCCTTATGCATCTCTATCGTTGCCCTGCCGTACTCCAGATCGTAATCGATGGAGACCGTCTCCCTGGGGAGCTTCCCCGCTTTTCTGATCAGAACAAAGGGCTTTTTATTATTATAGGCAATGGGCGTTCCAAATATAAAGCCCCTTGACTCGGGTCCCGCCACCACATCATACTCCAGATCACGGATTTTCTCCTGCATGGTATCAATCGCCAGCTGCAGCCCCTCCGCATCCTGCAGAACGCTCGTCACGTCCCGGAAAATAATACCCTCCTCGGGAAAATCGGGAATGCTTACCACATATTCTTCCAGTTTTTTCATGATCTCTTACCTCTCCTGTATGTATTTGTATCAGCCTTTGGCCTTATCCACAAAATACTTGATAATATCGCTCCTGGTAACAATGCCGATAAATACATTCCTGTCATCCACTACCGGCACAAAATTCTGATTCTTGGCCTGTTCCAGCAGATTCTCCATCGCCGTATCGATGCGTGCGCTTCTTACCTTTCCGTTCTGGACGAAATCCCGGACAGTCATGGATTCCAGGCTTTTCAGGGTAATGCTCTCCAGGCTCTGGTTGTATGCGAGAATGTTCCACAGGAAATCTCCCACACTGATTACTCCCACATATCGATCCTCCATATCGATGACAGGTATGGCCGTAAACCCGCTTCGCCGCAGCTTTTCAAGCCCCTGCCGCAGCGTCATGTCATCACGCAGGTAAGCCACTTCTGCTTTTGGCAATAAAAAAGATGCTATATTCACTCTACTGCTCCTTCATCTATAAAAGGGGTTGTCGGGATATGCTGTCAAAATACAATATATGGTTGTGAGCCCCATCATGTCACAGCATATATTGTGAGAGGACAGTCATTTCCCGACAGCCCCTTGTCTGCCTGTGGTACATAAATGCCGGTTACTTTCTGCCGCAGCACTTTTTATATTTCTTCCCGCTTCCGCAGGGGCAGGGATCATTGGGATATATCTTTGCCTCCTTGACGATCGTAGTGGAGGATCTCTGTTCCTTATAAAGCGCCTTCCTGGTGTCCTCGTCGAAAATATCCTTCCATTCCTCCAGCTCGTAAAGCCAGTCCGCCTCGGCAGCCACCATATTCTTGTAGAGCAACGCCTTGTCAAAACCCAGGTTTACCTGCGTCTCCTCTTCCATCTCCTCGATTGGGTTGGCCTCCTTGAGGCTATCGTTGATTCCGTCCAGGAATCCCGTCATAGTCATAACGGAAACCTGATACCTGTCGGCCAGTTCCTTCACCGTTCCGGTCACCACTTCGTCCGGGTTCTTCAGAAGCCGGGCATAAATATCCTTCTCCTCCTGGAAATAGTCCGCCCAGAGGGACTGCAGCTTATTCTTGTCAGTCCTCTCATTATATGCCATTTCTCTCCATTTTTCCAATAATGCCATTTTTCTACCACCTTTTACATCCTGCCGGCATAGGATCCGGCTGTATTCTATGCGGAATCCTTCCTTTTTCCCAAAAATATCCCGCTTTTATCAGTATATAACAGAATGCTCTTTTGCACAATAAAAAAATTTTTAAAAATGCTTGGCAAATAATTTTTGAAAAAAATAATTTTTTGTGTATAATCTTCTGTTCCCTGGCAACACTAATCAATGTCAAGGAACCCCCTCCTTTGATCTAACAAAAGATACGAATAATACTTAATCCTCCCCTTTAAGAATCCCGGGCTTCGCGAATAGTGCAGGCTCGGGGTTTTTTCGCATTTCAGAGGCTGTTTTAGCCCGTTTTGACTCACCTTTGACTCACCCCCTGCCCTTTTTCAGAACAGATTTGCTTTTTTGCGTATCTCCTCGGCTTTCTGGTCCGGAAGAACATGAGCATACAAATCCATGGTCATTGCAAATTTCATCCAAAAAATCCTGAAATGATAATCCCATGTTATTCCCTCCGCTGTATTGATAATACTTACAGTATATTCCTCCAAAAAAGAGAAGACAACTGAAATCTTCCCTTTTGGTCTACTTTACTTCTTTGCCACCCATTTATCTATTGCCTGAATCAGTGCCATGACTGCTGCCAATGCCATTTTTGCTGCTACCTTCATTACCTCTTTTTTCACCGCATTCACCTCCATAAGAAAAGAAGCACCCTCTCAGCAGAGGCGCCTCCCATTTTCGCTCCATCTTTTATGCATTACCTTTTGAATAATCGCAATTGGAATGAATATCCATCCCAGACAAAATACCGTTGCAAATTTTTTTCCATAAAAGGCAGCCGAATCCGTCACAAAATATGTGTGCTTTGAATACCATACTTTGTTTGCCGCCCACCATGCGGTTGGTATATACGCTAAAACCGCAATTCCAAGTAACATATCCACTTTTGCTCTCCTCCTTTTGTTCTTCATTGTCTGCATATTTTTGTATGCCGGTGTGGACTACACATTTATGCGCTCTCGGCATTCCCCTTGTCAGAACCGCCTTTTCGCTTAAATATATAGGCTCTCGCTATCAAAACACCCCAAAGCAGAAATAAGAATATCGTAATCATAATGCCTGAAAGCGCTTCTTCAAAATCTACATCCTCCATCCCCATAAGCACAAGAGAAATCACATATGCAATCACACAGATTATAAACAATATGAAACATAGATTCAGTTTCTCATGTTCTCCCCGATTCAAGTCTATATCCCTTCGCACTTCTGTCATACACAATGGAGTTGACGATGCCCGTACGTTCTGAATCCTCATCCAGGAAATTTCTGATATGATCTATGTCTCGCTGAATGCTGCGCTCATTAACCCCATACCTGGCTGCCTCTTCTGTCTTATTCACAATATAGCCATCCGAAAGCCTGGAATAAATCTGTAATACCCGTTCTATCTGGTTGCCTTTTATTTCTTCCATGGCTGCCTCCTGTATGATAACTCGCAATATAGCCACAGTATACCAGATGAGATAGACATAATATGTCACTTCAACTTTTTCATCATATATTCTATACCATTCTTAATCTCATTCCCGTCAAAATCGTACAACCTGCCCGCTGGCATTGCCATGCTATCCGATATATTGATATATCAATCTCCTATCTGCTTTTCATACAACCAAGAAGACTTCTCCATCGAAAGCACGGCATCTTCCATTTCCGCCCAAGGGAATCATGCGAAAGGCTATTACAGCGAAACTGTTGGTACTGTAATGAATGGATAAATACATATGATTGACAATAAAGACACAACGGAAGCCGCCGCTTAAACCACCGCCTCCACCAGAATTTTATCCCCCAGGACAATCTCCCGGACTCCGGCCTGCTTCTTTTTATTAAAGTTAAAGCTCACCATATATCCTTTTTTCAACTGATAATAATCCAGGTATTCGGACAGCTGCTCTTCCCCTCTGGTATGGTATTCATTTCCGCGCCAGATTTTCAGCTCGATTACCGACTGCCGGCCCCGGAAGTCGATGATCAGATCTGTACGCCGATAGTTTCTGGTTCTGGCTTCGATGTAATAATTGCCGCTTCCGTTTATGATAGGACGCACAAAGAGCAGGAAAATCCTCCTTCCATCCTCCTCCAGGAATTTTTCCCCGTGATCGCCGAACAATTCCGTGTAATATTCCACGAATTTCCGAAGCATCCGCTCCACATCAAGCTGCCCGTCCCTGATGAACTGATTTTTGTCCGCCAGCGCAAGCTGGAAGATTTCCGTGTTCCGGCTCTCCTCGGACAGAAATCCATTGTAGAGCCGCGTCTCAAATATCCGGTTAGCCACATGCAGGAAGCCGTCCCGGACAGTGACAAAGCCAAACATAACCGCCATCCGCATGCTCTCATTGCCCGGTATGTTCTCGATGGGTTTCCCCAGGAGCAAAAGCTCCTTCAGCATCTGCCTCAGCTCAGGGTAATCTATCAGTCTGTTATCCATAGATTCAAACAAAGTATTGTCTTCCGTGAGAAAAATCCTGACTGCCGCCAGAAAGCCTTCTTTCGTCCAGGCTGCGTCCTTTGTGGGAAAATTCCCGCTCCCGGCAATTTTTTCATCCATCAGCTTACACAGGCGCGACACCAGAAAGGGATAGCCGGAGGTATAGGCGCGCAGCAGATCCGCCATTTCTGCGATATCCATTCCCGTATGGTAATCGCTCTCATACGTTCTCAGCATACCGGCAATGTCCGACTCTGAAAAGCTCATATCCACATCAAAATCTGCCGCTATATTCCAGGGACTGTTTGTCTTCCTCGCATCCTCGGAGCGAAATTTCGCCTTCAGGCTTTTTATATCATAGAGTCCCGCCAGGATAACCGACTGGAATGTGACCGTCCCTCTGGCCTCACGCTCCAGATAATAATTCCTGAGCTGCGCCAGAAAATCCAGAAATACCTGGTTATTGGCGGCGCTGTCCGCCTCGTCTATCATGAGGACCACCGGTCTGGCGGAAAAGGTACAGATATGGTTCAGATTCTCAAACAATTCATAGAGAGAGTAAGCACTATCCCTGCTTTGGCATATATTCCTCATTGCTTCCGCTTCCCGGCTTAACTCCGCTCCCGGTTCTTCCTCTCTGGCAAGTTCCCGCAGGAAACAGGACGCAAAGGAAAGCGAGAAGCTGTTTTCCGTTTTATATTTCACGGTTCCCAGTTTCTGGAAATCCATGTTTATTACCAGATAGTCTTTCCGCAGGCAGGATTCCAGCGCATGGAGGAGTGTGGTCTTTCCGTACTGCCTGGCCCGATGGATGGTAAAATACGCGCCCTCGTCCACCATTTCCCTGATTTGGGCCAATCGTCCCGCCAGATCCACCATATAGTGTTTTTGAGGAATGCACAGGCCTGTAACATTAAATCGTTTTCTCATCTATGATGTCCCTCCTTCATTCCTGCCTATATCCTTCCATGAGATTTACATTTTCCTGAACGAAATAGATTCCCTGATTTTAACGCCTGTTAGATTTCCATACAACCATACTTCCTGTAACTGCACTTTCCGGGTCTGTTTGTGTACCTCCGTGTGCTTTATATCATTGGCATTTGCTGCAATTCAGAGAAATACACATTCATTTAGATAAATATTGTAACATTCATTTGCCGCTTTTGCAATCAAGTGAGTCAATTATTTCAGCATTATTGGTGCAAAGCCGAGATTAAGACAAAGATATGCTCCCCTTTTTTCTGACCACAGGCTTGCAAAAATGATCGGAATATGGGGAGCATATTTAAAAAAGGTTTCTGCTCTGCAGCAGTCTTCCCCGCGGAATCCGGGGCATCAGCTCAGCAGAGATTTGTAAATGGCAGTGATGTCTTCTGCGGAGAGCTCTCTGCGGGTGTTGGCCGGGGAACCGGAGGCGAGGGCGTCCTGGGTCATCTTGGGAATCTTCTCCAGGAAGGTCTCTCTGTCAATACCGTATTGCTCCGGAGTGGGGATATGGCAGAAGCGGCACAGTTCGCCGCAGGCACGGATAAATTTCTCCGCGGCTTCCAGGTCCGTGTCCCCCTCCTGTGCGGCTCCCACGGCCCTTCCCAGGTGGGCGAATCTATCCGCAGCCTCCCGGTACACATATGCGAAGCAGGCAGGCAGGAGCATGGCATTGCTGACCCCATGGGGCACATGGAACAGGGCGCCGATGGGGCGGCTCATGCCGTGAATCACCGTGACGGAAGCATTGTTGAAGGCGATCCCTGCCTCCAGGGCAGCCAGGCTCATCTGCATTCTGGCCTCTGCGACTGCTTTTCCCGTCCCAGGGCTGTTTGAATTTGCTGCCATTGTCTCTCCCTGTCGGCTTCCTGCCTGTACTGCCGGGTTTTCTCCTCCCGGACTGCCTGCTCCCGCTTCTTCAGCGGCCGCGGAATAGCATACGGGCAGATACCGGAAGATCCGCTTCACCGCGCTGACTGCCAGCATATCGGTCATGGGCTGTGCCTTCCTGGAGGTATAGGCCTCCGCTGCATGGCAGAGAGCATCCAGTCCCGTGGCCGCCGTAACGGAGGCCGGAGCCGTCATGGTAAACCGGGGATCATCCACGGCAATGTCAGGTATCAGGTTCCGGCCCTTGAGCAGCATTTTGATATCCGCCTCCGTATTGGTGATAATGGTAAACTGTGTGGCCTCCGATCCCGTTCCGCTGGTAGTGGGAATGGCAGTCATGGGCGGTAGAGTTCCCGTAATTTCCTTTCCGTACCAGTCGTTGATGGAGCCGCCGTTTACCGCCGCCACGCCGATGGCCTTCATGGTGTCGATGGGGGAGCCTCCGCCCACGGCAATCAGGAAATCGCAGCTCTCCCGCTCCCAGACCGCCTTTCCGGCCTCCACCATTTTATCCGTGGGCTCTCCCGTGACGCCGTCAAAGATGGCGTACTCCACCCCTGCCTTTGCCAGCATTTCCAGGACGGCCTCCACGTTTTTCAATTTCACCATCACCGGGTCCGTGACGATCAGAGCCTTGCTGCCGCAGCCCGCAATGGCCGGAGCAGCCTGCTCCAGTGCTCCCTCCCCGTAGAAAATCTGTTTCGGCATAATAAACTGATATGACATTTCTATTTCTCCCTTCTTTCCGCGTATATGCAGCGGCTTAACCGTCTCCCAAACAAAAGTCCATCTTCTATGACTTCTCTATGAATACTCACGCTGCACTCATCCGGGCATTTCGCATCATACATTTTATACCGCACCTCAGTAAAACCTGCCCCGAATCCCGACTGCAAACCAACGGCAAGATACCTTTGCTCATTTTCCTACTCTAAATTACCGGGGTCTGCAGTATAGCGCGGGTATTCCCATGGTCCCAGTCAACTCCGTTTTGGAGCGCATTGGCAAATGGGTATATTTTAATCCATCTCCGAAATCTTCACCGGCCTGTGCTCCGCCACGGATTTCTTCGCGGCCAGGCCGATCTTTACGGACTGCATTCCCGCATGAATGCCCACGGGCACCTCCCCGCCGTTCTCACAGGCATTCACGAACTGTCTCATCTCCTCGGAGAAGGATTCCATATACCTCTCCAGGAAGAAGAACAGGGGCTTCTCGCCGGTGACGCCCTCATTGTTGGAAATCACAACGGAGGAGAGGGTATCGTTGGACGTAGCCGCCATGCCCTTGGAACCGAACAGCTCCGCCCTCTGGTCGTAGCCGTAGGCGGCCCTCCTGGAATTGTCGATGACAGCCAGGGCGCCGTTTGTCATTTTCAAGGTGATGATGGCGGTATCCACATCGCCCTGTTCTCCGATGGCCGGATCCACCAGCACCGCGGACTGGACGTACACCTCCTCCACGTCGCTGTTTGTCAAGAAGCAGGCCATGTCGAAATCATGGATGGTCATGTCTAAGAACATGCCGCCGGAAACCTTGATGTAGGCAGGATTGGGGGGCTCGGGATCCCTGGAGGTGATTTTCAGGATATGGGCCTCTCCGATTTTTCCCTCGTCATATGCTTTCCGCACCGCCGCAAAATTGTGGTCGAAGCGGCGGTTAAAGCCCACCTGGAATTTGCAGCCGGGGTGGGCCGCCAGGGCGTCCGCCACCGCCTGGATCCGGGCCAGGGAATGGTCCACGGGTTTCTCGCAGAACACATGTTTTCCGGCCTCAATAGCTTCTATGGATATGGACGCATGGGTGTCCGTGGAGGAGCATACCAGCACCGCCTGTATCTCCGGATCCGCCAGAATCTCCTTATAATCCCTGCACACCTTCTGCACGCCCATTCCCCGCACAAAGCTTTCCGTTTCCTCATTCATGAAAGGATCCGCCACCGCCTTCACACAGGCGTTTTTCACATGATAGGTGATGGACTGCAGATGTACCTTTCCGATGCGCCCCGCACCGATAATTCCGATATTGATCATTTCTTCTTCCTCCGATCTGCCGCCGCTGCGCGGTCTGTTGTCTCTCATTCCAATTTCCGACTTTTCTTTCTCCATTTGCCGCAAGGCAAATTGTAAATCACTGCAGGCTTACAGCCCGGCCTTCTCCGCAATATACTTCCTCGCCTTGATGGCATATTCCAGGGGATTCGCCACCGCCGGGTCCTGCTCCGCCTCCACCAGCACATACCCTTCATAGCCCGTATCCGCAAGGATATCAAAAATAGGTGCAAAGTCAATACTTCCGTCTCCCGGTACCGTAAAGGTTCCCAGACGGACTCCCGCAAGGAAGCTTAAATTCTCCGCCTTCACCTTCGCCACCGCTTCCGGGCGAATATCCTTTAAATGTACATGCCTGGTTCTGGCCGCATATTTTTTCAGCACCGCCAGGTAATCCTCACCGCAGTAGGCCAGATGGCCGCTGTCAAAGAGCAGCCCCACCAGCTCCGGGTCCGTGTTCTCCATCATCCGGCGGATCTCCGCCGCGGTCTGCACCACAGTTCCCATATGGTGGTGGAAGGTCAGGGCGATGCCCATTTCCTTCGCCACTTTCCCCAGCTTATTTAAGCCGGTGCAGAGAAGCTCCCACTCCCTGTCGTCCATCACGTATTTGTCCCGGAAAATGGATTTGTCCGTGCCCTGGATGGAATGCCCCTGCTCGGAGACTCCCACCACCTTCGCCCCCATTTCCTTCAGGAAGGTGATGTGTTCGATAAAGCCTTTCTCGGTCTCCTCGTAGGGAGCCGTGGTGAGAAAGGTGGAATACCAGGCGTTGCATATCTGCATACCCCGCAGCTCCAGGGCCTTTTTCAGCACCGCCGTATCCTTGGGGTATTTATTTCCCACCTCGCAGCCCGTAAATCCCGCCAAAGCCATCTCCGACACGCATTGTTCAAAAGTATTCTCCGCCCCCAGATCCGGCATGTCATCGTTTGTCCATGCGATGGGCGCTATGCCCAGTTTTACTTTTTCCCGATTTAATTTCATTTTCGAAAATCTCTCCCTTCTTTATAGTAATATCAGCTTTCTGTCCCCAAAATCATCTCAGTCCCGGTAAATTCAACTTCCTTTTCGGAAATGTGTTCGCATTGCAAATGTGTTCCCGCTGCATAATAGGGAAAGCTCTATAGGAAGCGAAACACATTCGGAATGTTACCGTCAAATGTCCTTATTGCCATTCGGTACATTGCCTTTGCATGGATCCGATCGTGCCAGATAAACCGCCTCAGTACCTTTCGCAGCGACCATTCTTCCCCATAGCTGCCCAAACAGACCCTGTTCTCCAGGAAATCAGGCTGCCCTTCCAGCATTGCGAACCCCCGCTGCCGGCATTCCACAATGGTTCCCTCATGGTCAGTCTCCACACCAATCTCCCCAAAGTAATAATCATTGACATTTTTGGTATGCTCATACATTTCAG
This sequence comes from uncultured Acetatifactor sp., assembly GCA_910589035.1. Taxonomy (GTDB): domain Bacteria; phylum Bacillota; class Clostridia; order Lachnospirales; family Lachnospiraceae; genus Acetatifactor. The sequence continues at coordinate 82,828 of CAJUSI010000079.1, read as the reverse complement.
ATGCCGTGCGGGGGACCTGCCCATAAAAGGTTTTACGGATTGGCAGACAGCTTTTATTCCTGTCGGGAATCGCCTCATACAGATCCAGAAAATCCTGTGCGGATTTCAGCGCAAGCGCTTTTAACTCCTCATATTCTGCCCTGGTCAGAGGCCTTTTTTCTTCCTCAAACAGGACATCCGAATCCGCATCCGAAATCTCAAGCAGGGAGGCCTTTTCCTGTACGATCATTGTCTCCAGAGAGTCGGGGACTGCAGCTCCTTTCCATTCCAGATAAGATACCACCTCCCGTCTCATCTTCTGAAGGGCAATCTCCTTTGTCTCGCCGCGCGTATATGCTCCGGTAAGGTTGTCGGCATACAAAATACTATCGTTGCCATTGTGTTCCCACACACACCGTATTTTCATACTCTTTCTCCAAGCACTCTTTCCTTTTCTTGGACTTAGGCTGCCAGAATTTTACTCCCTGCTAATATTTCCACGCCTTCTCCAGATTCTCCTGCTTCTTTTCAAAGGCGCCACGCACCTTCTCATTCCCGGAAGTACCCGCAATCCCCACATGCCACCAGGCCCCGTACCCGTCCGTCATGGTCTTGGGCAGCACCTTGATATCGATGAGGGTGCTCACCTCCTGTCTCAGGGCGTCCTCCAGAGCGGCGTCCAGCTCCTCCATGCTCTTCACCTGGTAGGTCTTCACGCCGTACCCGGCGGCGCAGGCCGCGAAATCGATTGGCATCAGGTCTCCCAGCAGCTCTCCCTCTTCGTTCCGGAAGCGGAACTCCGTGGCCAGGTTGCCTATGCCGTTGGACATCTGCAGGTTGTTGATGCAGCCGAAGCCGCTGTTGTCGAAGAGCAGCACATTGATCTTCCTGCGCTCCTGGAGAGAGGTCACCAGCTCCGAATGCAGCATCAGGTAACTGCCGTCCCCGCACATGGCGTACACCTCCCTGTCCGGCTGCGCCAGCTTGGAGCCCAGCGCCCCCGCGATCTCGTAGCCCATACAGGAGTAGCCGTACTCCATATTGTAGGAATAGCGGGTGTCCGAGGTCCACATCCTCTGCAGATCCCCGGGCAGGGAGCCGGCCGCCCCCACGCAGATGGCGTCCGCCGGAATTCTTTCCCGCACCCTGGCCACCACCGCCGTTTGAGTCAGACCGCTGCCCGTCATCTCCACAAATTCCGGAATGGTCCTGGGATCCCCCGCGCCGATGAGGGGCCTGAAACCCTCCCCGTAGGAATAGGCGGACAGGCGCTCCAGCTCCCTGGCCCAGCCTTCCTTCGCTTCCCGAATTTCGTCTGTATAACCGGAACGATACCCTGACTCCCTCAGAAGGCCGCCCAGCTCCCCAATGCCAAGCTTCGCGTCCGCCACCACCTTCACGGCTCCCAGCTTATAGGCGTCGAAGCGGGAGGTATTTAAGGTGACCACTTTCACATCCTCCCGGAACAGGGACTTGGATGCCGTGGTAAAATCGGAGAACCGGGTACCGATTCCCAGAATCACATCCGCCTCCTTTGCAATGTCGTTTCCCGCGCTGTTCCCAGTGACCCCCAGGCCCCCCAGATTGTAAGGATGGGAGGAAAGACAGGCCGTCTTGCCGCTCTGGGTCTCCGCGAAAGGAATATGGAACTCCTCGCAAAACCGCTCCAGCGCCTCTCCGGCCTCCGAGTAGCGCACGCCGCCTCCGCAGATAACCAGGGGTTTTTTCGCCTCTGCCAGCACCTTCACCGCGTCCTCCAGCTCCTCTTTCACCGGAACGATTCTCACAATGCGGTGCACCCTTTTCCGGAAGAACTCCTCCGGGAAATCATAACACTCCCCCTCCACATCCTGGGGCAGGGAAATACACACCGCCCCGGTTTCCGCCGTGTCCGTCAACACCCGCATGGCATTGATCATGGCGGACATAAGCTGCTCCGGCCTGGCGATCCGGTCCCAGTACCGGCACACCGCCCGGTAGGCGTCGTTGGTGGTGACAGCAAGGGAATTCACCTGCTCAAACTGCTGCAGCACCGGATCCGGCTGCCTGGTGGAGAAAGCGTCCGCCGGGAAGAGCAGCAGCGGCACATGGTTCACCGTGGCCGTGGTCGCCGCCGTGATCATATTCGCCGCCCCCGGCCCGATGGAGGAGGCGCAGGCGATGATCTTCCTCCGATTGTTCTGCTTGGCAAAGGCTGTAGCCGCATGGGCCATCCCCTGCTCGTTCTTCCCCTGATAAACCTTCAGCCCGCCGGGACAACTGTCCAGCGCCTCTCCCAGCCCGCACACAATCCCGTGCCCGAAAATGGTAAAAATACCTTCCACAAATTTGTTCTCCTGCCCGTCGAAGGACACGTACTGGTTATCCAAAAATCTCACCAGCGCCTGGGCGGTTGTCATAACTGCCATATCTTCCCATCCTTTCTTAGTAATAATATTTTTTGATGTCGTTACAAAACCAGAAGTTACCCATATTCTTTCTTCATATATATTTTTATGGTTGCATCACCAGTTTTTGCGCCAAATCTTCCAACATCGATATCTTTATATAAATTGCCGCAAGGACAGCTTTCGCTTTTCATTGGGTCAAGTGATAAAAAATAGCCGCATTGGGGACATTTTGCATATAAATTGGGAGACATTTCCCAACCATTTTTCGGGCCTGTCCTTAAATATCTGTACTCACTGTCTTTTCTTTTGAAAAAAACTTCTTTCAATCTGCCCACCCTCCCAAACTGGAAGCTATTTTTTCTTTATATACTCTTGAAGTGCTTCGCGAATGTCCCTGGCAGGGTCACCTCTTGTAACTCCTTTAATGATTTTTCCGCGCCATTTGATTTCATGAGGTTTATCTTCTTTGGGAATATAATCACCCAGAAATACTGTGCGGCAGGTTTCATTCCCCCATGACTCATTATCCGCCCAATCATCGAAATCCGCGCCGTACTTTATAAGCAAATCAAGAACCTGAAACAAATGCTTTTTTGCGGCATCATATTTTCTGATATTCAGCTCATAAGTACTTGTTGAAAATTGGCTTAGGACCTCGTGAGCTGAAACTACAGCGGTATAGATAGGCGAGGCCATATGCCCCGATATAGGGTGTGGATATGTCTTCTTATTAGAATTTGCACCTCTTTCTAACAATGTTCCAATCAGCTTTACATACTTTTCCGCTCTTTCAAACTCGCCATAAGGCAGCGAATGAAACACTCCATGTATTGTGTCATGCAGCAGCGGCATTGGTCTGAAATAATAATCCTTGGTATCGGCAGGCTGGTCTGTGCGGTTTTCCATAAAGTCTGGGTCTGCATTATATTCAAGAAGTAATTCTATAATCTCAAACTGTCCACACTTAATCGCCACCTGAAGCGGTGATTGCCCTATGTCCTTTTTGGGTTTTGTTCCCGTAAAAATTTCATTTACAACGGCAGGATTTTTTGCTATCCGGACACGGATTTTTTCAATATCGCCATGACGGATTTCTTTAAACATTGCATTCATCAAGAGTATCCTCCTAATATTTATCCCGATTTATCTATGTCCTCCCCCCTCAGGTCTGATAATCGGAAGTGTCCAGCCACTCATGGGCCGGATCCACAATCCGGGTCTTCCGCCAGGGATCCCCCTCCAGATGCCGGATCAGCCACGCATAGTACATCCGATACCCCGGAGCCGCCGCCTGCTGGTGGGCATGCATGGGCGTGATCGCCAGACACCCCTGGTCCTCCACCCGGAAACACTCCTCCCCCACAAAGCCCACCCCAAAGCCCTGGGGTTTATCAAACTCATAATAATACAGCTCCGGCTGAGGATGAAAATGGGGCGGATAGCTGGACCAGCACCCCGGCTTATGGAACACCTCCCCCATGACCATATTCGAATAGGGGGCATTCTCATAGTCGAACACCGTCAGCACCTGCCTGTGGGCAGTTCCCTCCCACTGAGTCTGTCCGAACTCCTGCAAAGTGCACATTTCCGGCGTGTAAAACACTGTCTCAAAGGAATTCGGATTCGTGGTCTGCTGAATCAATACCCTGCTGTCCTCTTGGGCCGTCACAACCATCTCCCGCCTGCAGCAGCAGTGCAGACAGTAAGGCTTATCCAGGAAAACGCTGCGCCGCTCCCCGGCCTCCCGCCGTCCCTCGAAGGCAAAGACCACCTTCCCTGCAAGCAGCAGAACCGCCGTCTCCTTCTCCTGCTCCAGGATCCGAAGCTTCTCCCCCGCTCTCAGCCTCTGCACCCGCACATCCATGAGCATCTGGCTGTTTTTCCCCGCCTCCTCACAGAGGATTTTTACTCCTTCCTCATTGAATTCCGGATTCTCATACATACCTGCTCCTCTCCCTTTCCTCTACTCCCAATTTGTTTGCATGTTCCCGATGTGTCTGAGTCCCATAAAGATTGTATGAATGATTTACTCCCTTTTCGCAAAAGGGTTCCGTTAACCACTCCATCATCTGAAATGATACTGCCGTTTTCCTACTCGCTTATGGCAATCTTTGATTTGACAATTTCTCCATTATCATCAATATAAATAAAATCAATAAAATTATGAAACAGGAGAAACAGATAATCACTTATACCATACCAAAACTCAAAATCATGTATAAAACTACTCATTTTCCCAAAAGAAAATAGATTAATCAGCTCTATAGAGCCGCAAAGGCAGCAAATCCAAATATCCTCATTTTCATATCGCAATAAATCCTCTATACTTTGTGACTTGTGCTCAATCAATAGCTTTGAAAAATCTGGTCTTGTATAGCGGACTGGAAGCCCGTTCAGAACTGCGTTGATTCGATCTGTTTCATTCTGCTCAGCGAACCGATAGTATTTTGTAAAATCAATATGTTCAGAGATAAGACGCTCTTTTTCAAAGACAACCCGCTTTTCATATTCCCTCTGCTTCAGTTGCCTTTTCAGCAATTCCAACCGCTTTTTCTGATTTTCTTCCATGGCATTCCTCCGTACAGTTCAATCCATCCGTGAACTGTAGAATTATTTTACTCATGAACAAACTGCAATCTGCCAATAGTGCAATCATTGACTGTTTCTACAGGTACCTAATTTCGAGAAAAACGAGGATTTATTCCGTCCACACCACCATCTCCCCGTACTTCTCCTTCTCCTCCCGAATAAACTCTTCCACCTCCGCCAGCGTGGGCATGGCCGCCGAACAGCTGTGGGCGGAGATCAGCATGGAGGCCGAGGCAGAACCGTACTCCAGAGCCTGGGGCACGCTGCAGCCGTCTATCAGCGCCCGGATAAAAGAGGAGGCATATCCGTCCCCTCCGCCAAACCCCTTCAGGGCATTGGTGGGAAAGGGCTTCACCGTATAATGGCGGCCGTCACAGGTATAGGCCGTGGAACCCTCCTTTCCGTGCTTGATCACCACAATTTTACATCCGCATCCATGCCAGTATCTTGCGCTGGCACTGTCCTTTGACACACCGCCGTCCGGTGGACTGCTCTGTGTTGAACCGTCCTTTAATCCGCCGTCCTCTGCCGAAACGTCCTCCGCCGGCCCCCTCTGTGCGCAGTTCCCCTGTGAAGAAGCCTCCCCTGCCGCACCTTCCTGGGCCGAAATGCCAAGAAGGCGCTCCGTCAAATCGAACTCCTCCCGGGACCCGAGAATTAGATCGCTCTCCTTTGCCACAAGGGAATAATAGACGGAAATCTCATCCGGATTCTTCCAGGTGTAAGCCCTGTAATCGATATCGAATATAACCGGTATACCGTTCTTCCTTGCCAGCATCACCGCCTTCAGCGCCGCCTCCCTGGAGGGGCTGGCCGCAAGCGCCGTCCCGGAGATCAGAAGCGCCTTCCCATTCTTAATATACTCCTCGTCCACGTCCCCGGGCTCCAGCATCAGATCCGCCACCCCGTCCCGGTACATCAATATCCGGCTCTCCGAGGGACTGATGATTTCCGTGAAAGTCAGGCCCAGATTCTCCCCGTTTCTGCACCTTGAAATATGGCTGGTGTCGATGCCCTCCCTCTGAAAATAATGGGTCACATAATCCCCGAACTGATCGTCGGACACCCTGCCGATAAAACCGATCCTTTTCCCCAGACGCGCCATTCCCACAGCGATATTGGCGGGAGAGCCTCCAAGATATTTGTTGAAATTGCCGCTCTCCTCCAGGGGGCGGTTCAAATCCACCGGATTAAAATCAATGGCCACCCTGCCAAGAAGAATCAGATCATACTCCCTCGTCTGGTCAAATGTTATGTACTGCATACTCAAACCGCTTCCTTCCCGTCCGCCTCAGCGAACCTGTCATTCTCTTCCGTCTGCCCGGGCCAACTTCCTGAACCGTCTTCCCCAACCATCCTCCCGGGCCAACTTCCTGGGCCGTTTCCTCCGGCATCACACAAGTTTCCTTCTCCGTAAAGAGTCTCCAAAAGCACGGCACGAAGTCAGCTCTATTGATTTGACTCATTGCTGGTCGGGCAATATTTGCCCGCGGGAATAACGGCTCACCTTATCCCGAATCTGTATCTCCCTGTCAAAAGGCGTATATGCCGCAAGATACAGCGTGGCCGCTCCGGGCGTCTTCGCCTCGCTGTCCTCCTTGCCCTCGGTAAAATGATGCTCGCCGAAGCAGGGGCCTACCACCAGAGCGTCCCGGCCGTTTCCCACCTCCGTATACCCCTGTTTTACCACAATGACCTCGCTGCCTGTCAGCGGCAGATCCACATAATCGTTGGTCAGGAAATCCACGCCGGAAAAGGCAAGCTCGATTCTCCAGGGAGCTCCCTCCACACCGGAGGTCTTCACCCGCACGTCGAGCCCGCACTCCACCTCCTTCACCCACACGTCGATCTGCATGTCGGGGCCGGTCTTCTTATCCCGGGAAGCGTTGTCCATCTTCCACCAGTCGCTTGTAGGAGGCTTCTCCTCAAAGGGCAGATAGTACCAGCCCTTCATAGCCTGCTTTAAATGATACTCCTTCTCGGATATCCGCTCCATCCTCTCGCTCTTAAATGCCCTGTGCTCGCAGAAGCTCCCGGCCACCTTCATCTCCAGCTTCATGCTTCCGTTGTGGAGATAGAGGAAATTGGATTTCCCGTTCATCACCGTGTAGGTAAACCGCCCCTGCTGCCCCCTGGCAATGCCGGACTCCCGATAAAAGCTCTCAAAATCCGGACGGCGATAGCTTCCCTGATACTCCAGCCTCCGGTATTCCGGATGCAGCATGAACCAGATCAGAAAATCTGGCGAAGTAATCTGCCGCCGTTCCACAATATCGAAAATCGTATTGCACATCTGCAGAAATTCCGGTATCTCATATTTCATGCCCATCTTCAGGTATTCCATGTAATAATCCTTTGGAAAAACGATCCTGTCCTTGTCAAATCGGGTGGAATTTGCCGTGAAGACACTGCCGTCCGGTTCCCAGTAGGTCAGCATCATCCGCAGATTGCGGAGGGCATGCCGTTCATAGGAAGGATCCCCCGTAGCCTCAGAAAGCAGAATCATAGCGTCATTATTGATCCTGTTATAATTTCCTGCCGATTTCTCCGCGAACTCGCCGTCCTCGTTGCAGTCGATTCCTTCCCTCAGATAAGTATATGCCGCTTCTTCCATCTCCTTACAGTCAAACAGCCTGCTGCAGCTCATGAGCACAGAGGCGATGGCCCAACGATGGTTCGGCGTGTGAAAGCCTCCCTGCAGCAGACCGTATGCCCCCTGCCTCACGATCTGTTCCACCTTCTCCAGGATGCGCTCCTCTTCGGCCGTCAGCCCTGCCTGATCGTTCTGCTTTCTCCTGTTCTGCTCCTCACTGCTCCGATCTTCATTGCACCGATTCCCGCTGCTCCGAGCCTCATTGCACTGAGCCTTACTCCCCCTGTCATTTGTCCAGTTTCGGTCCTCATTGGCATTTGGGCCTTCTCCGCCGTTTTGGCCATCCTTCCTGCCCATCAGGTACTGATAGACGGGCAGCAGCTTTTTCACGCAGAAAGCCGTGTCCGGCGCGGAGAAGAAATTGCAGGTGATATAGTCGAACAATCCGCTCTCATGCTGAACGCGCCTTACATAATCCAGCCCCTTCAGGATACTGTCGTGCACCCTTTCATCGTGATAAAAGCAGGTATCCTCATTGCAGTAGGCTGCGATCATACTGGCAACACGGTAAATTGCAAATTTCGCCTGCACGATTCCCGTCGGATCCGCAAAGCCGCCATATAAGGGACTGTCCTTGTCAAGAATCTGTATCTGCAGGGATTTCACCACCCTGTCCTGGGTATCCTGAATGATCTTTTGATAATGCTTCTCCATATGTACCTCCTGATCATAGCCGCGAACGGTTTAAGAAACCTCTCGGCGCATGTCCGCCTCTCCTATTCTTCCGTCGAACGGTTTAAAAATTCTCTTGGCGCATATCTGCCTCTCCTCATACCGTCGAACGGCTTAAAAGCCCTTTCAGCGCATGTCCGGCTTGCCTTATCAACCGCCGCGCCATGGAAAAAATTTCCGCAGACGGCTCAAACTGCCTGCCATAAAAAATCACTTTACCGCATACAACACCTGCGGGACATCACAGAGCCCCAGCTTCGCCGCGCCGATGATTCCCGCATCATTGTCCAGCTTTGCCGCCGTAAGCACCGTATTGCGGGCGGAATCCCGGGAATAAATCCTGTCCTTCACCAACTCCTGCAGCAGCGGAATCAGAATGTCGCCCGACCTGCTGATCCCTCCCCCGATGCACAGCACCTGAGGCTGCAGAATATTGATGATATTGGCAAGCCCCTCGCTCAGATATTCCGCATACTTTTTCACCGTCTTCACCGCAGTCCTGTCCGCCCTGCGGTATGCGTCAAAGATGATTCTGCCGTTCAGCTTCTCCGGGCTTTCTCCGCACAGCTCCCACAAAAGGCTCTTTTTCTCCTTCCCCATTTTCTTCCGGGCCCGGGCAGTCAGCGCCTCCGCAGAAGCATATGCCTCCAGGCAGCCCCGCCTGCCGCAACTGCAGGGAATCCCGTTATAGCGGATAGTCATATGCCCCAGCTCCCCGGCAGCATAATTGACACCCTGGAGAATCTTACCCTCCTGAATGATTCCTCCGCCCACACCGGTTCCCAGAGTAACCATGACGAAGGAATCCGGCTTCCTGTCCAGATACAGATACTCGCCCCAGGCCGCAGCATTGGCATCATTTTCCAGGAAAATTTTCTTCGGGGTCCGATCCTGCAAAAGCTGCCTCAGGTTTCCCCGGCAGTTGGGCAGATTGTTGGCATATTCCAGCCTTCCCGTCTCCCGGTTCGCCGTCCCCGGCACCCCTATTCCGATACTCCGTATTGCAGCAGACGTCACGCCGTTTGCGGCAATAAGCTCTCTTGACAGAGACAATAATGTCTCTGCCAGGGCGACCGCCGTCATCCCCCTGTCAGTGTCCATGCTCTTCCTGGCAAGGATCCTGCACTGATCGTCCACCAGCCCTGCCGTGATGCCGGTTCCCCCCACATCAATTCCAATATCATACATAGCTGCCCCCTTTAATGGAAATCCCCCGATTCATTTCCCGCAAATATAGTCGCTCAGCTTCAAGTCTCATATTTCTCTCGCTTCATTCTCCCGAAATTACCAGCAGAAGCGTTTTGATTTCAAATGCATGGAAGCAAAGCTCCGCCCTTCCTTCCGCAAGCTTCAGCTCCTGCCTCGCTTCCTCCAGCATATTGCAGTCATAGATCCTTATGACCGAATCCGGCACATGAAGTATGGTCTTCCCGGCACATCCGCCGGCCTCATAAAGCCGCAGAACCACCCCGTCCTTCCTGTCAAAGGCCGGCTTACAGGTCTCCAGGACAGCATGCCCGCCCTCCAGACGGAAGAAGGAGACACTCTCTGCCGCGGCACGCCCGCTCTCCCATCGGAAGGGGGAGCTTCCGATGCCTGATACCGTCACATCCACATTCAGCTCATAAGCCTCCTGCATCACCCTGCTGTGCAAAAAGGGCCCGGAAAAGGGCAGGATCGAATAGGTAAAAAGCTGCTGCCCACTGTCCGCCGTCATATCCGGCATCACGGGCGCCCGAAGCAGCGTCAGGGACAGCCTGCTGTCCTGTGCAGATAATCCGTATTTACAATTATTCAATATCGCAAAACCGTTTTCTCCATCCGTCAGAACCGCATACTTATGATGGCAGGTTTCATACATATCCTGTTCATACTGTCTGGATTTATGAGTGGGACGGCGGATATATCCGAACTGGATCTCCTCCAGTACTTCCTTTGTATATACTGTAGTGGGAAAATCTACCTTCAGGATCCGATGTCTCTCCTGCCAGTCCACCTCCGTCTCAAAGTCGATCCGCGGGCTGTCCTTCCGAAACCGTATCCTCTGCCTTGCCGTAAAATACCTTTCCCGTCTCTCCACAACCGCCGCCACACTTCCGTCCGGCAGGTACCCGGCCCGGAAGCTGCAGCTGCCCTCCAGCTCTTCCGGCGCCTGCTCATACATCCGCCCAAGCTCCCAGGCGTCATAATCCACATTCACGTCCCGGTACAGCTTCCACTGATTCAGCGGCTCCTGCGCATACTCATATCCGCTGTGCTCGTCCCTGAGACTGGTGATCCGCCCCTGTGCATCCAGCCGGACAGAATAAAAATCATTAGAGAAGGTAAGTCCCCCGCTAAAATCGGACATCCCGGCGTCACCGTTTTCCTTCCGGGCGGAATCCGCCTCCGCAGACGCCGTATTTTCCTGCAGACTCCTGCCGCCTTCCCCAAAGCGCAAATCCTCCTGCAGGCTCCTGCATCCTTCCCGAAACTGCAAATGCTCCTGCAGATTCCGGCCAACCTCCCCAAACCGCAAATTCTCCTGCAGATTCCGGCCAACCTCCCCAAACCGCAAATCCTCCTGCAGATTCCGGCCAACCTCCCCAAACCGCAAATCCTCCTGCAGATTCCGGCCAACTTCCCGAACCTGCTCGTCTCCGGGCTTCACATACCCGCAGGGCGGCAGCTTCAGTCCGCCAAAGCTTCTCTCCCAGCTCAGGGAATTGAACAGCGCCCTTCCCCCGGCCAGCCTGCGGAGCAGCATCCCCGCCAGCTCCCGGCTCCCGCGCTCCACTCTCTCCAGCGCCTCCTCCGCCTCCCGGTTCACACGCTCTATGGATGTGCCGGGCAGGACATCGTGAAATTCCTGTACAAGCAGAAGCTTCCACAGCTCCTCCAGCCTGGAGAGCACCTCTTCCTCCCCGTCCGCCCCGGGGACAGCCGCCTCCCTCCCGCAGCCTGCAGTTTCTCCGCTCCCGGCAGTATCCGCCGGCGGGATATCTTCCTTCCACCGGCCCGCAAGCCTTACCAGTCCGGCAAGGTACTCCGCCTCCCGAAGGGCATATTCCGCCCTGCGGACGCCCCTTTTTATTCTGGCCTGGGCAGTATAAGTCCCCCTGTGCCATGCCAGATACAGCTCTCCGTAATAGACATTCTTCACGGAATCCCCATCCAGCCTGTCAAAAAAAGCCGCCGGACTTTCCATGGTACATTTCGGCGCCCCCTCCAGATCCCTGCAGCGCTGCTCCGTCTCCACCATCAGCTCCGTAGGGCCGCCGCCCCCGTCCCCGTAACCGAAGGGAAAGAGAAAGCTGTCTATCTCCTGCTTCTGGTTTCTGTCCTTCTCCCAGCGTTCCCGCAGAGCACCGGGACCGAACACCGCGTTGTTCTTCTTATAGATATGGGAAAGCGTCCTGGTACCGTCGATTCCCTCCCACCAGAACAGATTGTAGGGGAACTGCTCGCATTCCGGATCACAGCGCAGCAGCTTCTGGGTGGCAAAATAAGGCACCCCGCATTCCTTCATAATCTGAGGAAGCGCCCCGGAAAAACCAAAGGTGTCCGGCAGCCATGCCAGACGGCTCTCCGCCCCGAACTCCCTGCGAAACCAGCGTTTCCCCAGCACGAACTGCCGCACCAGGCTCTCTCCTCCCGGCAGATTGGTGTCGCTCTCCACATATACCGCACCCTCCGGCACAAACTGTCCCGCTGCCGCCTTCTCCTTCACCCTTGCGTACAGCCCCGGATAGTATTCCTTCAGATATTCCAGAACCGTGGGGGAACAGAGCAGGAATTTATAATCCGGATACCTGTCCATCAGCGCCGTCTGGTTAGAATAGGTTCTGGCGGCCTTCCGCTTCGTCTCCTCCCCAGGCCAGAGCCACGCCAGATCCAGATGGGACTGGCCGAATGTGGTATACCCGGGCACGGTATCCCCGTTCTTTCTGGCGAGAAGGGGCCGGAGCAGCTTTGCCGCCTCCAGGATGCTCCCGCTGCGCCGGGGCTCCTCCGCCTCGAAATCCGCCGCGCAGGTAAACCGCTGCAGTGCCTCGCCGATCTTCATGGCCCGCAGATCGCTCTCCGGCAAGGCCTTCCAGAGATCGTAGAGGGTATGGTAGTCCGCGTATACGGAAAACAACTCCTGGTTGTGAATTCCGAAATGACTGCTTCCCACCACGCACTGGGTGTCCGGCGGCTCCGGCACGGATACCTCATCTCTTCCGCAGATTCCCGCGCCTTCCGCACGGATGCCATGCCCCGCATAGCATTCCGCATAAATCTCATAGCGCTCGCCCGGAACGGCACAGCCTGTCAGCTCCACCGCCAGGTGCCTGCTGTCGATGGAACCCGCCTCTCTGCCGTTTACATATACCAGCATTTCCGGCCCCGCCCCCAGATGCAGCAGAATACGCTTTCCGGCGGCCTCCGGCGGCATGGTAAGCTCTGCCCGAAACCAGGCGTATTCCCATTTTCTTCCCCATTTCGTCCCCTTCGGAAAAGGAGCAAAGCTGCGCGCACGCGCCTGCTCCAGACGCAAATGCTCCATGGTGGTAAAGCCGGAAAGCGCTACTTCCCCCAGCTGCGTATACAAAACCCGCCCGAAGGCCTCGTCCCATATCCTTAGTCTCTCATCCCACTGCCTTCCAAACCTCATGTCCTCACCCCGCCTGAAGCCATATTCCGCACTCTGCCGGCTTCTCTTTTCAGTCCCTGCGCCCGCTTAAAAATATATCCCCCGGTCCGCCGCTTTTCTTTTCCTTCCCTGAACCCGCTTAATAATATGTCCCCCGGTCCGCCGCCTTCTCTTTTCCTTCCCTGAACCCGCTTAATAATATGTCCCTCTGTCCGCTGGCTTCTCTTTTCCTTCCCTGTGCCCGCTTAAAATATATATATATCTGCCGGCTTTCATCCCGGGCCTTATATCCAGTCCTATGCCTGCGGAAATTTATATCATGGTCCTGTATTCCATCAAAAACAGAATCGCCAGGGCCTGGCCGTAGGGCATGGGCCGCAGCTCGATCTCCTTATAAAAATCCTTTGAAATCCGCCCCATAGGAGTTCCGTAGGACACCTGGTTCACCACCCCGTCCTCCGATATGTAATCCAGAATCGGTTCCACTGCCCTCACGGCCGCTTCCAGACAGCTTCGCTCCACAAGGCCATCCTTCACCGCCTTCAGGATACCGTAGGCAAAACCGCAGGTGGCACTGGCCTCCACATAAGAATCCGCATCATCCACCAGAGTATGCCACATACCGTTCTCCGCCTGGTACTTCTGCAGACTCTCGATCTGCGCCTGCAGAGTATTCTGCAATATCCTTTTCGCCGGACGGCTGCACACATCCATGGATAAATATTCCGGTATGGCCATAGTGACCCAGCAGTTCCCCCTGCCCCAGAAAGCCCCTGCAAAATTATTCCGCTCCAGAAAACTCCAGCCATGATACCATAATCCGCTCACCCTGTCGCAGAGATACTTCTCATGCAGCAGGAACTGATACTCTGCCTCCGCCTTCATGGCGTCATTGCCCAGGATACGCCCCATATTGGCCAGGAAAAGCACAGTCATATAGAGCGTATCGTCCCACAGCTCCCCCTCATTGACACTGTCCGAGGTTTTATGCTGGAAGCCGCCCTCCTCTGTCCTGGGAAAGGAAGCCATGATCTCCTTCGCCGCTTCCACACAGGGCCGCATATACCTTTCCTCCCCGGTATACTCCGCCAGATAGGACATGGTTAAATAAGGCGCGGCCGTATTGACATTCAGGGCCGGAAATCCGATCCCGATCTGTCTGTCGTAGTATTTTTTCAATATTTCAAGATAACACTCCTTCTTCTCATAGCAGAACAGCTTCCACAGTCCGAACAGCCCCACTCCCTGGGTCCACTCCCAGAACCGGTATCTGGAAATATCGTCCCCCGCCAGATTATGCCCCTCCATATTTTTCAGGAATGCGGCATCCGGCTCGTACAAAATCCGTGAAAAGGCTTCCACCATCCTGTCCATTTTGCCGGTAATCCGATCCGCCAGTTTCCGCTTCGCGCTGCATTTTTCCTCCAGCTGCCCTATGAGAGTCTTCAGCTCTTCCGGAGTGCTGACCGTATAATCCGGCTGCCAGTCCGCCTCCTCCGCACTGTGAAAATATCTGGGGGACCAGTCCAGCCATATGGAGGTAATCCCGTACCGGTTCGCTCCTGCCACATCCTTTTTCAGATTGTTGCCGATCATGACGATAAAGGGCTTATCGCCCTCCGTCAGCTTCATTTTCTCCATGGCAGCGTCAAACATGGACCTGGCCGGCTTCTGTTCCCCCACTACCTCTGAGACAATCCATTCTTCAAAGCAATATCCCAGACCATTCTCTCTGTACACATTCTGAAAGGATTCCCACTCTCCGTCCGCCACAAGGGCAATCCGGTACCCTTCCTCCTTCAGCTGCCTCAGCACCTCCCCGGCGCCCGGAATAAAATCAGCCCTGGTCACAATCCCCCGCCCGTCGTACACCTGAGTGCTCTCATCGATAATGGTATCCCCGCTGTCCGTAAAAAGGATCAAATTTTTATTCATGCCGCTCATCCTCCATCACACTGCCTATTATTTCATTACAGGAACCGCTTCGCGAACCCTGTAAACGGCCCCCTGAAGAAAGCTGTATTTTCTCATAAGATATATTACCAGAGCCCCGCTTCCATTTCCACGCATCTATTGTTTTTTTACTATTATATATTGCAATATTTGCTTTGTTCTCCTTTGCTTTGTTTCTCCATTGCACAATATTTGAAAAAAAGCCTCCCTGATTTTGTGTAATTTGTATGAGTTCGGCCGTATTTTACGCAAACACTGCGTGCCATGGCACCGAAGGCAGAAGTCTCCTGCGGCTTGACATCCTGTTTCATGGAATACCGTCATTTCCCGCCCTCCCGGCGGAATCTTGACGGAGACATCTGCAGGAATTTATTGAACGCCCGGTTAAACTGGGAGAAACTTTTGAATCCGCTCTGGAGAGCGATGTCCGTTATGGACAGTTCCGTGGACACCAGAAGCGTCTGGGCATTGCGGACTCTGGTCATGGAAATGTAATCGGTCAGCGTAAACCCGGTGACGCGTTTAAACTGATGGGACAGATAGTAGCTGCTGACATAAAATTCCTTTGCGAGAAAGGCAAGGGATAGATCCTCCGTATAACGGTTGTGAATATAGGACGTGATACTGTAGATCTTATTGGTGATATTATCGAAATCCACCTGATCCGTATACACATTCCTGTCCCTGTACAGATAGATCAGGCTTAAAAATTCCGTAAATTTATGATGGATGGCCAGATTGGACAATTCGTTCGGGGTCTGGGAAAGATAATAAATGTCGTTCAGTTTCTCGAATACAGCCTTTTTGTAGCGCCCCTCAAAGCGGTAGATGGGAACCTCCCCGTCAAAGATGCTGTAGATACTCTTCATACATGACTCCAGGCTGGCGGGCAGGGGCGGGATGGCAAAATTGATGATGAGGCGTTTGTTGGGCGCTCCTTCGGGATAAGCGGTTTTGTGCAGAAGAGAGGGACGGATGGCCACAATATCACAGCAGCGCAGGTCATGCCATGCCCCGTTGATCAGATGCCCCGCATGTTCGTCCAGGAATATGCACATTTCGTAAAACTGATGGAAATGCTGGAACTCCATATTTATAGTGTAGGACCGCTCATCCCAATCGAAATAATAGAAAAAAGGATTCCCCGGCCTGTTAATCTCGATCAGATACCTGTCTTCATAAATTACTGTATTGTCAATCAGCATATTTCCGCTCCCTTACTGAAAATACTTCTCTCTGGATTGCTTCCGCGAAATCCCGGTTCCGGCCTGTCCGGGTCAGATATGGATTCCAGGTATAAATTCTTTTGAAGATTTTGCTCTGCACAAAACGCACAAATCTCATTATTGCATCAGGCAAATGTTAAAAATGGGCAAAGTGCACAAAACAGAATGATTGTTTTTGGTGGTATTGTGCAAAACACAAATAAATTATAATGCAAAAAAGCAAAATTTGCAATACATATGTTAAAAAAGGCAATAGATGCGTGGCAGAGTTTTGCGCCTCATTGTTATACTGATTTTAGAAAACGCTGATTCCGTCGGCGTTTCAAATTCATGAAGGAGGATATATTTATGAAGAAAAGACTTTTTGCACTGCTTCTGGCAGGCGCAATGACTGTTTCTCTGGCTGCCTGCGGCGGCTCAGGCGATGAGCAGAGCAGCGCCCCCACCGATTCGTCCGAAAGCACGGAGCAGTCATCCGAGGAAGAATCCTCATCCGAGGAGTCAACCCCCCCGGAGGAGGCCACCGGCTACAGTGAGTCTCCCACCCTTACCGAGCTGGTAAATGCAGGCTCCCTGCCCGCACTGGAGGAGCGTATCCCCACGGAGAGCGATGTGTTTATGGATACCATGGACGCGGGCGGCAACACGCTGGAGATCGGTACATACGGCGGCGTGATCAATCTCACGGGCGCAGGCGGCAGCTGGGGCTTATCCAGACCCGTTCTGGAGGGCATCATCCGTTTTAACGCGGACGGGACCTATTACCCCAATGTCATCAAGAGCTTTGAGCACAATGAAGACTATACCGTATGGACCTTCAAGCTCAGAGAAGGCATGAAATGGTCCGACGGCGAGGATTTCAATGCGGACGATATTACCTTCTGGTATTATATGTGCCATCTCAACAACTATGATACCAAGAAGAGCTGGGCGGCTCTGAAAGAGACCGTTGACGGTGAGGACGCCTGGGCAAAGCTGGAGAAGGTTGACGATTACACCGTGACCTGGACTTTCGTGAATCCCAAGTTCCCCGCCGACTTTATCGAAAGCGGCGACTTCAAATGGTGCTGGGCTCCCGAGCATTATCTGAGCGATATGATCCCGGATACCGAGGAATTCCCCTATGTGGAGAATCCTTATTATCAAAGCACCGGCCTGGATGACGAAGCGGTTCTAAAGAACGCGCAGGCAAAGGGCATCGACGCCGCAACCGTCAAGGATCTGGGAAAAGCCATCGCCTACTACTGGTGGAACGAGGACGGCATTCCCTGCCTGAACTCTTATGTACTGACCACAAAGGAAGGCAACAATTCCAGAGACGCGCAGCTGTGCATTCTGGAGCGCAATCCCTATTTCTGGAAGGTTGACGCAAAAG
The DNA here is from genome assembly GCA_910589035.1 of uncultured Acetatifactor sp. GTDB lineage: Bacteria > Bacillota > Clostridia > Lachnospirales > Lachnospiraceae > Acetatifactor. The sequence continues at coordinate 65,376 of CAJUSI010000079.1, read as the reverse complement.
GGCAGCAGCTTCCTTACTGCGAAGAGATTCATTTCAACACCACCTCCGAGGACGGCCAGGATCAGCTGATGTTCCGTTCCGGCGAGCTTGACATCATCGAGGTTCCCATGGAGGATATCGCCTCCCTGCTGGCGGATCTGGGCGACGCCGCACAGCTTCGCGAGCTTGCCAGCACAAACTGGGGCTCCTATCTGGTAACCTTCAACTATACCTGCACGGACAAGAATTATGCCGAGCTGTTCGCCAATCCCAAGTTCCGCCAGGCTGTATCCATCAGCGTGGACCGTGAACAGGTTTCCGGCCTTCTCTCCGAGAATTTCCTGGAGCCCGGACAGTGCGCTCCTCAGGAAGGCAACTTCGGTTACGATGAGGAATGGATCAACAAGTGGACGGAATACGATGTGGAAGGCGCGAAGAAGCTTCTGGAGGAGTGCGGCCTTGTAATGGGCAGCGACGGCTTCTATGATTTCGCCGACGGATCCGACTTTGTCCTGACCCTTTTGACCTATGTGGATTCCGGCGCGGCTACCGCGTTCCCGGTTCTGGAGCAGTATTACAACGCAGCGGGAATCAAGTGCGCCACCAAGGATATCGAAGTATCCGCTTTCGATACCCAGATCGACAACAATGACTGGCAGGCAATCCTGGGACCTCATACCGCAATCGGCGGCGTTTCTATGAAATCCAGGGTACAGCCCTTCGTTCCCATCGCACAGGCTGCCGAATGGTACGGCGAGTACGGCACCTACTACGGCACGGGCGGCCAGCAGGGCGTGAAGCCGGAAGGCGATATGGCCAAGCTGGTGGAGCTCTATGAGAAGTGGAACTCTACCCCCGACTCCGAAGAAAGAGACAAGTACAACCTGGAAATCTACAACCTCCACAAGGAAAATCTCTGGACCATCGCATATCTGAAGTCTGCAGGCGCCTACAGTATGATCAGCTCCAAGATTCACAATTATCCGGATCTTTTGGTGTCCGACGACCTGTATCAGTACCAGAACATCGTCCACTACTGGACACTGTTCAAGGCTGAATAAAGACATTTTTAGCGGCGCTTCGCGAACGTCAAAAACGACCTCCGGAGACGGGGAATCCGGTTCCTCGTCTCCGGTTTTTATCTTTATCATAAATCTTTGCAGGAAACGCCTTGCGGGCCCTGCAATCCCAAACACACTATCAGAAAGGGAATTTCTCATGGAAGAAAATGCGTACAAAGAACAAAGCATGCATGAAGCCCTCCCGAAGAAAACCCTGTGGGAAGCCGTGCGGGATTTCTTTAAAAAGGATCTCGTCCAGTACATCGTAAAACGTATTTTGATGTTTATTCCCACCCTGCTTTTGATTTCCGTTCTGGTTTTCTTTGTGATACAGCTTCCGCCCGGGGACTATGTCTCCGCCCATATCGCAGCCCTGGCCACAGAGGGCGAATATGTGGACGCAGATTACGCAGCGCAGCTGCGCGCGGATTACGGACTGGATCTGCCCCTTCATGAACAGTATTTCAAATGGATCAAGGATATTATCTGGACTCCCACGGATTCCACCTATTACCGTCTGTACGGCTCCCATCACAACTGGAAATATTCCTTCGCCTACGGCCGGGACGTCTGGGACGTGGTGGACGATCGCCTGGGCCTGACCATCCTGGTGACGGCCATCATCATGATCTTCCAGTATGCGGTATCCCTTCCCATCGCCGTCTATGCCTCCACCCACCAGTATTCCGTGGGGGACTATATTTCTTCCGTCATCGGCTTCCTGGGAGCGGCCATACCGAATTTTATCCTGGCGATCGTACTGATGTACCTGTCCTACAAGTGGACGGGCAACGCCAATGTGGGACTGTTTTCCCAGGAGATGCTGCAGAACGGCGTTCATCTATATAATTTCGGCGAGTTCCTGAAGAGAATGATCATCCCCATCCTGGTCATCGGCACCAGCGGCACCTGCGGCATCATCCGTTCCGTGCGGGCTCAGATGCTGGATGAAGTAGGCAGGCAGTACACTCTGACTGCCAGGGCAAAGGGTGTGCCGGAGCGCACCATCGTCATGAAATACTGTTTCCGGGCAGCCATCAATCCTACCGTTTCCGGTCTGGGCGGCGTTCTCTCCAGCCTGTTCTCCGGTTCCACGGTAACCGCCATGGTGCTGAACATGCAGATTCAGGGACCTGTGCTTTTGAAGGCTCTCCAGGCCCAGGATATGTACCTTGCAGGAGCAATCGTTATGGTCCAGGCCGTTCTGGTGGTCATCGGCGTCCTCTTCTCCGATATCGCACTGGCGTTCCTGGATCCCAGAATCCGTTATTCGGGAGGTGGCAGATAATGTGGAAAAAGAAACCAAAAACCAATGACGATTATTATCTTGCTTCCCAATGGACTCTGATGGGAAGAAAACTGAAAAAGCATAAGCTGGCAAGGCTTTCCATGCTCATCCTGCTGATCCTGTATCTGGGCGCTCTTCTGGCGGATTTCCTGGCGCCTTATTCCCTGGAGGAATTTGACGCTCTATATAAGGACAGTTCTCCCACCAGCATCCACTTTATGCATGAGGGGGAATTTGTAGGCCCCTTTGTCTACAAACAGGAAAAGTCCATCAATAAGAAGGATTTCTCCATTACGATCACAGAGGATACCTCCGAATACTACAAAATAAGGTTTTTTGTACACGGGTCGGAATATAAGATTCTGGGACTGATTCCCTGCGACATTCATCTCTTCGGCGTGGGCGAGGGAAGCAACGGCGGAACCGGCGCAAAGATCATGCTCTTCGGCACGGATACCCTGGGACGGGATATCTTCTCCAGAGTCCTTCTGGGAAGCCGGATCTCCCTGACGATCCCCTTTGCCAGTGCGATTATCAGCTTCTTCCTGGGTGTTTCCATCGGTTCCATCTCCGGTTACTTCGGGGGAGCCATTGATATCGCGATTCAGCGAGTGATCGAGGTGATCGGGGCCGTTCCCCAGATTCCCCTCTGGATGGCGCTTTCCGCCGCCATTCCTCCCGGCATTTCCACGGTAAAGATGTATTTGTACATAACCATCATCCTCTCCTTTATCAACTGGACCGGTATGGCCCGGGTAGTACGGGGCAAATTCCTGTCCTTAAAGAATGAGGACTATGTGATGGCAGCCAGACTCTCCGGCGTGTCCACCTGGAAGATTATCTGGAAGCATCTGGTTCCGGGGTTCATGAGCTACCTGATCGTATCGATCACCTTGGGAATTCCGGGGTCCATCGTGGGCGAGACCTCCATGTCCTACCTGGGACTTGGCATCAAATCACCCGCTACCAGCTGGGGCGTACTGCTTCAGGAGGCCAGCTCCGTCACCGACGTGGCCAGCCATCCCCATAAGCTGATTCCCATTCTCTTTGTAACGATCACCGTTCTTGCCTTTAATTTCCTGGGCGACGGAATCCGTGACGCTGCAGACCCTTATAAATAAGACGCCGCTCTTCGAACGCCCGCAGTCCACACAGGAATGATTGATATGCGGGAATGAACTACAAGCGGCGCGGAAATGGAGAAAACTATGAACGAAGAAAATATTCTTGAAGTCAAGGACCTCCATGTTGACATTCATATGACGGAGGGGCTTCTGACGGCAGTCCGGGGCGTGAACTTTGAGATGAAGAAAGGGGAGACCCTGGGGCTGGTGGGTGAATCCGGCTGCGGGAAATCCTTAACCTGCAAGGCAATTTTAGGCATCAACGATAAGAAATGCGTGCCCGGCGGCCAGATCCTGTTCGATTCGGAAGGGCTGGGCAGGATCGACCTTCTCTCCCTGGACCAGAAGGGCCAGGAGATCCGCTCCATCCGGGGCAAAGAGATCTCCATGATCTTCCAGGAACCCATGGTGGCTTTCTCTCCCATGTATACCATCGGCAACCAGATCAACGAGGCCACCAGACTGCACATTACCAGGGACAAGAAAAAGTCAAAGGAAATCTCCATGGAGGTCATGCGCAAGGTGGGCATAGCCAATGTGGAGAAGCGTTACAACCAGTATCCCCATGAATTCTCCGGCGGTATGCTGCAGCGCGCCCTCATCGCCATGGCGCTGGTCTGCAATCCCAAGATGCTCATCGCCGACGAACCCACCACCGCCCTGGACGTGACCATCCAGGCGCAGATCCTGGAACTGATGAAGGAGCTGCAGAAGGATTTCAATATGGCGATTCTCTTCATCACCCATGACCTGGGCGTGGTGGCCAAAATGTGCGACAGGGTGGCGGTGATGTATCTGGGCAAGATCGTGGAGAGCGCGGATGCCATGGAAATCTATAAAAATCCTCAGCATCCTTACACAAGGGGGCTCATCGGCTCCGTCCATAAGATCGGCTCCCGAAAGGAGGAGCGGCTGTTCTCCATCGAGGGAACCGTTCCCCTTGCCATGAACCTTCCCAAAGCCTGTGGTTTCTATGACCGCTGCGACGTCCGCATCGAGGGACTCTGCGACAGGGCGGAACCTGATCTGGTGGAAATCGCCCCGGGACACAAAATTGCCTGCTTTAATTGTCCTCACGAAGCCTGCAGGGCACAGCGGGCAAAGGCCGAGGCGGCCCTGGCCGGGGCAGGCCCGGCGGAAGGGAGCCGGATCAAAGCGGCACCCGGGAAAAAAGCCAAAACGAAAATGGCCTTCGGAAAGTCCGGGAACAAGGAGGGCGGCAGGAAATGAAGAAAGACAATATACTGGAAGTAAAAGGACTGCATAAGCGCTTTACCTCCAAGGGAATTACGGTAAAAGCGGTAACCGATGTCAGCTTCTGCGTAAAGCCCGGGGAGACCATCGGCATTGTGGGCGAGTCCGGCTGCGGCAAGACCACTCTGGGACGCTGTATCGTCCGCGCCTATAACGCCTCCGAAGGAGAAGTTTTCTATCGCACGAAAGGCGGGGAAGAGCTGGACTTTCTGAAGGTTGACAAGAAGAAAATGAAGGAAATCCGTAAAGAAATCCAGATGATTTTCCAGGATCCCTACTCTTCTCTTGATCCGAGAATGACGGTCCTGGATATCATCAAGGAACCCCTGAAGGCCAATTTTCCCAATATGTCAAAGGCCGAGATGGACCAGAAGGCTAAGGCCATGGCCGAGAAGGTAGGATTGAATCCCATGTACCTGATGCGGTATCCCCATGCATTCTCCGGTGGACAGCGCCAGCGTATCGGCATCGCCAGGGCACTGGTGATCGAACCCCAGATCATCGTCTGCGACGAGGCGGTATCGGCTCTGGACGTATCCATCCAGGCCCAGGTCATCAATCTGCTGCGGGATCTGCAGAAGGAGCTGAAGCTTACCTATCTGTTTATCAGCCATGATCTCTCGGTGGTGGAGCATATCTCCGACAAGGTGGGCGTCATGTACCTGGGCAGAATGGTGGAATTTGCTTCCACGGAGGAGCTGTTTAAAAAGCCCATGCACCCTTATACGGAGGCTCTGCTCTCCGCGGTGCCCGTGGCGGACCCCTCCGTCCAGATGGACCGGATTCCCCTGAAAGGGGAGATTCCGAATCCCGCCAATCCTCCCAGTGGCTGCTATTTCCACGAAAGATGCCATTACTGCATCGAAAAGTGCAGGACGGATTCGCCGGTGCTTACCGAAATGCCGGACGGGAGAGTCTGCGCCTGCCACAGGGCAAGGGAGCTTTCCCTGCGGGGGTTTGCCTACGAGGAAGAGGCAAAGGACCAGGAATAAATGAGACCTGAACAGGGGGCTGTCGGGAAATAGATAGTACAGAACAGGGGCGATGTGATTCATATGTATCACATCGCCCCAACTGGCGGTATCTCAGGATACTGCTTCCGTCCAAAGAGGGTGTATTTATATCACGGAAATCCCATAGTCCAGAATGACATTGCCCTCCCCGTCCGGGGTGTTAAATCTGGGGCAGTTATATCTCTCAAAACACCAGTCGTCCTCTTTTCTGGTGAATCCGCCCGCCCCCAGCGCCTCCAGGCACATGCTGTGTGTTTCCATGGTAAAAAAGTCCGTGCTGCCCGCTCTGTCACTCAGATAGCATACCACATAATCCAGAGGCTCTATGTCGATGGATTCAAACTCTTCCGGAACCTCCGTATCCGCCGGAAAGAACATGCCGATCCATCGTTCGGGCATCCCGTCCACGATGTGCACGGCGCCGATATAGGCATCCCCGTTCATGGGAAGGCACTGCTTTTCCTCCAATACCCCAAACCAGTCATTCTCCCACCATTCTCCCCAATTGGGCGCGCCTGTATATTTCCTGCCGATCAGCCGGGTAGCCGGCCAGCTCTCCTTCTTAATCTCCAACAATGTTACTGCCATGTTCTGCTTCCTCATCTTCTGCCGTTTCGCTTCTCTCCGGCTGCCTTATTATCTCTGTGAACCAAAATCCCCCTTTTCGGGAAAGTGCTCCGACCGTTTGTTTCAGGCTCTCCAGCGCTCCAGGGTGGGGAAATATTGCCGAAGCATCCCTTTGGCTTCTTCCAATGTCTTGGCACGGCCGCCTTCCACCTCGAAGGGTGCGCAGAAGTCGATCATCTCCTCCAGGCTGCACTCCTGGGCAAAAACTCCGTCCTTATAACAGTAGCAGCAATATTTCCCGTTCCTGCTGCCGTCCTGATTGGTTCCGTACTGTTCCTCCTGCATGGGCATGCCGCAGCTTTGACAGATCTTCAGTTCCTGCTTCATCGTGTTCTCCATTTTGTTGCTCTCCTTTCATTTTACCCGCCCTGCTCCCATACCGGGTTTGTCAGGGGCTGTCATTCTGCAGAATCCGCGGGGCGTCTCCTCTCATATAGTCCTAACCCGGACTGGCCGGAACCAGAATTTTGCCATTTGCGCAAGATTTCAGTGTTATGTGCCTGATTACCGGATTCGCGAAGCGGCCTCTTCATTGTATATCCATCATACCCCTGATAATATGACATCAGCATGTCATATTTCAAAAAAAAGCGTTTTTTTCATGTCTGTCATTCCACCCTGTCATACCGCATTCCCGTGGCGCTCCAGCGGTCACATATCTGTGTCCCTGCCAAAACAATTCCGCCCTCTTCAAATCGCAGGACAACCGGCAGCCAGTCCACATAAAATTCATTCTGGTTTTTTGGCGTCAGCCTGCGTCTCACACCCTCCGGGTCGGTGATGAAAAGGCCTTCCACTTGAATGGTATAGCCCAGTTCCCTGTTTTTATAGATGCCCTTCGGCGCACAGGCTTCTATATCCGAGGCGCGCCTGACGCCTAAAAACGACAGCATTTCGTCTTCCAGGTCAGTCCAGTTTCCTTTTGAGATTTCAAGCGAAAGTTTGTTTCCGGCAAAGGAATCATACAACAGGCCAGCCATCCTATGATAGTCGCGCAGAAATTGTTTCAGGCTTTCCACACCGTCAGGTCTGTCCCGGTAATACGGCCGTTTTTTATCTCTTTGATATAAGTATTCCAGGTAGGATATACCACGGTCTTTTTCGAGATAGGCAATGGTTGCTTCTGCATTTCTCCGGTATAGATACAGGAGCGACGGATGGAGGGGCCTGATGATATCCCCAATCCGGCTTACGAAGTCCTGTAGTTCCCCGCAGGATCTGTTCTCAAACAGGAATCTGAAAATCTGGTATTGAAAAAGAGCACTGTCCACTATATAAACTTTACTCTCATCCTTCAATACCTGCCCGGCAAAATATTTCCATTTGTCCAATGCAAACAGCTGATACTTTTCTATGGGGAATTTCCAAATATCATATTGTAATAATGCCTGATAAGCTGTCTGGTCAAATGTATCCTTGTGATACCATTGAATCAGGTTCAAATCTACGCTGACCGTATTTTCCCTGGCTGCCGATACTTTGTCAAGAATACCGCTTACCGCAGGATGCTCTTTTATGAAATTCCTGTATTCATCATACGTAAAGCCAGCTTCCTCAAAAAACAGGACAGGATGCGGCATCGCTATTTCGTGTACCCATTCTGTGCCGATGCCCTGTCTTTCAAGCTGTATTTGTATAAACCGGGCGTTGGTGGTCTTTCCGGTAGAAGGCATCCCTTCTAATAAAATCAATCGTGAGCCGAGCATGCTTATACTCCTTTGCTGTATGTTGTCTATATTGGAATGCGTTCCTATAATATAAATCCGTCAGAATCTGGGGAAAAAACTGCTCCGGCATGCTCATGCTCATGTTCAGTTCCATGCATTCCTTTCCGGTGATATATTCAAGAGACAATTCCATCATACACAGGGCTTTCCAATACCTCTCAATTTCGTTCTGCCGCCATCCGCGTAAATTCCTTCCGGCCTCAGGCGTGATAAAGCGCCGCCATCTGCCGGATTTTTCGCTTCAGCTCCTCCCGCACCCGGTCCGGTTCAAGCACTCTGGCGGACGGCCCGAAAGATAATATCAGCCCGTAAACCCAATCGTCCAGGGGACAGCGCATCCGAATCTCGAAGTCTCCCTGAGGCAGCACTGTAATCTCATCCTCCTCAAATCTATCATAGATCCGATAGGCCTCCTTTCTGTCTATGCGGAAAATGATTTCCTCTGATTCCGGCTCCCGGGACTTTCCTGATTCCACTGCCTTTTCCGATTTGTCGGGATTTCCTGATTCTGCATCCCAATCCCTTTCTCCGATTCTTCCCTCTTCCCCTTCTCTCCGAAGGACCATACCTTCCTGCGACAGCGATGGTTCAGATCCGCTCCCCTCTCCAGGCAGCGGTCCCGGTTCAGACCCGCACCCCTCCCCCGATAACGATAGTTCAGGCTGATGCCGCTGTCCCGGCTCGAAGACTTCCTCCAGCACCTCCACCCTCTTTATCCGCAGTACCTTGAAAAGCCGCATGGCTCCCCTGACACGGCAGAAAGCTCTCAGATACCATGTATATTCCTTGAAAAGCAGCTGAATCGGCTCCACTTCCCGGCGGGCCATATCCCCGTGCTGTCCGTAATAGTCAAATACCATGACATGCCTGCCCAACACAGCCTCCTTCATCTGTCCGAACAGCTCTCCCCGTCTGCCGCTCCAGTCCGAAAAATCAATAGCCACCCAGTCTATGGACTCGGCCTGGAAAAAGGTCTCCAGTTTTTTCAAAATCCTTTCATCCTGGGCGGCCCCCGTCTCCCGCAGACTGGTCATGGCGGCCAGAATCCTGCCCTGCTCCTCCTGGGACAGCAATCTCCTGTCCAGCACAAATCGCTCCATGAGACGGATGCCGCCTCCCTTGCCCCTGCTGGCGTAGACCGGAATTCCCGCCATAGACAGGCTCTCGACGTCCCGGTAGACGGTGCGGGTGGATACTTCGAAATGCGCTGCCAGCTCCTCCGCCGTCACGGCGCCTTTCTTCATCAAAATATAGATTGTTTCCAACTGCCTGTTTACCATAGCTGCCGTTCCTCTCCTGCCGCTGCCTGCCCGGTATTTCCAAGATTTACACCATTGTTTTCAGGCGGACCGTCGGCTCCAATGCTTCCAGCAATACAGCCTTTTTCTCTTTCAGGCCGGCAATCCAGCCTTTTAAATGGCGCACCATCTGACGGATAGGCTGCATAAGGGAGTTGGCGGCTTTGATGTCCCGGTTCAAGCATAAACCTCAGGGCAAGCTCGCCGTTCTTTTAGGCTGCGTCAGAAACTGCGGATTCGTTCTCGCTCCGCTTGATGATTGTGGTTTTACAGTGCGGGCATGACAAGCGTGCGCCCTCCTCAATACTTTTCGATTTTTCGCCCTGTTTATTTTCTGATAAACGGAAAGCTATTTATCCTAAAAATATGTTATAAATCACAACCGCATAAACAAATAATGCCGCTATAAAGGTAAGAATAAATTCGCTTTTTCTTTTTCCCACAGTATTTTTATAGGGAATACTTTGCAATAATAAAAAGGTGGCAAGCGAAGTAAACATAACAGGATTTGATATGTCAAAGGATAAGACTTTAAACAATCCTAATCCGGCAAAAATAATAGTGATTACTGATAATAGTATTTTCATAATCTTCATAGCAAATACCTCTCTCAATACCAACTTGTCAATGGCTTCATTATACGCTATCCCATTGAAAAAGTACAGCCGGATTTCAGCAAACCTGTCGAACGAAAACACTCTTTCTTTGTTACGCTTTTATCGGATTTTTCATACCTTCCTCGCCCCCGCTAACTCTTTCGCTTCTTTTCCAGTCATATGCTCAATCTCGAATTCAATCATGCACAACGGTTTCCATTCCCGGCTGACAACGTTCTCACGCCCTTGGGTGCTGTCTGTCGGATGATATTTCGCCGCAAGCGCCATAATGGCTTTTCTCATTTCTGTTTCATCTTCCATAATGCGAATTTTCCCAAAGGCAATTACGCTTCTAAAATAGGTTGTGTATTCTTCGGGGATAATCCGATCCTGAGCAATCACACAAAAAGATGCTTTCTCACACTTCTTAATTGCATCAATCTTATGGCCATTTTTCCCTCCATGAAAATACAATTTTGAATCATAATAGACATAACTGAGTGGAACTGCATATGGATAATCGCCATCGCCCAGCAAAGCTAATACACCGGATTTTCCCTTTTCCAATACGGCAATCACCTCATCTTCTTCCAATGTCTGCTTTCTTCTACGCATTTCTCTAAACATATCCTGCCTCTTTCTTTATAAAAATAAAATCGCCGGATCCTTCTATCTTCTTTTACCTAACCCGGATAAACCGGAACCAAAATTCTGCCGTTTTGCACAAGATTTCGGCGTCAAGCGCCCAATGACAAAAATTCCAGCGATTGACTCCTCTACCCGGTGGCAGATGAGTATCATAAATAAATCAACTCGCTGTTTATACTGTCTAATTCTCCGACCCCACCCGTATCCAGCGCACATAAGCCCGCTGCCTCTGCTCCGTATCCACTATGTTGGGCCCGATGGAAGTGCCGCACTCCTGGTACACATAAAAATCGTCCGGTTCATCCGGATTTACAAAATACTCCTCCCCGGCCAGTTCCGTGTTATAGGCCTCCTCCTCCGAAAGCACCCCCTTTCTCCGGTACCCTTTCGGCAGATCGGAGACCGGCATATAGGGATCCACATAATATTCTCCGTTCACAAGGAGCATGGGACGTTCGGCATACGCAACTCCGGATGCAATGCGCACATCCACCGGACTTACGGTCACATATACATCTCTGTCCTGATCCGTTGGGTTGTCTGCATATATTCCCACCCGGAACCATCCGCCCTTTTCGGCCTGCATGGCGGAGACAAACCCCGGAGTGGCATACGCCGGCTCATCATACGCATTTTCCTCCTCTACCTCCACCGGGTCCAGCGAAATCTGCGTATCTCCGATATCCTGTCCCACCTCAAAGCGGACCTCCCTTTTCCGGGGTGAGATCTCCTCGTCGGAATAATAGGTCCCGCCCGGGCTCCCGGCTGGAATGGTGATGCGGATAGCATATCTGTCCTTTTCCGGATCGGTCAGAAAGCAGGCCGCAAGCACCGCGCAGATCACCCCTGCCGCCAGAATGGTCCAGAAGGCAGGTTTTCTATAATTCAGCACGCTCTTCACTCTTTCCTTTACCCCCACCTCACCAAAGGCCAGGGGGCAGGCGGCAGCCCTTCGGCGGCCCGCGCTGTTGGACAGCAGCGCCTGGGAATACCCCGCTCTCTGTTCCCTGTCAAACTCCCTTATCACCTTCTCATCGCAGGCTCCCTCAATATCCCGGCACAGCAGGGTATAGGCCAGCCACAGAAGGGGGTTGAACCAGTGGAAGGCCAGAAGCACGATCCCCAGCAGCTTCCACCAGTGATCGTGGCGCCGGATATGCGCCTGTTCATGGGCCGCTACATATGCAAAATCCCCTTCGTCCATCCGGTAGGGCAGATAAATCCGGGGCCGTATTATCCCGAACACAAAGGGAGAGACCGCATACTCGCTCTGAAAGAGATTGTCCCTGAGCAGAACCGCCGTACTCAGCCTTCGGCGCAGGCGCAGGCAGCATACCGCCGTATACCCCAGTATCCCCGCCATGCCAAGCGACCAGACCGCCGACAGGATCGGTATCCAGATCTGCAGCGGATTTGCACTGTCTCCCCTTCCCGGTGCGAAGGCTCCCGTAAACATGGGATTCACCACGGCGTCCAGGGCAGAAATGCCCGTGTCAAGAGAGGGAGAATCATCCGTGGAAATACCGGGGCGGATGGTTTCCGGGTTTGGGATCAGGCTCACAGGACTCTCCGGGAAGAAGGGACAAACCAGCCTTACCGCCACAATCCCCCACAGCAGGACGCTGATCCACCTGGGCGCTCTCTTCAGCAGGAGACGCAGCGCCAGCACTGCCAGCACCAGCCAGGCAGCCGAAATACTCATGTTAACAATGGTCAGAAAAATATCCGTCATCCCTCTCCTCCTTTCCGAAAGCCGTCGATCATGCGCTGTACCTGATCGATCTCCTCCCGGGTCATCCCTCTGTGCCTGGTAAACGCCGCCACGAAAGCGGGCAGGGAGCCCTCGAACTTCTTCTCCACCAGCTCCTCGATTTCCGCCGTCTGCACCGCGTCCTTGGAGACCAGCGCGGTGACAATGGTATTCTCGTTTTTCAGCACGCCCCGCTCCGCAAGGCGCTTGATCACCGTGTAGGTGGTGGTGGGCTTCCACCCAAGCTTCTCCTTGCACAGGCTGACCAGCTCGCTGCTCTTCACCGGCTCATGCTCCCATAGAATCAGACAGAATCTGTATTCGCTTTCAAATATCTTCGGTGTGTCCATATTGTCCTCCTCTCTAATCCATTAGAGTATTTGTAGTCTAACAGATTAGAGTGGAATAGTCAATAGCTTTTGGGGGATTTCTTTGGGGGATTGCTTCCTTCTTTTACCGGGTTGTTTATGCTTCCAGAAAAGTCTCATTTCCCCGGTTTCCACCAGGTTCGGCCCGATGGACATGCCGCCCGGCAAACCCTCTGTTTTCGCGGGAAAAGGATCAGCGTGCGTTTTCGTGGGTATAGGAGATATTTACCCAGTCGGAATAGACCATCTCGCCGTCAATCTCTCTTCCGGCCCGTACGCCGAAATAATATGTGGTGCCCGCTCTCATGCCGGTCCAGCCGGTATACGCTCCCTCTTCCGCAGGGTCGGTATATAGAGCACCTTCCGCTATTTGGGTATAAGTGGAATCGGTATATGCGCACACATCATATACCTCCGCGCCGGGAACCGGGTCCCAGACCTGCAGGGCCTCCCCCTCCTCCTCCGCAGCCATCATCCTGACATTGGCGGGGGCGGCAGGCCTCTCAGGCGCGGTCTCCCCGTGGGTGTAGGAGAAGTTCACCCAATCGGAGTAGACCGTCTCTCCGTTGACGGTTTTCCCGGCCCGTATGCCGAAGTAGTAGGTCGCGCCCTCCCTCAGGTCGGTCCAGTAGAAGGATGTGCCTTCCTCCGCAGGGAAGGTGTACAGACAGCCCTCCATCACTTCGCTGCATGTGGAGTCCGTATACGCGCAGGAGTCATACACCGCTGCCCCGGGAACCGGATCCCAGTCAATCGTTACCCTGCCCTCTCCTGTGGCGGCGACCCGGACATTCGCAGGCGCGGCAGGCCCCTGGGACCGGGCTTCTCCGGTGTGAGTGTAGGAAAAGTTCACCCAGTCGGAGTAGACCGTTTCGCCGTTGACGGATCTGCCGGCCCGTACGCCGAAGTAATATGTGGCGCCCTCTCTCAGGTTGGTCCAGTAGGTATATGCCCCTTCATCCGCAGAACTGGTATAAAGGCAGTCCTCTATTATTTCGCTGTAAGTGAAATCCGTATACGCGCAGGAGTCATATACCGCTGCCCCGGGAACCGGGTTCCAGGTGATGGAGACCCTCCCCTCTCCCTCAGCGACCGCCACGACATTGGTGGGGGCGGCGGGCCTGCCTGTTCCGTCTCCGGGCATCCCGGACTGCAGGAAATCCTTTTCTGTGGGTACATAGCTCTCCTCAGCAATGGCGGGAATCCATCCGGCCATAGGCCTTTCGTATGTATGAGACTCTTTTCTGTAGTTTTCTGCGGACATGATCCCCTGGCCGATATTCATATATTCGACGCTATAGGGGGGATTTCCGTCCGTGTCGTTCCAGCAGACATCCACGGCATAGCAGTTCCCATCCTCAAGCCGGACCACATTCCACGCGTGGTTTGTGGAAAGGCCAACGGTGGCATCCACGTCCATGGCGTTCATCATAGCGCAGAAGGCCTTCGCGTACCCCGCGCAGACTGTGCTCTCCAGCATAACGGTGCTGTAGAGAGACTGGCAGATCCATATGGGGGAACTGCTGTCGTCGCTCTCCAGGGCGTCATAATTGTAGCAGGCGGTCTCGCAGATCAGCTTGTTGGCGTAAAGCTCCTTCTGATAAGCCGTGGAGGCCATGCTCTCTACCTCCTCGATCCAGCCGTCCAGCTTGTCAAAGAGCTCGTTGGTGATCTTCGCCCGCTCCTCTCCGTCTGCCGCGAATTCGTATACACAGGGATAGAATATACCCGACGAATACTCCCACACGGACCAATTGTTCAGAAAATAGTACTGGGGACTGGTATAGGCGAACCAGGTATAAAGGTCCATCGCTTCCTGGCTGGACATTCCCAGGTCGCGATACTTTACGCCGCCAATCCGGTAACGATTCTGTTCGCCGCTGCTGTCCGGGTTACCGACGGCATCAAGACCGGAGGTGCTGAGATATTGCAGGCACAGCTTGTCCAGCCGGTCGAAGAATTCGGCCTCAGTGGGGGACAGATACTCCTGTCCAAGGGAGCTGGCATATATACTCCAGTCCCGCTCCTTCACCAGGGATTCCTCCCCGTCGGAGCCGGCCAAATAGGCATCCCACATGCTGGCCATGGCCTGTTCCATGTTCCCCGCCTCCGTGCTGGAGATTTCGACCGATTCTCCCATCCTCATCCCCATCCGTCCAAGCAGCTCCTCTGCCTTCGCCAATGCGGCCGCATCATCCCGGTTCCCGGCGAAGTTCTCCGGCTCCCTGGAGGGGATGAATCCGAACCAGGCGCCTTCCAGGGACGTACCGGACCAGAGGAGGCTTTTGCCGCCGTTCACAGGTACGGCGGCGCCGGTGGTCTCCGAAGGCGTACTGTCCTCCATGGTCTTGCTGTTCTCCTGCCTGGCGCACCCCGCCGGCAGCAGAACCAGTGCCAGGACCGATGCCGCCAGCCGCGCCCAACCGCACGATCTTGTTGTCCGCTTCATGATACAATATCCTTTCTTCTCTTTTTAGAAGCCGTACTATAATAAACGAAATTAAAATCTTAATTTGGCACAATATGACAATTGTGGTTGTTGCAGTGGCTCTCTGCCAAAGTAAGGATAGTGATGACGTTTGCTATGTATTTCCACAATTTATGCCCGCAAATCCATGTTCCTTTTCCTGTACAGCTGCTCAGTATATAAGCTTATTGAAAAGCGACTATTTATCTATAGTATCACATAAACCGCCTGTTTTCAATATACAGCGTTTTTTGAGTTTCCCCATTTTTTCGGGGGACCTCATCACACCTGACATAAAAAAGCAAAACACCGAAGCTTTGTTATAATGAAATCACCACAAATAACCAGACAAAGAAGTATTCCATATGTCCAATTCCCCCATTTATGTGCGGTTCTCTCTGGAGAATTGAAAGCCGGATGATGATGTCCTGAATATTCCTCTGTTCATGGCCGACTAGGCGGACCGGTTAATCGGGCCGGCTTTGATTTCTATCCAAGGTCAGGCGCATCCTTAAGGAAAATACTTCCCGGCGCCTTTCCCTCCGTCTCGAAGAGAATGATTTCGTTTTCTCCCTGCCTTAACAGCGGGCCGGGTATATATAAACGCTTCTGCGGTCCCGTTTCCCAGAATCTTCCTATATTAAATCCGTTTACAAAGGCACAGCCCTTACCCCAGCCGTCAAAATCCAGGAAGGTGTCCCCTGTCTCCTGCACGTCGAAGACAAATCTGTAGAACGCAGGGGTTCCCGGTATGTATTCCCCGGAGAAGTCCACCTTTTCCACATTATCCAGGGGAAGCGGATACTGCTCCCAGTGGTTGTGCATATGTCCATTGATCTGCACGCACTGGCCTATTCCCTTGCGCTGAAGCTCCATACGCGGGCCGAAGTTCACCCGGCCCATATTTTCCATCAGGATGTCCAGGCGGGCTTCCGGTTCTTCCTTTCCAGCAGATAAGCTCCGGGGCGGCTCTCCCTTTTCCGCGGGAAGCTTCCGAGACGGTTCCCCTCTTTTCGCAGGAAGCTCCAGTCCCAGTTCCCGTTCCTCAAGAAGCTCCCTGTCATACAAAGTCAGTACCAGCCTGTTCTCCAGCAGGATATCCGCCCGATCGCCTGCGCCCCAGAGTCTGATTTTCTCCAGGTTCTCCTCGCTGTGCAGCCTGGTGCGGTAGAGGATATAGCCGTAATTCTGCCCCAGGCTTTCCATGGGTTGAGGATAAAGGGAGGGTACGCTCTCACTGATGGAATCCAGGGTGGATACCAGGCTCACACGCTCCCGTACTTCCAGTTTTCCGTACTCTTTTCTCCTGATTTCCGTGGAAAGAGGCAGGTTGGGAAGTTCGGTATATTTGCCGATAACCTCCTGGTACCTGCGGTATTTCTCCGTAATCCGCCCGTCCTCCGTGAGCACGCCGTCGTAATCGTAGGAGGTCACATCCGGTGTCAGTTCATCATAATAGTTGGAGCCGTTCATGAAGCCAAAATTGGTGCCGCCCTCGAACATGTAGATGTTCACATGGCCCAGCTCCAGCATTTTGTCCAGATCCTTCACGCTCTCCTCCAGATTGCCCCTTATATGCCCGCCGTTGCCCCAGTGGTCAAACCAGCCCACCCAGAATTCCGTGCACATCAGCGGACCGCCGTCGGTATATTTTTTCAGCGTCTCGAAGCGCTCCTCCGTCCTGGAGCCGAAATTACCAGTGGGCAGGGCCCCCTGCAGCTTTCCGGCATTCAGGCTCTCCGGGAAAGGGCCGTCGGAGGTCACCAGCGGCACCTCCACTCCCCCGTCCGCCATCAGTCTCCGAACTGCCTCCAGATAGCCTGTATCATTGGCATAATAGCCGTATTCGTTTTCCACCTGCATCAGTATCACGGGGCCGCCCCGGGTGCACTGCATGGGCGCCAGCTTCGGCAGCAGCACCCTGTAATATTCCTCCACATGCTTTAAAAAGGGCGGGTAGCTGATGCGAAGCTTCATACCCTCCTCCCGCAGCAGCCAGGCGGGCAGGCCTCCGAACTCCCACTCCGCGCAGATATAGGGCGACGGCCGCAGGATAACATACAGCCCCAGCTCCTGTGCAAGGCTTACAAACCGCTCGATGTCCAGAAGCCCTTCGAAGCAAAATTTCCCCTTTTCCGGCTCATGCATGTTCCAGGGTATGTAGGTTTCCACCGTATTACACCCCAGGTTCCGAAGCTTCTCCAGCCTGTCCCGCCAGTATTCCGGCACCGTCCTGAAATAATGGAATGCACCCGAAATTATTTTCACGGGCTTTCCGTCCATGTAGAAGCTGTCCTTGATTTCAAATTTTCCCATAACTTCTCTCTTTCTGAATTTCATATTGTCTTAATGTAAGTGATTCTATACAATGCTCAAGCGGTTTCCGCCGCTTGCCTGCGATATGCATCAGAGCGTTTAACACCGAAGTCCTGCGCATTCTGGTCAAATTTTGGCTCCGGTTTGTCCGGAAGCCTTTCGTGGTTCTTCCCGTACAAAGGTTCTTTATCATTTCTTTTCCAATACTCAGGGCTCCGACAGCATAAACAGCCTGGCTCCATGGGCAGGCACCGTATCCGTCAGCACGCCCTCCGCGATCTCTCTGTCCGTCCCGCTCCAAAGCTCCGCCGCCTTTCGGATTCCTGCCGTCTTCCCGGCAAGCTGCTCCACTTCCTCCAGAATACAGGAAACCTCCTGCTCTTCCTCACGGAAATTAAAAAGGGCAAGATATCGCTCCCCGGTTCTCTCGTTCAGACAGCTCCAGATGGCATAATCCTTGTTCTTTTCAAACTGCCTTCCCACATATTCATTGGAAACCAGCTTCAGGATATCCTTCCTGGTCAGCAGCCAGAGCGTCCAGTCATCCAGCTTTGTCAGCTCCGCCCCCGCCATCAGCGGCGAACCGAAGACGCACCACAGGGTCATCATGGTGATCTGTTCGTCCCGGGTAAAATGAGTATCCCACTCTCCGTGCCCGAATCCGCCTCCCAGTTTCCCCAGGGGAAGCATGTCGCAGTCGGGCCAGGAGCCGGGAGCCACATGATTCTGCCAAAGCTCGCACCTGTCGAACATATTCCGCAGCAAATCCCACCTGTCCCAGAAATCATCGGTAATCCGCCACATATTTGCGTATTTTCCGTAATGCCAGGCCTTCTCGATCAGCGCCGGTCCCGGGGAGAGGGACAGCACTATGTCCCTGCCGCTCTTCCGGATGGCTTTATGCAGCATCTCCACCTCGTGAGCGGCGGAGTAGGGATTGTGGGGATATATATTGGTGTTGCAGATATCGTCGCATTTAATGTAGTCGACGCCCCATCCTGCGTACAGGCTGACAATGGAGTCATAATAGGCCTGGGCGCCCTCCGCATCTTTCCGCAGCCCGTACATATCCGGGTTCCACCCGCAGATGGAGGACGGGTCCGCCGCCTGGTTGGCCGTGGCGCTGCTCCCCAGGATGGGCATATGCTGATGGGCCGCGGTTCTGGGGATTCCGCGCATGATGTGGATGCCGAACTTCAGCCCCAGGCTGTGCACATACTCCGCCAGAGGTCCGAAGCCCTTCCCGCCTGCCGCCGAGGGAAAGCGGTTCTCATCCGGCAGCAGCCTTCCGTATTCGTCGATCTCTTCCTCCCCGAAGGGGATGTACTGGTATTTGTCCCGCATGGTGCCTGCGTCCCTGGCGTACCACTCGATGTCCACCACCACGTACTCCCATCCGGCCTCCTTCAGATGCACCGCCATGAAATCGGCGTTTGCCCTGACCTGCTCTTCGTTGACAGTCGTGTCATAATAATCGTAGCTGTTCCAGCCCATGGGGGCTTTGTTTGTTATATATTTCATATTTATGTCCTCTCCCGCTTCCATCGTTTTTTCGTCTATCCGCTCCTTTTAGCCGTTGCCGCCGCTCCATTCCTGTGCCGTTTTTTCATTTGGCCGCAGCATGCATATCCGAATTGCCCGGCTCCGCAGGAATGCCAGCCGTATACACAAACTGTCCTGGAAGATTCTCCGGCTCCCCATTTCTTCAGGAAAGCTGACGCAATACATGCGCGGACTGTTTTATTATAAATCATATAGCGCCGGGTTTCTATGGAATATCCTGTATACTTTTGGTAATTTTCTGTCCAATATCCCCGGCAGTCACGCTGCAGGCGGCCTCTATCCTCTGCTCAAAACCACTGTCACCACGGCTCTGCCTGGAACCGTAAAAAAGAAGAGGCCTTTTCAGCCCCTTCTTTTTTGCGGTATTTACCCCTTCGCAGCCCATATGCCTGCCATGCACGGCAGTCATAAAGGATATTGGTCTCTGTCTGCCTGTGACCGTGACGGCTCCTCGGACGCCTGATTCTGTTCGTGCTTCTCGTCCTTTTTTTCCTGCTCCTCTTTGTCCTGATGGATCCTGTCCACATCGTTGCGCTCGTCGATGAGTTCCTCCACCTGATCTTTCAGCTCCTGAGACGCCTCTTCCAGCCTTCCCTGCACCGCCTCCCCGATAACGGCGTCCGCAGCTGAGAGCATCATGCTCCTTTTCGTCTCCTGCATTCCCCTGTTCGGATCGTCCTCAAGGCGCTGTATCTTATAATCCTGCGCTGTCTGCAGGACATGCAGTCCATGCGTTCTGGAGAGTTTGGCATCCAGGTAAGCCGCCCCGACTCTCTCCTGAAAGCTTTCCATCAGTTCCGCCCTCTCGTCGTCCGTGAAAGCCTCATCGTCCAGCGCGGCCCGGATGTCACGGCTCTCTTTGATAACGTTCCGGGTAATCGAATCGGCCGCATCCACAAGCTGATGTCCTCTGTCGCTCAGTCCGTCAAGCATCTCTCCCACACCCAATTCGCGCTCTAACGAAGATGTCATAAACTGTGCCGCCGAATTCCGGATCGTATTGCCTGCGGAATACTCTGCACCGGACGCACCGCTGCCGCTGTCGATACTTACCTCACCGCATTCCTGTTCTTCCGTCTTCTCCGCCTCCTCCAGGCTCTTTAGCAGGGTCAGGATATCCCTGTTGTTCCCGTCGATCTCTTCCTGATATTTTGCAGACTGCATGGCCATCTGCTGTGCTTCCCTGGCCCGTTTCTGGTTCTCCTCCATCTGGGTCTGCTTCTGTTCGCGCATGGCCCGCAGCACTTCCTGCTCTTTTTCAATGATATCCATGTCGGCCTCTGCCTTATAAGTGTGGTTTAAGGATTCCATTTCCTTTTCGATCTTCTCCAGCTGCTCCCGGTATCCCTCCGCACTATGTTTATTCTGCTCGGCTTCCTCCTGCCTGCGGAACAGCTCCCGCTCCATTCTGGCGCTTTGGGCGCTCTGTCCGGACTGTTCCTTCTTCTCCGTCTGCTGATCGCTGAGCCTTCTCCCCTCCTGTGAGATTGTTACCCTGCACTGAGTACCGAACGCATTGTCCGCAGGCGATGCCTGCTGTTTCTTTCCCTGAATGTTCCGCTCCGCCCCGAAGTAATCAAGGCCCGCCGCATTTACTGTGATTGTTTTAATCTGCATATATTACCTCCATTCCGTTGGATATCTATCGCAAATCCGTTTGTGTATTATATACTTCTTTTTATGTATCGGTCATATTCTCCGGTTTCTAAATATTCCAACAACATTTAATAGTAAGCAATGCAATATGTCTGTCAGAGCATTGCACTACTCCATTATTTAGACGGAACTTCTTTACAATAATATCCGCTCTCGGTGCCACTACCATTCCTCTGTCACTCTGCACTATGGCATTGTTTCCACATACCGACACGTTTTGCACCGGGCTTATCGTCATAGCAAAGGGCGCAGAACAGATAGAGCAGTATAACCGTGGAGATACTGCATATATGGAGCAGCCCGGTTCTGGTGCGCAGAAGGGAAAATATCGCAATCAGTACGCTGCTCCACAGAATTGTCATCAATATGGAAAAAATATTAGCGCTCATTTTCCTCTTCCTCTGCTTTTCTCAGCATGCGGATGATTTCTTCCAGTTTGGATATGACCCTGTCATCCCGCTCTTTCTTATTCTGATCCGCCACGCCCAGAAAGGCTGCTGTAATATTTGCTATGGAGCTGCTGTCCAACCCGCGTTTCATCATAACCTCTGTATAATATTCTTCCTTCGTCAGTGCAGGCACGAATTTCCGTGCATAACTCTTTGCGGATTTTTCAAGTCCCGCCACTTTCAGGTACCCCCTGTCCGAAAGTGTCCGCACCGTCTTGAACAGCGTGGCCGTGTTCCAGCCGTCCTCCTCCAATCTATCCGCCATCTCGCCGGCCGTCAACGGCTCCTCTGTCTGCCAGAAAAAATTGAGAAGCTCCTCTTCCCTTGCCGTCAGGTAATTATATTTTTTCATATCTCTTCTCCGCTTTCGAAATCAATTCTGCATTTTTGATAATCGTTGTATTTTTTATATCGTCATTTTACAAAATATCTTAAGACTTATCCAGAATCTTCTGTCTATAAATTGCCGTTCAGTTGAGACTGAATAGAATCCAATTTTGCCGATCCATAATTTCAATTTATATTATATATAATATTTATTGATTTTACTTATGTTCCGCAATATAGTATAATGGATACGGTAGGGCGGCGGGGATCCGTTTCTGTTCCGTGAGCATTTCGGAACAGTGGCATTCCCCGGGCAGGCCGGAACCGGGATTTGCCGGAGGGTGCAGGTTATATGGAGCAGTTTCCCGGCAGTTCCAGGGAAAAATAGAAGAAGCAATATCCCGCCGCAGGCGGGGAATGGAGGAAAAAATGGTTAAAGCAATAGTAGGAGCCAACTGGGGCGACGAGGGGAAGGGTAAGATCACCGACATGATGGCGCAGGAAGCGGACATTGTCGTACGCTTTCAGGGCGGTGCAAACGCAGGACACACCATCGTGAACGAGTACGGTAAGTTCGCCCTGCACACCCTTCCGTCAGGCGTATTTTACAGTCATATCACCAATATCATCGGCAACGGAGTGGCTTTAAATATTCCCCTGCTGATGAAGGAATACCAGTCCATCGTGGACCGGAAGGTGCCCACCCCAAAGCTTCTGGTGTCCGACCGGGCGCAGATCGTAATGCCCTACCACATTTTATTTGACCAATACGAGGAAGAGAGGCTGGGCGGAAAGTCCTTCGGCTCCACCAAGTCCGGCATTGCCCCCTTCTATTCCGATAAATATGCGAAAATCGGCTTTCAGGTCAGCGAGCTTTTTGACGAGGAGATCCTGAAGGAGAAGGCGGCGCGCATCTGCGAGATCAAGAATGTCCTGTTGGAGCATCTCTACCATAAGCCCCTGCTCCATCCCGGCGATCTGCTGCACACACTGCATGAATACCGGGACATGATCGCCCCCTATGCAGGCGATGTCTCAGCATTCCTGGACAAAGCCCTGAAGGAGGGGAAAACGATTCTGCTGGAAGGGCAGCTTGGAACCTTAAAGGATCCGGACCACGGCATTTATCCCATGGTGACCTCCTCCTCCACCCTGGCGGCTTTCGGCGCCATCGGCGCCGGGCTTCCTCCCTATGAAATCAGGCAGATTGTCACCGTCTGCAAGGCATATTCTTCCGCAGTGGGCGCGGGCGCGTTCGTCTCCGAGCTCTTCGGAGAGGAAGCGGAGGAGCTGCGCCGCCGGGGAGGAGACGGCGGAGAATACGGCGCCACCACAGGACGTCCCCGGCGTGTGGGATGGTTCGACTGCGTGGCCTCCAAATACGGCTGCCGCCTGCAGGGAACCACGGATGTGGCCTTCACCGTGCTGGATGTACTGGGGTATCTGGATGAAATCCCCATATGCACCGGCTACGAGATCGACGGGGAGATAACCACCGATTTCCCGGTAACAGGCAGGCTGGAAAAGGCAAAGCCCGTGCTGAAGACCATGCCAGGATGGAAATGTGAAATCCGGGGAATCAGAAACTATGAGGAGCTGCCCGAAAACTGCAGAAATTACATTGAATTTATCGAAAGCCGGATCGGGTACCCTATCACCATGGTCAGCAACGGACCCGGCCGGGATGATATCATTTACAGAAAATCCGCCCTGAAAATATAATCGGAAATAAAGATGATCGGAAATCTGGAATATTTTAAAGTATTTTACTATACCGCAAAGCTGGGGAGCGTCACCGGGGCAGCCAATGCGCTCTCCATCTCCCAGCCCGCGGTGAGCCAGTCCCTCAAGGCACTGGAGCGAAGTCTCGGCATTTCGCTTTTTCAGCGTGCTCCCAAGGGGGTACGTCTCACCGCGGAAGGACAGCTTCTCTATTCCCATGTGGAAAAAGGCTATGAACAGATAGAGCTGGGCGTGGAGAAGGTACGGCAGATGCTGAATCTGGAACTGGGGGAAATTCATATAGGAGCCAGCGATATGACGCTGCGCTTTTATCTTCTGCCCTTTCTGGAAGAATTTCATGAGCAGTACCCCGGCATCAAGGTCATCGTGGCCAACGCCCCCACTCCTGAGACCCTTCGGCTCCTGAGAGAAGGAAAGATCGATTTCGGCGTAGTCAGCACCCCCTTTGATCCGAGCGGCGATATCCTTGCGGAGCCTGTGAGGGAAATCGAGGATGTATTCGTGGCAGGAAGGCGCTTTACTTCCTATAAGAACAAGATGCTGGATCTCTCGGAGCTGGAAAAGCTCCCCCTGATTATTCTGGAGGGCAACACCAGCACAAGGGACTATATGAACGGCTTTTTATCCGGAAACGGCGTGGAGATTGCCCCGGAATTCGAGCTGTCCACCAGCGATATGATCGTGCAGTTTGCCCTGCGGAATCTGGGCATCGGCTGCGTGGTAAGGGATTTCGCGCAGGAATCCCTGGAATCAGGTCTCCTCTTTGAACTTCGTTTCAACAAAATGATACCAAGACGGCAGTTCTGCGTGGTTACCAGCCGCAGATCCCCCCTGCCCACAGCCGCCGGTAAGCTGCTGGAAATCATGGGAATATAGGACTATGTATTCCGCAATTTATACTGACGGCCACTAAAATCTGCCATGTAATGCTCTTCTTCCATTGTTACCCGACTCACGAGCGGAAAGTATCCTGAGTCGATGGCAGATTTTATCGCTCGTGAGTATATGGTACGATTTGGCAGGGAACCTGCACTTAAATATATAATTCTAAATGACTATATACAATGCTCAGCCGGATGCTATCGCATCGAGCCGGCAAATCGGATTACTTATATTAACTGAGAAAGGGAAAAAATGATACGGAATATTATTTTTGATATCGGTAATGTATTGACGGATTTCCGCTGGAATGATTTCCTGCGTGACAAAGGCTTTGATGCGGCGATGGCGGATCGCATCGCCAAAGCCTCCATTCTCACGCCTCTGTGGAATGAAATTGACAGGGGCGTATGGAGCCGTGAAAAGCTGATGGAGGAATTCGTCCGGATGGATCCGGACATTGAAGCACAGCTGCACATGGCCTTCGACAATGTAACCGGCATGGTGACGAAGAGGGAGTACGCCATTCCCTGGCTTCAGGAGCTGAAGGCCGGGGGATACAGGGTATACTACCTCTCCAATTTCTCCGAAAAGGCTTATGAAGACTGCTTGGATGCCCTTGATTTCCTTCCCTTCATGGACGGCGGAATCCTCTCCTTCCGGGAACGGCTTATCAAGCCGGACGCGGAAATTTACCGCCTTCTGCTGTCCCGGTATTCCATGAAGCCTGAGGAGAGCGTATTCCTGGACGACACCCTGGCCAATGTGGATGCGGCCCGTGCCCTGGGAATCCACGGAATCTGCTTCCGGACAAAGGAACAGGCCGAAGAAGAATTAAGAAAGCTGGGGGTCTGTTAATCCTCCCCGGATGCCTGGCCGGATGGAGATCCGGTTCTCTGCACGGATCCGGATTCGGTTTTCTCCCCGGAAAGCCCTTCCGTATCCGGTATTTCCGGATCCCCTATGGCCTTTTTCCCAGTCATTCTGCCGTACATCCAGCTGTAGAGCCAGATCACGACGGAGACGGCCAGAGTGCCGAACAGACAGAGGCGAAACCACTGCCCCGAAGCCGAACTGTCCGCAAAGGCCATGATCAGCGTGACGATGTACAGGAGAAACAGGAGCGCCACACCGATTATAGCCACCGCCTGTCTGGAGGTCATCCTTTTTCTTTGTTCCTTTCCTGTATCCTTCTTTTTCATATCCAACTTTTCTACATCCTTCTTTTCCATATTTTCCTCTTCTATTTCTTCTCTTTTAAGTCCTTTCGCCTCTTCCTTTTTTATCTCTTTTATTTCATCCTTAATTCCTTTCATCTCTGCTTCCGGTATCTCCTTTTCGTTATAATAGGCTCTCGGAATCTCCAGGTCATATTTTATGCGTCTTCCAGGACATCATTTTGATAAATCTCCTTGCCTTTTACGGAAACCCCGGGTCGAAAACCGTCGTTTTCTGCCGGAAGATTCCGAGAGCCTATTAATAATATACTCTCATTTCCTGTAAGAATCATTCTTTGTAAAATACCTCTTCATTCCCTCCGACAGGATGAGCTCCCCGTCCTCCATCACAAAGAGCGCCTCCGCCCCATAGCGGCCGGCCAGCTCCATCCCCTTCTCCGGCCCCAGGATAAAGCAGGCCGTGGAAAGTGCGTCGCTGAGCAGGCCGTCCTTTGACAGAATGGAAACGCCCCTCACCCGGGTATCGGCAGGATATCCTGTAGCCGGATCCAAGATGTGGTGATACCGCACACCGTCCGCTTCCACATAGCGCTCATAATCTCCGGAGGTAGACACACACCATTGCCCCTCCAGGGACAATATGCCCACATTCTCCGCCGTGTCAAAGGGATTGGTAATCGCCACCCTCCAGGGGCTGCCATCCGGCTTGACGCCATAGGTTAAGATGCTTCCCCCCAGGGATATCACCGCCCCCGATACTTCCGGCCGCTCCTCCAGCAGGGTACGGAGCCTTGACAGAGCCACTCCCTTTCCCACTGCTCCCAGATCCAGGCGCATCCCCTCCGGCATAAAAAGGCGCGCCCCGGGGCCGGACTCCAGCTTCAGCTTCTCGCTTCCGCAAAGGGAAAGCGCCTCCTTCACCTCCTCCCCAGAGGGAAGGGATACCTCCTGTACACCCTCAGAGGCCCATCTGTCTATATTCCAGAGTCCCGTCAGGGAACCAAGCGTTATGTCGAAAGCGCCCTCTGAGCTTTCGCTGATTTCCATGCATTGTTCCAGCAAAAGCGCCATGTCCTCCGGCAAAGCACATCCTCCCTCCTCATGGGCAGAAGCATTGATCCGGTAAACCTCTGAGCCGTCCAGTCTCCAGGACAATTCCTCCCCCTCCAGCTTCTCCAGAAGTTCCATACACTCAGCCGATACTGCCGAAGCCTCTTCCCTCGGGGCATAAAGAGTCTGCTGTATCACGGTGCCCATTGCCACATCCGTGCTTCTCCAGGCGCCCTCCGCATACTGGCCCGTATTTCTCCGCATTTCTTCCCCGCTCTGATCCCCGTATGCTTCCTCCCTCGGCATGCTTTCGGCAGCACCGCAGCCGCCGCACAGAATGAAAGCCATAATCAATGCCGCCATGGGTACCGTCCTTTGAAAAAATATCTTCATTTTCCGTTTTCCTTTTGTTATAATACTTACAGCAGGCTTCTGATCAAATACAGCGTTGCGGGCACGCCTGCCTCCTTACCCTTAAGGATAAAATTCACGTTCAGCTGTAATCAGCGCAGTGTGCCAAAGCAATTATTTTAAAGTCGCTTACTATAGAAACTGGCTTTGTACCCGCTCAATCCAATCGGAGACAGGTTTTGCAGGCACTGTCACAAAGTCAGCTTCGCTGACTTGACTCATTACTCAAAGGACAATGTTTGCCTGCGGAAATCAGCGGAAAGGGTTCAACCTTGAAAACAGATTACAACTACAACAAAACAGCTCTTATCATCGGCGCTTTCCTGATCCTGTTATGCCTGTCCAGCCTTCTGTATCTGGCTCTTCCTCCAAAAGAAGGCGGGGAATACATCGCGGAGATCTTCCAGAACGGAACGCTGCACTACAGCATACCCATGAGCGGGGCACAGGAGGGCCAAAGCCTTCGCCTGGAAACCGAAAACGGCGGCTTTAACGAAATCGAAATCAGCGCGGACGGCATCCGGATTCGCTCCGCCAGCTGTCCCGATAAGCTCTGCGTCCGGCAGGGCTTCCTCCAGGACTCCGGGCTTCCCATTGTCTGCCTGCCCAACAGGCTTGTGATCCGGCTGCGGCCCGCCGATGCCGGGGAATCCGCCGGTATCCCGGATGCCGTCACTTATTGATGGCATTCCGATTCTTCACATCGCATTCTCCAAAAAACGGAAAATCCGAATGCGGGCTTCCGGGCAGCTATACTGCATAACGCTGAATGCTGCCTAATGTAATCATATGATGGAACCAGTCAGCGTTATGCAGTCTGGTTTCACGGCAAGCGAAATCGTCAAGCAGTATAAATAAAGAGAAAGGAGTTCTATGCGTACAAAAAAATTAACCTTCCTGGCCCTCTTTACCACCCTGTCCCTGGCAATCTATGCGGCAGAAAGCGCCCTTCCTCCCCTGGCGCCCATTCCCGGGCTCAAGCTGGGGCTGGCAAATATCATAACCCTGGTCCTGCTGCGGCATTTCTCCGTCCGGGACGCCCTGCTGGTTCTGCTTGCCAGGATTCTCCTGTCCGCTCTTTTATTCGGACAGGCCCTGTCCCTGCTCTACAGCCTGGCAGGCGGCCTTTTCAGCCTCCTGGTTATGGCCCTTACCATGAAGCTCCTGCAGAAGAAATTCCTCTTTCTCACCGGCGCCACGGGCGGGCTTGCCCACAATATCGGACAGCTCCTCATGGCCTTCGCGGTCACTTCCGCTCCCGGCGTCTTCGCCTACCTTCCCGTCCTCATCCCCGGCGGAATCCTGACCGGAATCTTTACCGGCTTCTGCGCAGGGCTTCTGGGGAAGTATCTGTCCCCGCATTTCTCTTAGGCACTTAACATCGAAGTCCTGCGCATTTTGGCGAAATATTGGTTCCGGCTTGTCCGGGTCAGGCACTTAATATTGCTCTCCCAGTTCTCCCAGAAGCTGCTTCATGCTTTTTCCCGTAACGGGATGGCGCAGGTAAGGCGCTATGGACGCCATAGGTTCCAGCACAAACCTGCGGTTCTCCAGATCGGGATGGGGAATTACAAGCTTCTCATTTTCCATCTTTATTTTATCGTAAAACAGAATATCCAGATCCAGTGTCCTGGGGCCCCAGCGCAGGATTCTCTCCCTGCCGGCGGCATTCTCGATTTTATGCAGCTCCTCCAGAAGTTCCTCCGGCTCCAGAATCGTCTCGATCTCAGCCGCGCCGTTCAGGAAATCCTCCTGCTCCACGCCCCCGTAAGGCTTTGTGATAATCCGGTCGGAGACCTTCTTCACCTCCATAAGGGGATGCGCCTTCATAGCCTCCAATGCGCCGGACAGATACCCCTCCCGGTCCCCCATATTGGAACCCAGCGCAATATACGCCCTGTGCCAGCTTCTGGATACCCTCACGGAGATCCCTTCAAAGGGAAGCTTTACCGGAGCAAAGGGCTTGATAATCTCCAGCTTCACGCCAAAGAGCCGCCTGTAGTTACACAGGATATCCCGGGCCATTCTCCCCGCCACGGCCTCTATCAGCTTACAGGTATTCGCCTGCATCCAGTCGGTGATAAAATGGCATACGGAACCGTAATCCACCGTATCCTCCAGTTCATCGCTCTCTCCCGCTTTTCCCATATCCGTATAGAGCACGGCATTCACGTAAAAGGTCTGTCCCTCCCTGGTCTCCCTTGGATAGACCCCATGATGGGCAAATACCTCCAGTTTGTCAATATGAATTTCATCCTTTGCATATTCGGAATACATTTTCCCCCTCCTGTTCCGCTTACATTCCTGCCTGCCCGATGCCTGCCCGGAAGCCGATGGCCTCCGCCATCCTGATTGCCCTTACATTTTCTCTGACATCATGCACCCGCACGAACATGCAGCCCTGGATGACCGCCGTCACCGTAGTTACCAGAGTTCCCTCCAGCCTCTCCTCCACCGGAAGGTCCAGGGTCAGGCCTATGACGGATTTGCGGCTGCAGCCTAGCAGCAGGGGATGCCCCAGTCTCTTAAGCTCTCCCAGACAGCGGATGATTTCCAGGTTCTGTTCATAGCTTTTGGCAAATCCCACACCCGGATCCAGTATGATTTTCTCAGGGGAAATACCGGCCTGCTCCGCCAGGAGAAGGGATTCTCTCAGATCCGCCGTCACATCCCGCACAAAGCTTTGATACTCCCGGTCCGCCCTGTTATGCATGAGACAGCAGGGCAGGCCGCTTTGCGCAATCACTTCCGCCATATCGCCTTCAAATTTCAGTCCCCATATATCGTTGATCAAATCCGCCCCGGCGGCAATCCCCGCTCTTGCCACCCCTGCCTTACAGGTATCCAGGGACACAGGCACGTCAAAGGCGGCTTTTACGGCCTCCACTATGGGCACCACCCGCGCCGTTTCCTCCTCCTCGGTCAGCCTTGTATATCCCGGACGCGTGGACTCTCCGCCGATGTCTATGATATCGGCCCCCTCCTTCAGCATTTCCTCCGCATGGCCCAGCGCCGCGTCCCTGTTGTTCCACCTGCCTCCGTCGGAAAAGGAATCCGGCGTCACGTTCAATATGCCCATGACATAGGTATGTCCCTGAGTCTGAAATTCTTTCTTTCCTATTTTCATCTTTTTGCTGCTCACAGTCATCTCTCCTGTTGCCGGGGATATGCCTCTGAGCCCCTCCTCTTCTTCCTGACCCGGACAGGCCGGAACCAAATCATGCCGCTTTGCGCAAGAGTCCGCTCTTAAACGCCTGACAGCCTT
The DNA here is from genome assembly GCA_910589035.1 of uncultured Acetatifactor sp. GTDB lineage: Bacteria > Bacillota > Clostridia > Lachnospirales > Lachnospiraceae > Acetatifactor. The sequence continues at coordinate 35,339 of CAJUSI010000079.1, read as the reverse complement.
TCGGGATCTCTGCGCCTCATTTTCCGGGCATGAAAGGTCTCCGCTCTACAGATTCCCGTCCCTCACACCTTCAGCATCTGAAAAAACTGCTCCTGCAGCGCACTGTCCCCCTCAAACACTCCTCTTGCCGCAATGCTGAGGGTCTTGCTCCCCGTCTTCTTCACGCCCCGCATGGTCATGCACATATGCTCCGCCTCCAGCAGAACCATCACTCCCCGGGGGGAGAGATACCGCATAACGGCATCCGCAATCTGCCCTGTCAGCCGTTCCTGGAGCTGCAGCCTCTTCGCATAGATTTCCACGGTTCTCGCCAGCTTGCTCAGTCCCACGACCTTTCCGTCGGGAATATAGGCGATATGCGCCTTCCCGTAAAACGGCATCATATGATGCTCGCATACGGAGTAAAAGGTAATGTCCTTCTCCAGCACCATTCCGTCTCCGTCCCCACTGAACACCTTTGACAGCGGCAGGGAGACATCCTCTTCCATCCCGGCAAAGATTTCCGCGTACATCCTGGCCACCCTGTCCGGGGTTTCCGCCAGGCCCTCCCTGGCAGGATCCTCGCCGATTCCCTCCAAAAGCAGCTTTACCGCGCATTTGATCTTCTCCTGGTCTATCATTTTATGCCAACTTCCTTTCCATGCTTTCAGTCAGCCGTGGGGCCTTCCTTCGAAATTTTATTATTTCAGGCTTCCTGTTTCACAGCTCCCCTGTGATTCCGGTTTTACTTTCTTCTCCTATGCTCCGCGATTTTCAGAATCCTCCCCATAAAGGACAGGGAACCGAAGGCCACTATCACATCTTCCTTCCCCGCCAGCAGATAAGCCATCTCCACGGCCTCCTCCAGGCTGTCCGCCGCCGTTACCTTTCCGCGCACTCCGGCAAGCTCCCGGGCCAGAAGATACGCCGGAAGCGCCCTGGGGTTCTCCGGCGGCGTCACCGTGATGATCTGATCCGCCAGAGAGTGGGTCAGGGCTATCATCTTCTCATATTCCTTATCCTGCAATACCCCCATAATGTAAAGGATTCTTTTCCCCGGAAAATACTGCTCCAGGGACTGGGCAAGCCGCCTTGCCCCGTCCTCATTGTGTGCTCCGTCAGCGATAAACCAGGGCTTTTTCCCAAGAATGGTAAAGCGTCCCGGCCATTTCGTCTCCGCCATTCCCCTGCGCAGCCTCTCCTCCGCCAGGGGAAAGCCTTTCCCTGCAAGCGCATCCAGTACCTCCAGGGCAAGCAGGGCATTGTCAATCTGATACTTCCCGGCAAGACCGATTTCCAGCCTTTTATAGCCCTTATAGTCAAAGCTCTGCTTTTCCAGACCGTAGCGCACATGCCGGGCCTCCCTGCAATGCACCACAGTCAGCGGACAGCCCAGTTCCTCTGCCCTGCGGGAAATCACCCCCATCACTTCGGCTGCCTGTCCTTTGTCCCCGGTCTCCCGGCCTGCATCCTCCGGTTCCCGGCCTGTACCTGTTCCCTTCGAGTCCTGTCCTGTGTCCTCCGGTTCCCGGTCTGCGTCCTCCAGTTCCCGGCCTGTGCCTGTTCCCTTCGATTCCTGTCCTGCGTCCTCCGGTTCCCAGTCTGTGCCCCCTGGTTCCCGGCCTGTACCTGTTCCCTTCGATTCCTGTCCTGCGTCCTCCGGTTCCTGCTCCATGACCACCACATGGCAGCCTTTCTTTATGATTCCCGCCTTCTGAGCCGCAATCTTCGGAAGGGTGTCTCCGAGAAATTTCATATGGTCCCTGCTGATACGGGTGATGACCGCCGCCAGAGTATTCTCCACCACATTGGTTGCGTCCTCCAGGCCGCCCATTCCCGCCTCCAGGATTACAATATCACACTTTTTCTCGCGAAAATACAGAAATCCCAGCGCCGTCTGGATTTCAAACACCGTCGGCGGGGGCGCTCCCTCCTCCTCTATTTTCTCACAGGCTTCCTTCACCTGGTCCATACATTGGCCAAAGGCCTTTCCGGAGATGGATGTGCCGTTCACCTGTATCATATCCCTGTCGTCATTAAGATGGGGGGAAAGAAACCTTCCTGCCCGATAGCCGCCGCATCTGAGCGCGCAGGCCACATAGGCCGATACAGAACCCTTTCCGTTGGTTCCCGCAATATGCACAAATTTCAAGTCCTTCTGGGGATCCCCCAGTTTCTCCAGCAGTCTCCGGATGCTGTCCAACCCCGGCACAATGCCATGTTTTTTCGCCTGCTCCAGATATTCTGCCGCCTCTGTAAAATTCATTTCTTTCCCCCATAAAATCCATAATATTTTCCCGCTGTAAGGGCATACTGAAATGGCATGCGCATGCCTTACCGATTCCATCTCCGCCTGACGGCGGACTTTCCATAAGGAAAAAAGGAGTTCACATGAAACAAAGTATCGTAAATTTCCCGAAAAACTTCTTCAAGTGCGGCCTCACGGGCTGGTGCCTTGAGATTCTCTTCACTTCCCTGACATCCCTGCGCCGCCGCGATATGACCTTAAAAGGAAGCACCTCCCTGTGGATGTTTCCCATTTACGGCAGCGCCGCCATCCTTTCCCCCCTGAGCCGCCTGCTTACGAAAAGGTCTGCCTGGACAAGGGGCTTTACCTACATGGGCCTGATCTTTACCATGGAATACCTGACCGGAAGCCTGCTTGCAAAGCACAGACTCTGCCCCTGGGACTATGGGCACAGCCGCTGGAATATCAGCCGTGTCATCCGGCTGGACTTTGCCCCCTGTTGGTTCTGCGCAGGACTGTTGTTCGAGCAGCTTATCTCCCGCACCGGCCGGGAAGAGCAGGAAAAGCAGGAATGCAAATAACCCGGTCCCGCATCAGGAAAAACCGGCACCCCTTAATCCCTGTCTCCCTATGGGTCACATATCATCACCGTCCGAATCCTCCGGAGCATCGGAGCCGATATTCAGCATATTCACCGTGCGTCTCCTCAGCCTGGCTTCCTCAGACTGCTTTAAGATGAAATCCTTCACTTCCCTGGAATTCCTGATGTGCTGCAGAATCAGCTGCGGATGGGTGGTATCGCCCGTATAGCAGATCACGGTTCCAAGTCCGAACATCTTCTCCGCCAGGCTTGCCCTGTGTGTCACATCCTGCACCTTATACATATAACAGTCGTTCTCCACGGTCCTGATCAGTCCCTCATCGATGGTGATCATATCCTCCTTTACCATATACTTTGTAAAGGTAAAGGGAAGTCCCAGGAACAGCCATCTCTTTCTCTCTTTAAATTCCATCTTTCACCCGCATCCTTTCCTTCTTCTTTTTGTGTCCGCTTTGCTCTATTATAATCGAAAGGGACGGATTATGCAAATTAATTCATTCTATATTTTCGAAAGCAATACCCGGCAATATTTGAGGCTGTATCGTTTGGAAGATAAAAGCATCTGCCCTATTGAGACAGATGCTGCTCCCTTTCATCCAGGACAAACTTCTGCTTGTCCTGCACCTCTATATTTTCCCCGATCTGCACTTCTATCATTTTCAGTTCCGTCTCCGCTATCACGGTATGCCGGCAGCCCGCGGGCATGAGAATCACGTCGCCTGCCCTGACCCTTCGGCTTGCCCCGTCCACAACGGTCCTGCCTTCCCCCCAGATCACAACCCACACCTCGTCGCGGTTCCTGTGGCTGTGATAGTTCATACTATGCCCCGGGTTCAGTGTGACCTTGATCGTCAGTGCTTCCGTCTCCATATCCATCAGCCTGAAGCTGCCCCAGCTTTTCTCGGCAAACATGACCTGCTGCTCGAACGTATCCACGAAAGGCTTGATATAGCTGCTCTGCTCCTTGTCGGATACCAGGATGCCTTCTGCAGATGCGGAAATCACCACATCCCGCAGGCCCATGGCCAGCACGGGAATGTCCGTCTCGTTGACAATATTCACCCCTCTGCAGGCAGCATTCAGAATCCCCTTGCCCACAACCGGCTCCTCCATAGCCTCCGTCAGGGTATTCCATGTGCCCAGATCCTTCCACTTCCCCGCGAACCGCCGTACCTGGATTCTCTCTTCCTTTTCCGCCACGGCATAATCAAAAGAAATCCCCGGCAGGGTGTCATATCGGGCCAGCAGGTCGTTATAATTCTGAAATCCGATCATTTCGCGTGCTTTGTCCAGAATGTATTTCAGCTTACAGGCAAAGACCCCTCCATTCCAGAGGGCCCCCCGGGCGATGTACTCCTTTGCCGTATCCGCGTCGGGTTTTTCCCGGAAAGTCCTGACCATTGCCGTCTGCTCCGGGCTCTCCGGGATAATATAGCCATACTTCTCGCTGGGATAGGTGGGCTCGATTCCCATGAGAACCAGATTCGCTTCCCCTTTATCCGCCTGTTCCGCCAGTCCCTTCAGGGCCTGAAAGTAGTCCTCCTCCACATACGGGTCCACCGGGCAGATGACTACGGGCTCCTCCGGATCAATATGCATCATGTCGGCAAGAAAAGCATTCGCCAGCACAATGGCCGGAAAGGTATCACGCCGGCAGGGTTCTACCGAGATGCTGATGTCCTCTCCAAGCTGATTGTGTATGGTGGATACCTGGGGCTTGCTCGTGGCGATCAGCACTGTTCCCTCTTCGTCCAGCTGCTTTATCTGGCGATAGACCCGCTGGATCATAGACTCGTAGCTCCCATCCTCCCGCTTGAATATCTTGATGAACTGTTTCGAGCGAATGTCATTGGAAAGGGGCCACAGACGCTTGCCTGATCCTCCGGACAGTAAAATAATATTCATATATATACCTCGTATCATTCCGAAAAGCCATGGTCTTCCACGGCCGCCCCGCCGCAGACTGACCGGTCATCAAATTTGCAGTTCTGAAAAACGATTGTCTATTTTCGTCCTACCGTTCAGCCCGCATGGGATTGTTCAGAAAATCCTCATAGGCAAGGCGGATCCCATCCCTCAGTTCCGTCTTGCAGACCCAGCCCAGGGCTGTGGCCTTCGAGACGTCCAGCAGCTTGCGCGGCGTGCCGTTCGGCTTCGAGGTATCCCATCTGATTTCCCCCTCATAACCGGTCACTTCCGCCACCAGCTCTGTCAGCTCTCTTATGGTCACCTCCTTGCCGGTACCCGCGTTGACCGTCTCATTGCCGGAATAATGGTTCATCAGGTACACACATAAATCAGCCAGATCGTCCACATACAGGAATTCACGCAGCGGAGAACCGTCGCCCCAGCAGGTTACGCAGGGCAGCCCGTTTATCCTTGCTTCGTGGAAACGGCGGATCAGCGCCGGCAGCACATGGCTGTGTGTCGGATGATAATTGTCGTTCGGCCCATAGAGATTCGTGGGCATCACGCTGATATAATCGGTGCCGTACTGCCGGTTCAGAAATTCGCAGTACTTCAGCCCGGAAATCTTGGCAAGCGCATAAGCCTCATTGGTCTTCTCCAGTTCGCCTGTCAGCAGGCAGCCTTCCTTCATGGGCTGGGGCGCCATGCGCGGGTAGATGCAGGAGGAGCCGAGGAACTCCAGCTTCCTGCAGCCGTTTTGCCATGCGGAGTGAATGACATTCATTTCCAGCGTCATATTGCACCACATGAAATCGGCCAGAGCCTCTTCATTGGCGGCAATCCCGCCCACCTTTGCCGCGGCGAGAAATACATACTCCGGCTTTTCCTCCGCAAAAAATTCCTCCACCTTCTCCTGGCGGCACAGGTCAAGCTCCCCGTGGGTCCTGGTAATAATATTATGATAGCCCTGACGCCGCAGCTCCCGGACAATAGCGGATCCTACCATTCCGCAATGTCCCGCCACATAAATCTTCGCATTTTTATCCATCATGGTGATTTCTTCTTCCTTCTTCCTGTCCTGTCCGCCGAACCGGACTTGCGGACATATTCATTCCATCACGGGTCTGATACCCCGCAGCTCTGCTGCGGGGAAGTTTATTCCTTACAATCAAATCCCCCGCAAGCACGGCACAAAGCCAGCTTCACTGACAAAATCACCTCTGCCGGCTTGCCCCATTGCCCAGCGGGCAATGTTTGCCCAATGGGCAATGTCTGCTCAACGGCCAATGTTTGCTCAACGGCCAATGTCTGCTCAACGGCCAATGTTTGCTTAACGGCCAATGTTTGCTTAACGGCCAATGTCTGCCCATAGTTTTTCATGCCTTGCCAATTCACGGTCATGCCCTGCCATGATCTCCACAAGCTGCTCATAGGAGGTCTTCTGGGGATTCCAGCCCAGCACAGTCCTGGCTTTGGCGGGATCCCCCCATAAATTGTCCACATCGGTGGGACGGAACCACGCCGGATTTACGCAGACCAGCATCTTACCGGTAAGGATATCATAGCCCTTTTCATTCAGGCCGGCGCCCTCCCAGCGAATCCTGATCCCGTTGGCGGCAAAAGCCTTCTCCGTAAAATCCCGAACCGAGTGCTGCACGCCTGTGGCAATGACAAAGTCCTCCGGCTTCTCCTGCTGCATAATCAGCCACATACACTCCACATAGTCCTTCGCATACCCCCAGTCCCGCAGCGAATCCAGGTTGCCCAGCTCCAGGTGGTCCTGCAGTCCCTCTGCGATACGTCCGGCTGCCAGGGTAATCTTTCTGGTCACAAAATTCTCGCCCCGGCGCTCGGACTCATGGTTAAATAAAATACCGTTGACGGCAAACATCCCGTATGCCTCCCGATACTCCTTCACCATCCAGAAGCCGTACTGCTTTGCAATGGCATAAGGGCTGTAGGGATGGAACGGGGTGGTCTCCCGCTGGGGGCTCTCCTCCACCTTGCCGTACAGCTCCGATGTAGAGGCCTGATAGACCTTTGTACTCTCAGTCAATCCGCAGATGCGGACCGCCTCCAGAATGCGCAGAACCCCCAGAGCATCCACATCTCCGGAGTATTCCGGAACATCAAAGGAAACCTGCACATGGGATTGGGCTGCCAGATTATATATTTCATCCGGCCTGATTCGGCCGATAATGCGTATCAGGCCGGAAGAGTCCGACAGGTCGCCGTCGTGCAGGGTGATTCTGTCCTTAATGTGATCGATGCGCGCCGTATTGGAAACGGAGGCCCGGCGGACAATGCCGTGCACCTGGTATTCCTTTTCCAGCAGGAGCTCGGCCAGATAGGAGCCATCCTGCCCGGTGATACCGGTGATCAGTGCTTTTTTCATATCACAATCCTCGCTTTTGTTGATTTCTGTCAGCATGTCAAAGTAACGATTATAAAGCCGTTTCCTATAGTTTAAACATTACGGTCTCCTTTCAGAAGTGCATATTTGCAGAAATATCAGCACAATATTGACTTATCTAAGGTATCTTACCACTGCTTCCGATATTCCGTGGGGCTTACCCCTTCTACCTTGCGGAAGGCTCTGCTGAAGTAACTGGCATCGCACATTCCCACAGCCGCCGCAATCTCATCAATTGTCATTTCGGAAAACCGAAGCTGCCGCTTGGCTGCGGTAATCCGCCTGGAAAGCACATAGCTGTTGATTGTGATGCCGTATGCTTCTTTGAATATCCGGGTGAGATAATATTTGTTTATGAAAAATTTCTGTGCCAGATCCTCCAGCGAAATTCTCTCCGTATAATGCTCGTCCAGATAATTCTTTATATCCGTCAGTTCCATTCTCTTTTTAGAGAGCGGGCCGCCCTCCGGATGCCAGGACTGTTCCATAAGAAGCGTTAAGAGCACACTCAGCTTCTCGTTGATACGCATATCCCGGATATAGTCCGAAGAAGAGGCCAGGGCATAAAGCTCTGTGAGAATATCCGTATACCGCTCCATGTCTTCCGAATGGAATACAGGCTTTCCTCCCCTCTCTCTATACTTCTCATAGACGGCAGGCATGGAAGCGCCGTAAAAATGGCACCATTGGAAAGACCACAGATTACAGTCAGTGGAATGGCTGTATGCCTTTCTGCAATCGATAAATACCACATCTCCCACGCTCAGTTCATACTCCTTCTCTTCGTAAACCAGCCTGCCGGAACCGTCCACTACCACAAAGCAGAGATAGGAGGGGAGCTTCTCGCGCCTGCTGGTATGAGGGCGGATAGCCGTTGAGGAGCCAGCCTCCTGCAGATGGAGCAGAGACAGGCGTGCAAAGGAAGAAGGCGTGTAAAGGATTCTGGATGTGCGGACGGATGCCGAAACCGTATAAGACTGTTCATACTTCATATATTCACCTCACCTTTTCCCTGAAGCTTCTGTTTTGTGTTTTTTATATCACCTTATCCGGGAAAAGTCAACCCGTGAGAGCCTTCCGCTTCCCGGCGCCTTCTGTCGGAAAATGGCGATAAAATAGCCTGGGAGTGCCCGCAAAAGCACCCGAGATGACCGCAAAAGTGCCTGGAAAGACTGAAAAAAAGATCTGCTGAGGCTGGTAAAGTACCTGAGAAAAACGGTATAAAAAAGCCTTTGATAAAAAAGCAGCCGGATCCGTAAAAAATAATTGAAACTCCACCTCCAAAGTGATATGATAAAAATTAGGCAGGCAGCTTCCGTACCCTGTGGATACGCAGATGCCTATTAAAAAACAGGAGGATCCCCATATGACCGCAAACGAATGTATCAGAGGCCGCAGAAGTATCCGTAAATTCACGCAGCAGCCCGTTTCCCATGAATTGCTGGCGCAGATCGTGGAGACCGCTTCCTATGCTCCCAGCTGGAAGCACACTCAGATTGTCCGCTATATCGCCGTAGAAGGCGAAAAGAAGGCTGCCCTGGCGAAATGCACCTCGCTTTATCCCGGCAACGGAAAGATTATGGAAAATGCCCCCATGGTGATTGCGGTTACCATGATCAAGGGACGGAGCGGTTATGAAAGGGACGGAGCTTTCTCCACTCCCAAGGGAGACAGATGGCAGATGTATGATGCGGGCGCCGCAGGAGAAGCATTCTGCCTGGCCGCTTATGAACAGGGCCTTGGCACCGTGATTATGGGACTGTTTGATGAGGCGGAAGCCTCCCGGCTGCTGGAGCTCCCTGAAGAGAGAGAGCTGGTGGCTTTAATTCCCATTGGATATCCCGATGAAGCCCCCGCCGCCCCCAGACGCAAGTCGGTAGAAGAATTATTATCCTATCAATCTTAAACATGAGGAGTCGAAGAGTTTTTTCTTCGGCTCTTTTCATGCGCGGGCCCGCCTCCGGAAATCTGCCGCATCCGGCATGCGGACCGGGCAGTGGAGAGTGGCACACCCTGCCCGATTGACACCGGAAGTCTCCGGTGCAGGGCCAGAGGGTCCGCGACATGCTTTCCAGCATAAAGGGTCTGCCCCGCATACACGCGCCGCCTCCGGCAGACCCGGTCCATAGCAGAATACTTCCGGCGGCGCAGAAATGAGGAAAATGATGAGACATTTGATGAGTCCCCTAGATTTTACCCCCCAGGAGCTGGATCGGCTATTTGATCTGGCAAACGATATCGAGAGAAATCCGGCGGAATACGCCCACGCCTGTGAGGGGAAAATCCTGGCTACCTGCTTTTATGAACCCAGCACCCGCACCCGGCTGAGCTTTGAATCGGCAATGACCCGGCTGGGCGGCAGCGTAATCGGCTTCGCCGACGCGGCCTCCTCCTCCGCCTCCAAGGGAGAGAGCGTGTCCGACACCATCCGCATTATCTCCTGTTACGCGGACATCTGCGCCATGCGCCATCCCAAGGAAGGCGCGCCCATGGTGGCGGCAGAGAAATCCGATATTCCCGTCATCAACGCAGGGGACGGTGGACACCAGCATCCCACCCAGACTCTGACCGATCTGCTTACCATCCGCAGTCTGAAAGGGCGGCTGGAAAACTTTACCATCGGCCTGTGCGGAGATTTGAAATTCGGCCGCACGGTGCATTCCCTGATCAAAGCGCTGGTCCGCTACGACAATATCCGCTTTATCTTCATCTCCCCCGAGGAACTGAGAGTGCCCGATTATATCACCGAAATGCTGAAGGAAAAAGGTATCGCCTTTGAGGAAGTGATCCGCCTGGAAAATGTTATGCCGAACCTGGATCTGCTTTACATGACAAGGGTACAGAAGGAACGCTTTTTCAACGAAGAGGATTATGTCCGGTTAAAGGATTTCTATATTCTGAATACGGATAAAATGACTCTGGCGAAAGAGGATATGCTGATCCTCCATCCCCTTCCCAGAGTCAATGAGATATCCGTGGAGGTGGACAGCGACCCGAGAGCCGTGTATTTTAAGCAGGCAAAGTATGGTGTCTATGTGAGAATGGCGTTGATACTGACGCTTCTGAAAACCGCAGAAAGGAAGGATGCCCTATGTTAAATGTAGGAAAAATAGAGGAAGGCTTTGTGCTGGATCATATCAAGGCAGGGCGCAGTCTGGACATTTATGATCATCTGCAGCTGGACAAGCTGGACTGCACCGTGGCAATCATCAAAAATGCCAGAAGCGCCAAAATGGAGAAAAAAGACATTCTGAAGGTGGAATGCGATATCAATATGCTGGATCTGGATATATTGGCCTTCATTGACCACAATATCACAGTCAATGTGATCAAGAACGGGAAAATTGTGGAGAAGAAAGAACTGGCGCTGCCGGCCCGAATCAAAAATGTCATTCACTGCCACAATCCAAGATGTATCACCTCCATCGAGCAGGAGCTGCCCCACATCTTCTACCTGGCGGATCCCCGGAAGGAAATCTACCGCTGCAAATACTGCGAGGAGAAGTATATGCATTCTGCCAGGCTGATGTGAATGCGGAGCTGCCCAAAAGCAGCCCTTCTGGGGACAGCTGCCGGGAAAGTCAGCCGCTTCAGGGCTGGCTTTCCCGGCTCTGAAGCGGAAAACTCAGTGCCACCTTGAACAGATCCCCGTCAATGACAATGTCCATTTCCCCGTTCTGCAGCTCTACCAGGCTCCCGGCAATGGACAATCACAGTCCGTTCCCCTCCATATGACGGGATTTGTCGCCTCTTACAAATCTCTCCTGAAGCTCCTCCGGGGAGATATCCAGCGCATATTTTGACATATTGCGGAAAATAATTTTCGCCTTTTCCTCATCCGTCTCGATGCTCAGGTACACTCTGGAATTCTCCTGGGCATATTTGCAGATATTGTTCAGCAGATTGTCAAACACTCTCCACAGATGTCTGCCGTCCGCCAGGATCCACACCTCCTCCCGGGATCTGCGAGTGACCAGCTCCAGCCCCTTTTCCTCCATTCTCTGCTGATATTCCCCCACGGCCTGGGAGAGGAGCACCCCTGCCTCGCAGCTCTCCAGATTCACCTCCAGATTGCCCGTAGTGGCCTTGGAGGCTTCCATCAGATCCTCCAGAAGCTTTTTCAGACGCCCGGACTGGCGCAGCAGTACCTCGGCGAATTCTTTCAGCCTGGGAATATTCGCTTCCTCACCCTTTCCCGCTTCCTCACAGATCAGGTCCGCGTAATTGATGATGGAGGTTAAGGGCGTTTTCAGATCGTGGGACACATTGGAGATCAGTTCCGTCTTCAGATGCTCGCTCTTCATGCGCTCCGCCACCGCTCTGGAAATTCCCCGGCTTAAGCTGTTCAGATTTTCTCCATGTTCCTTAAATCTTCCGAACATTCTTACGGTGTCCACCGCATAGCCTTCCTCTCCCTCTGCCAGCGCTCTGCCGGCTGTCAAAAGTTTGTTGCAGATCTGAGCGATATACATCACCGCAACCAGAAGCACCAGCTTCTCCAAAAACCAGAACAGAGGACCGGCTCCGGATTGCACAAAAACGATTCCCATAAATTCCAGGATGAGGATTCCGAAATATACTGTCAGAACCGTCAGCATCATGGGGATTCCCCGGATCAGATTCCCTGTCTCCCGGCCCAGAAAACGCAGCATCCTTCCGATTCCCCTGAACGTCACATAAATAAGGCTGTGCCTCCAGCATTTCCCCATCTTTAAACGCAGGGCAAACTCCATACAGTAGAGGGTCGCCCAGACTGCCAGCATACTTCCGAATGCCGGCAGGAGGATAATCTGTCCCCAGTTATCCATGCCGGATACAATCTCAACCGCTATCGCACAGATTCCTGATGCCATTCCTCCGAAGAACAGGGTCAGCACATCCAGATGTATTCCGGTCAGCACGCCGGGCACGATTCCCTCCTGCCCATTGCGGTGTCCCGCGCTGCACATCAGGAAGATAAAGCATATAAGACAGAGGAACAGGCCTCCTGCCGCCAACGCGATCAACGCGAATTTCGCGTTATAAAAAAAAGTGACCAGTTCCGCCATTTCCCTGCAATCATCCTCTACGGGGAATTCCGGATCGATATAATATCGATACAGATACGGTATTTCATTTTCAAGGGTATGACCGTTTACCGTAACCTTGTTATCCATTCTGTCAAATGCGCTGTAGAGTATCCCTGTCAGATCCGTTTCCTTTCCGTCCCAGGTGCTCCATATCACCTCCAGGCTGCCTTCCTCATTCACCTTCGCCAGCTCAATGTCAATATTTCCGGCCGCGCAATATTCCCCGGCCGCTTTCACCAGGCCCTGGTTCAGAAGCGATTCCACCTGATAGATCGCATCTCGTCCTTCCCCCCATAAGCTCTCTGACAGCACGGTATCCAAATCCCTCGTGTAGAATCCCTCTCTCGCCAGATGGATACAGAGTATCCCCGCTCCCGCTCCGGCAAAAAAAGAAATTGCCAGCAGGAAAAAGGCGGTGATCTTTGCAGTGACCGAACCAGTGAGATGAAATTGCTTCTTTCGCTTTTCTTTCTGCCTCTTCCGGTCTTCTGCCCGGCTTTCCCATTTCCCTTCCTGCTCCTCCCTCTCTTCTGCCCGGCTTTCCCATTTCCCTTCCTGCTTCTCCCTCTCTTCCACCCGGCTTTCCCATTTTTCTTCCTGCTTCTCCCTCTCTTCTGCCCGGCTTTCCCATTTCCCTTCCTGCTTCTCCCTCTCTTCTGCCCGGCTTTCCCATTTCTCGTCCTGCTTTCCCGCCTCTTCTGCCCGGTCTTCCCGCATCTTCCACTGCTCATCCTGTTTATTTGCTTTCTCAGCCCATTTCTCTTTCATTTTCTTCCACGGCTCCTTTCTTCCACAATTCCTTCTCAATATCTATATACTTTCTTATCAGGCAATAATTTAAAAACAATTAAACTGTAACGAATTCAGGTTAGGTATGTCATAAGCTGCAAAGTGTTGAAAATCAATGATTTCATAAAACTGAATTTTGCAACAGCATACCTAATCAGGTATGTCATGAAGTGTGAAATACCTTGATTTCTCTGGCTTTTTGAAATATGGCATACCTGACAAAAAGCGTTATCGGTTAAATGGTTATATACAATGCTCAGTTCCCTTCAGCCTGCTTTGGAATATGCATAGGTGTAGTAAAAAGCACTTGTCAGATTGTTTATCAGGGTTGGGCAGGGCCTCTGGCTGAGCTCGGTATATAGTCATTAACAGTTATATTTCAAGCTTCAGCTGCTATCCTGCAGGATATTCTCTGTGCTGTGTCGGCCAATACCCCGAGGAAGATTTTCTGCTATACCGGCCTTTGCCAAAAAGCGCCCTAAAAGGAGAGCCTGCCGAGCAAACGCTGCTCACTGAGCAGACATTGCCCGTTGAGCAGACATTGCCCCGTTGGGCAGACATTGCCCCGTTGGGCAGACATTGCCCGTTGGGCAAACATTGCCCGTTGGGCAATGAGGCAAGTGCCCCCAGGGTCAAATCCCCCGCCGCCCGCCGTGTGGGGTTTGATTCCCCTCACATTTATAACCCTGGCCCCATACCACCTTAATATAACGGGGTTCCGCAGGGTTGATCTCCAGCTTCTCCCTTAGATGCCTGATATGTACGGCCACCGTATTCTCGCTTCCGTAGGGCAGATCATTCCATATCTTCCTGTATATCTCCTTTGGAGAGAACACCTGCCCCGGATGCGTCATCAAAAGCTTGAGAATATCGTACTCCGTGGGGGTCAGCGCCACTTCCTCCCCATCCAGAAGTACCTTCTTGCAGGTATCATCCATCTCGATTCCGCCGCATCTGAGCACCTCCGGCCTGATATTCCCTGCGCCGAGAAGCATATACCTGCGCAGTTGGGATTTCACCCGGGCGGACACCTCCACCGGATGAAAGGGCTTTGTAATATAATCATCCGCCCCCACCGTAAGGCCCAGAATCTTATCGGAATCCTCAGATTTCGCGGTCAGCAGAATAATGGGGACATTGCTCCTCTCCCGAATCTTCACCATAGCCTCCATCCCGTCCATCTCCGGCATCATGATATCCAGCAGCACCAGATGGATGTCCTCCTTCTCCACTATCCTGAGAGCTTCTCTCCCATCGAAGGCCTCAAAAATCCTGTAGTTTACATCATTCAGATAAATTTTCAGTGCATTCACGATGTCTCTCTCATCGTCGCAAATCAAAATATTATACATTATCTGCAGCCTCTCTCATTTCGAAATGATTTCGTCTATCCAACATTCTACCAGAACCTTCTTTAACATAAAATAGTTGAATTGTTTAAGGTTTCTTTAAGATACCCATTTTTCTACCGGTAAATTACAGCATTAATTTATAATCAGAATTTTTCCAAAAGTGATTGATTATCTCAAGAAAGCCTTGATTTACGGACACAATCGCTAAATTTCAGGCTGAACTTACTGCCAATTTACCATTAAAGAAAGAGCCTTGATATGTCCACAAATTCCACAGTCAAAAAAGACCAGCACACAATATTATTGCTGCAGGTCTGAAAGAAAATTCAGCATCCGGTAACCCATCAATAAAAAACGAAAGACTCAAAATGCCTTTTTATCGCTTTGAGTGTAATAGCCTCCCGGAATCTATTGTCAGAATATGGCGCTTCCTTTTTCGAGTTCTTCGTAAACGGCGGAGGAATCTGTAAAAACGGAATCTTATAAGCCCCAGGAAATACAGTTCAGAGATTCCGAGAGCAAATTGTAATAGTCCCTCGGAATCTTTTGGCAGAAAACAATGGTTTCCGATTCGGATTTGTCATAGAAGATAGGAACTTATCAATATAGTGTCTTGGAAGCCGCATAAAATAAGGCTTGGAGATTCCGAGAGGATATTGTACAACTGCATTGTTATTTTGTGGTGTTTGCAGCAGGCCAGCCAAGCCGGCAAATGCAGAAGCGGCGGAGTTCAGTATTTTCTGATTTACTTCATTCGGAACCTGAGGGATGGGGCTGACCCGAGGGGTTCGCCTTAAAACGAGGGGTCTAACCCTATTACAGACAATAAATGCTGTGTGCCGGTCTTTTCGCCTGCAGAATTTTGGGAACACATCAATGCTCTTTCTAACCCAGTAAACCGGCAGACACTTTCTCAAAAAACCTTTTTCCTGACCGGGCAGGCATTTATTCTTCATCCGGTATTTCCTCGGCGAGCTTTTCCCCCAGAGTCTCTTCGGCGGTCTCTTCCTCCAGAGTCCCTTCGCAGTCCTCCTCACATCTTTTCTCCTGAACCCTGCACTGCAGCTCTTCCAGCGCTTCCCGGAATCTGGTGGATGTCATTCCCGGGTTGGAACGGATCATATCCCTTTGGAAGAAATCTCTCAGTCTCCCCAGGCGGTTCCTGAACGCCAAATTCACGGCATACTTTGTTTTTAATTCCAAAAGCTCCTCCCGAAAATTTTCGAGATGTCCCGCCGGCTTTGTCAGGATGATTTTTTTCAGCGACTCCAGCTTGGTCTCCACACTTGCCTTCAGCTCCGCCATGCTCCCGCTCCACTCTTCCTTTGCAGTACTCATGCTTTCTGTAAGGGATGCCTTATAATTCCCCATCCCCTGCCCGGCCTGCGCGATAATGGCATCCAGTCTCTTCTGGATGCGCACCATTTCCTTCTTCACCTGCTCCATCATAATGAGCACGTTCCGCAGGTCGATGGCCGCCTTAAAGGAAAGTGCAAAATCCACCAGAAAGCAGGAGGTAAAGATGATGGTGGAGATCTTAAGGGCCTGCTCCGGTATGGACAGCACAAAGCGCTCCACAGGCACATGAATAATCTGCGTCATCAATATGGTTAAAAGTCCCCAGCCCAGCGTGGTTCCCAGGCAGATACGCCCCTGGAAATTAAGCGGCTGGTTGGAATAATCCCAATAGCGCACCTTGAACAGTGCTTCCATAATTACTCCTGTCACATATTCCAGCACCGTAGCGCCCACACAGCCTGCCAGATACGTCAGCACAAGATTGTCCCGAAAGGGCATGGAGACCACCAGCATCATTATGCCGCCGCTCCCGTACAGCGGCAGAAAAGGGCCTCTCAAAAAGCCCCTGTTTGTCAGCTTTCTTTTTTCAATGGACACATAGGCGGATTCCACGCACCATCCTGCAAAACAATAGAAGTAGAAAAAAAACATCCACTGAGTTATTGAATATGAGTACATAATTTCTTCTCCTGCCGCCGTTTTACCGGTACACAGCCGCCTCCACGGCCAGCCTTCCCTTTTTTGTCTCCCGGGGCTCTCCTGTCAGAATAAATTTCCCGTATCCCCTGGCATTCACCGTCTCCCCGCTTTTCAGCTGCCGGGAATTATTTGTGCAGAGACGTCCGTCCACATAGACCCTGCCTGCCCGGAATAGTTCCAGGCTTTTCTCCCTGGACATATCATATACCCTGGCCAGCACGGCATCCGCCCGCAGAGACTGTACATGAATCTGCACTGGATCCGGTTCTTCCAGGAAGCTGCCTTCCATCCCTTCCGAGAGAGTACATTTTACGCAGGTATGCTTCACCTGCCCCAGGTTTTCACAGATAAACTCCGCCATGGAGTCCAGGCAGAAAAGGTAAGCCTGATTCTCTCCCACCTTAATATCGCCCAATGTGCTCCGCTCTATCCCCAGATTCATCAGTGCCCCCAGAAAATCCCTGTGGGAAAGCTCGTCCGCAAATTTCCGGGAAAGGGGACTGACGCGGATGCAGACAATAGGAAATGCCATCTCATATCCCAGCTCCTCCGGATTTCCGAAACGCGCTACCACCCGGTCCGCCCCTTCGCATCCGCCGCTCAGGCTGCATCCCGCATACCGAAGCCCCTTTTCCTCCTGCCAGAATATATCCTGTTCGCTCATTCCCAGGAAACCAGAGAAGGTATAGATCCCCTGCTGAAAAGATTTGGCCGCAAGATCGCGGAACCTGTTCTTCAGCTGCTGTAATTCCTTTTCGATCGAAGGTGTCCTGTCCATCGAATACGTCCTCTCCATTTCATATGTCCATTCTGCTGCATGCCTCCCGGCTGCTGTTTGGGGCCTGTATCCTGCATGCCTCTGCTCCGTTCCATACGTCCCGCCGGTTGCATGCCTCCCGGCCCACAGAGATCTCTTCTATGGCTTTTTCCTCCCCCAGGCAAGCCAGACAATACGGAAGCAAAGTCTTGACCCTTTGCAGACTTTCGCTGTCATGCGCCTAGAGCGTGTTTGAATCTGGCAGAAAGCAATTTTCAAACACGCTCTAGGAGAAACTGATGACGGGATCTTTTGGAGCCTTCGTCTTCTCCACGCTGACCGCATGGAGTATGGGACCTTCACCCTTATAATCCGCCCAGTATTCCTTCGCAACAGTGGCGGTCACTTTCACCCATTCCCGCTGCTTCAGAGCATCTGCTCCTGGGAATTCACAGGCATACCCCAGGAACGCCATATCCTCCGCGCAGCAGGTCATGGCCATCCGCCCCGGCACAAAATATCCCCTGGGAAACTTCTCCGGCTTCAGCACCATCGCCACAAACTGCAGCTTCTTGCCGATATAGCGCTCCAGATGATCCATGGAATCCAGATACCAGATGCCGTACCCCTGGTTGTCCAGCACAATGGTCTCCTGATTCAAATCAAAAGGCAGATCCTCCTCGAAAATCTCGTCGATCTCGCCCTTGGAATCCTCAAATACCACATCGGCGGAGGCGTTCACCGCCTTGATATTCCTTTTATAGGAATTGAGCTGATCCCGGACTGTATCACAGCGGTTAAAAATAATCATCTCCGATTTGCGGATCATCTCCGCCAGAAGGGAACGCATATTAGTATAATACATGGGAAAGGTGGAGCCGTCGATGGTAGTAATCTGCTGCTCTATCTTCCAGGATTTCGGCAATACCGCGTTCTTGTAATTCCACATTCCGTTATACTCAATAATAATACGCTCGGGCCTGTGCTTTTTCTCAAGCTCCGTCAGGTGAGCCGGATTAAAATCCTCTTCCTGCTCGATCAGCTCCACTTCCGTGCGGCTCTTTTTTAAGAGCTCGGGATCGTACTCGTTCTCTCCCTCCTCACACAGGAGCAGAAGGGTCTTTCCCCTCACCTGAAAATAATTCTGTCCCAGCGTAAAGTTGATGAATTCCGTTTTGCCGCTCTCCAAAAAACCATTAATTACATATACCGGTTTCATTTTCTACACACGCCTTTCCCAATCTAATCCTTTCCTTCCCTCTGCATTGTCCGCCCAAAAAGCTGTTGCTTCTGTTCGGCCGCCCAATGCAGCCCTTGTTCCGGCTTATCCTCTCAGCGGAACAGTTCCTCCAGCTTATCTTCCTTCAGCTGGGAACCGATCACACAGAATTTTCCTGTCACCGCCGGCTTTCCAGCCCGGATATCATGCTCTTCGGGAACATAATCAAAATAAATCCATGTGCCGTCCTCGGCGGGGACCATTCCTTTTGCCCGCAGAATAGCGCCGTATTCGCCGCTGTCAAGTGCGTTAAGGATATCTTCGATTTTCTCTCCGGAGAATTTCGCGGGTGTCTCCCTGCCCCAGCTGGTAAACACTTCGTCGGCATGATGATGTCCATGATGGTCATGGCTATGATGATCATGGCCGCAGCTACAGTGCTCATCGTGGTCGTGACCATGGTGCTCATGGCAGTGGTCCTCCTCATGGTCGTGACCATGATGCTCATGGCCGTGGTCCTCCTCATGGTCGTGACCATGGCGCTCGTGGCAGTGGTCCTCCTCATGGTCGTGACCATGGTGGTGATGCTCATGGCAGTGTTCCTCCTCATGGCCGTGACCATGGTGCTCGTGGCAATGGTCCTCCTCATGGTCGTGGTCGTGATGATGGTGCTCATGGCAGTGGTCCTCCTCATGGTCGTGACCATGGTGGTGATGCTCATGCTCCCCATGGGCATGCTCCAGCATCTCCTTCATCATCCCCTCCAGAGTATCCGCACCCTCTATCGTCTCCAATACGTTCTTTCCTTCCAGCTCCGCCAATGGCGTGGTAATGATGACAGCCTTCGCATTATGCTCGCGCACCATATCCACACACTCCTGCAGCCTGTCGGCGCTTACCCTGTCCGTTCTGCTGAGCAGAATGGTTCCCGCATATTCAATCTGGTTGATAAAGAATTCGCCGAAATTTCTGATATACATCTTCGCCTTGGAAGCATCCACCACCGCCACGGCACTGTTCACTTTTACATCCAGATCGGCAGCCACATTTTCCACTGCCCTCAGCACATCGGAAAGCTTGCCCACACCGGAAGGCTCGATGAGAATACGCTCCGGCGCGTAGGTCTCGATTACCTCTTTCAAAGCCGTTCCGAAATCGCCCACCAGGGAACAGCAGATGCAGCCGGAGTTCATTTCCCTGATCTCAATTCCGGCCTCCTTCAAAAAGCCTCCATCAATCCCGATCTCACCGAACTCGTTCTCAATCAGAACGGTCCTGCTGCCATCCAGCGCTTCCTTTAAAAGCTTCTTAATCAGAGTGGTCTTGCCCGCTCCCAAAAATCCGGAAAATATATCTATCTTTGTCATTTTCTTTCATCCTTTCCTGAGGCTTTTCAAGTCCCATTTCACTGCACTTTATTTTCTACCATATCAAAGAGATTGTCAATAAGGCGAATCTAAAAGTTTTCTATAGTCTCTATAAACTGCAGTACCAGGCTGTAGGGTACGGCGGCCAGCTCTCCGTCCTCGCTTCCGCCGGAGAGAATGCCGATGAGACAGCCGTTTTGATCAAGCAGACCGCCTCCGGACATTCCTGACCGGATGTCCGCACCTGCCCATATCATATATTGCCCGTAATCCTCCATATAAATCCAGGGTTCCAGAATACGGCCTTCGTACCGGAGCACCTCCCCTCCCGGTCCAAATCCCACCGAGGTGCAGACATCCTCTGCACACAGGGCATCGAAGCTTTCCTTGTCCACTGGCACATAGCAGTAACTTTCCAACTCTTCGTCCGTGAATTGGGCAATGGAAATCCGCAGCATAGCCAGATCGGCCAGCTCGGAGAGGAGTATATCCCGGCAGAAAACCTTTTTCCCATCATAAAAAGTAATCTCCGCCCCTCTGTAATCCTCCTCTCCCGTATCCATAGCCGCCACATCACTTTCGGCCGGCCGGGCCGCGGACATATTCTCTACTACATGGGCCGCCGTCAGTACATTCACCCAGCCATTCTCCACACTGTATATCACACCGCTCCCCACCACATCCTGAGTCGTAATGCGGACCAGATATACAGGCGGCTGCATCTGCTCATCCCCGCTTTCGGCACAGCCTGCAAGGAGCACAAGCAGCATAAATAACCCAATGCTCTTTAACCTGATCATCTGCTTTCCAGTGCGGACGCGATATCCTCCCTCATATCCAGCACGGCCGCTCTCGCCGCATCCGCATAGCCTCTTTCTCCGAAACGTGCGTATTTCTCCTGCTGATAAGCCGCAATAATACCGCGGGACGAGTTGATGATGGCTCCCAGTCCGTCTTCCCGGAAGAAATGAACCAGATCCGCTCCCTTCCCTCCCTGCGCGCCGTAGCCGGGTACAAGGATAAAGGCCCTGGGCATCAGCTCCCGCAGAATTCTGCCCTGCTCCGGATAGGTAGCGCCCACCACTGCGCCCACATAGCTGTAATTGCCCTCTTCCGGCATGTATTCTGCTCCCCACGCCGCAACCTGTTCTCCCACAATCTCATAGAGAGGCCTCTCGCCGTTTTCTCCGGCGCCTTTCACGAGCCTGTCCTGCAGCTCGCCGCTGCTGGGATTGGAGGTCTTCACCAGCACAAAGATCCCCTTCTTCTCCTCCGCGCACACCTTCAAAAAAGGCTTTATCCCGTCGGACCCAAGGTAGGGATTTACCGTGACAAAATCCTCATCAAAGCCCCGGCAGAATTTGCTTCCCACCTGCACCCCGCCCAGATGCCCCACTGCATACGCCTCTGAGGTGGAACCGATATCCCCCCGCTTGACATCTGCGATCACCACCAGATCTTTTCCCTTACAATAATCCACTGTTTTCTTAAACGCTGCCAGCCCCGGAATTCCAAACTGCTCATACATGGCAATCTGGGGCTTTACCGCCGGCACTAAGTCGCAGACGGCGTCCACGATTCCCTTATTGTACTGCCAAACGGCTTCCGCAGCCCCTTCCAGAGTTTCGCCGTACTCCTCAAAAGCAGCCTGCTTTATATACTCCGGCACGAATTTCAATGTGGGATCCAGTCCTACTACGATGGGGGCATTTGTTTTCTGAATTTTCCGAATCAGCTTCTGAATCATTTTTTCCGCTCCGTTTCTTATATAATATTTTATTTGATTATCCTCATCTTATCATCCACATTGCATAAAGTCAATCTTTTGCAGACTGCGACACAGGAAATCCGCTAATCCCTTATATTCCTCAGGCACTTCTGTATGGTACCATCCGTATACTTCTCCTGCATCAGTCTGTTCCCATATGCCATCACTCCATGTCCTGCTCCGGAATTTTATGTTTCGTTAAATTTCAGGTTAAATTTATGCGTTTTGTGAAATGCTATTTTACAAAATCTAAAATTCGCTACAATAGAATTTATCAGATGTAAAAAAAGGCTAAAAAGCAGAAAATACGGTTAAGTAGAAAGTCAGATCAGACAGCTGAAAGTCAGATCACTAATAAATTGTATGAATAGCCAGGAAGCAGGACAGGAAAATTCAGATCACTAAAAGACTGTATGGCCGGAAAGACGGATATCAGATAGAAAGTAAAAGTTGCGGGGGATTCGAAAGAGGGCAGACACAGGGCATGAGTACGGTTGGAGCAATAATTGCAAAACTGCGCAAGGAAAAAGAAGTGGGGCAGAAGGAGCTGGCCGTTTTATTAAACATGTCCGTGGCGACCATATCCAATTACGAAAAGGGAGTTCATTCTCCGGATCTGTCCACCATCTGCAAGCTGGCAGATTATTTTCAGGTGACCACGGATTATCTGCTGGGACGCACCAGCTACCGCTGCGCTCCGGAAATCCTCGATGATTATCTGATCTCGGACTTTACCATAAACAATATCGTAAATACTCTTTTGTCCCTGAGCCCGGAGGCGCGCAGCGCCGTCATTCATTATGCCAATTACATGAAGGATATGCAGGATATCCCGGATATTCAAAGTAAATAAATCTCACCCAATCCCATCCATACGGAAATCAAATATAAGAGCAACAGATGCACCGGGTAGAACGCGTAGAAGAAATACTTCATCCGAAGTCCCCTTTTTCCATTGTACAGCGCCACCGGAATCGCCGTGAAAAAAGCGGTAATCTCGGTGGAATTCATAATGGTCAGCACAGTGCTTCCGCCGATCATGGAAAGCGCCTTCCGGTCTCTAAGGAAGTATATTATCCCGATGGTCAGTACCCCCATTCCCGCGTAATCCGTCTGCAGCAGCTCCGCCAGCATCATAAACAGCACCAGGACCGTTATATTCCCGCAAACTCTCTGAAGACACCCGAGTCCCTTTTCCAATCCGTACGTTCCCAGGAGAGCTGCGGACAGTACGCATAGTCCCGCAAAGAGCTTCCAGGGCTCCGTCCCGTTCAGCTCCCGGGGCTTCTCCACAAAGGCGAACAGATACCCTGCAGGAGAAAGCACCCCCGCAACGAGGAAAAGTATCCCCAGGGCGGGCACAAAGGTGCCCGCCTTTGCTCCCGTTCCTTTTTTCCCTCTAAGCTTATCCATCCCCTGAGACAGCAGCCTGATGGTCCAGAGGCAGCAAAGCCCTGCAAAAAGGGTAAAATATACATTCTGATAGCCCGGGTTATAAATCCTTCCCGACAGGGCCAGATCAAAAGGAATTTCTGAAATAAGAGCAAAGATTCCAAGGCGCAGGGCATATTTTTTTACATTTCCCGTACGCACAAATCCCTCCGCCAGGAGAAAACAGAATATGGGAAAGCCAAGCCTGCCGATCAGTCTCATGATCCGGTACACGGCAAACAGCAGGGCCCTGTCTGCCATCCAGCCAAAAGCCCCGCTCCCTGCGTCCATTATTGCCAGTCCCCTGTTATTGGCAATGATCCTCCTTGCCAAAACCGCCGCTGCGGTATGATCAATCAGCATGGCGGCCACCGCAATCAGCTTAATGGTGCTCCCGCTCAGCCCCCACTTTCTCCCTTGCGGGATTCCCTGTGCGTCCGTTCTTCCGCCTGCTTCTGCTCCTTCCATCCTGTCTGACCTCTTCATCCCACTTTATATCCGTTCCCCCACACCACCTTAAGATACCTGGGGTCCCTGGGATTCTTCTCAATTTTTTCTCTGATGTGCCGGATATGTACCGCTATGGTATTGTCGGCTCCAATGGCCTGCATATTCCAGATACTTTCATAAATCTGGCTGTTGGAGAACACCCGCCCCTTCTGCTGTACTAACAGCCGGAGTATCTTGTATTCGATAGGAGTCAGCCGCACGCTCCTTCCCTCCACGGTGACCTTCCTCTGGGTATCGTCGATCACCAGATCATCCACTCTGTAGATCCTGTCAATATTTGCGCACATATTCACCAGCTGCGTATATCTGCGCAATTGGGATTTGACTCTGGCAAGCAGCTCCAGAGGATTGCAGTCTGCCGTCACATAATCGTCGGCTCCCGCTTCCAGAGCCATGATTTTAGCTGTCTCTGCAGATTGGGCGGATATCACTATGAGAGGAATGCTGCTCCTGCGCCGCAATCCGGCAATCATCTCAATTCCCTTATCCCAGCCCTTATCGTTCAGCTCCACATCCACCAGCATCAGATGAATCTGTGCTTCGTCCAATAATTTCTGCAGCTCCTCCAGATCGGCGGCCACCAGCACAGATAATCCTTCTCCCGTCAGCAGAGGTTCCATTTTCTCGGCAATCCCCGTGGAATTATTATAAATCATGACGTTTTTCTTCATAGTATTCTCCATCCTTTCTCTTCTATTTCCTATCTATCTTCCATTGTTCCTGTCTGTCTTCTATTGTTCCTTTTGTTTCCTGCCGGTCTTCTCTTATTCCGGTCTGTCTTCTCTTATACCTTCTGCTTCCTGTCTGTCTCCCATTGTTCCGGTATGTCTTCTATTGTTCCCTCTGTTTCCTGTCTGTCTCCCATTGTTCCGGTATGTCTTCTATTGTTCCCTCTGTTTCCTGTCTGTCTTCTATATGTTCCGATATGTCTTCTCTTATACCTTCTGTTTCCTGCCGGTCTTCTCTTATTCCGGTCTGTCCTCTCTTGTACCTTCTGCTTCCCGTCTGTCTCCCATTGTTCCGGTATGTCTTCTATTACCCGTTTATATTTCCCATCTATCCTTTATTCCCCTGACTCTCAAAATAGACCGTCAGATCGAGCCTGCTTAAAATTCTTTCGATTTCCTCCTCTGAAAACCCTTCGAAGTCCATCGACAGATCCCTTCCCTCCAGCGAAATCACCGCGTGGACGGACCGGACTGTACCCTCTGCATCCACTATGTCAAATATCACATAGCTTAAGCCCTGACTGTTGGTATAATTCCTCTCGTTTCTGCTCTCTCCCATATAAGAAGCAGCATAGCTGTATCCCTCATATCCTCTATTATCCAGCTGATGCAGAGAAAAGCTTGCGTCTTCGCCCAGCAGCATCACATATACATCCCTGTCATCCCCGCTTACAATCACTCTCTCCTCGGTGAAATCTTTCCCCAGGAGCATTCTGTCCGGAATAGCTGCAATAATATTCTCCTTCTCCCTGAACTCGGCGAGAGAAGCGTATTCCATAGGCTCCGGCTCGTAGATTACTTCCGCTTCAGGGACCATGTCCCCATCGGTAGATACCCCCCCTGCTCTTAAATTTGGAGTCATATCCTCCGCCCCGTCAGCCATGTATGCCATGGGCCCGGAATCTTCCTCCTGGGAGCCGGTGATGACGAAACCATTCTCCCTCACCTCTATCCGGCTGTCCCTATAGCTCTTTGCCGCGGCAACGCCCCCGCTGCACAAAAGAAACACTGCCGCCGCCGTACATCCCTTTGCCGCCATCTGTCTGCGCCGCTGCCTCTGCATCCTGCGGTGATGCAGTTCATCCTGCACCTGCTCCGCCTTCATGCTCAACCCCGGCACCGTCTCCAGTGCTTCCCGATATGCCTCCCCGAATTTATCCAAAATCATATTCCTCCTTCAGCGACTTCTTCAAAAGCTCCCTTCCCCTGGTGAGCCGGGAAGTAATAGTGGAGATTCCTCCCCCGGTAATCCGGGAAATCTCCTTCACGGAAAGCTCCTCATAGTAAAAAAGGTGAATGACCTCACGGTACCTTTCCGGCAGGGCCAGAACTGCATGCAGCAATCTGCTTCTTTCCTCCTGTCTGACGGCGAGTTCCTCCGGTCCGGACAAAGGCTGTACTCCTCCGGTACTCCCTCCCTGTTCCAGGATTTCCGTCCAGTCCCCGTCGCTTCCACCGTCCTCAGGAGACTGCCAGCTGCTCTGATGACGCCTCCAGGCACTTCTCCAGGTCTTGCGGCATACGTTCAGCGCAACCTTTAAAAACCACGCCTTTTCATGCTCCGGATTCTCAAATACCTGAGGCTTTTTCAGATACTGGTAGAACACCTCCTGTACCGCATCCTCCGCATCCTGTACATTCTGAAGACGCATATAGCTCAGCCGAAACAGCATATCGCCGTAACTGTCAATTTTCTGTTGTATTCCTTCCTTATCCGCCTTCACCATGATTCTTTGTCTGCGCAATACCTTTTCTACTTATTAATATCCCATAGCATATCGATTTACTGCAAATATTGTAAAATATTTTTGTATCAAAGTTGCATAACCTGTACATCAATTATGTATCTCATTTTACATCAACTGCACATCCCCTTTTATATGGAAAAAAGAGTGTGATCCTTCACACCCCTCTTTCTTATAGACGATATTCCCGCCTAAAAAGTTTCTTCTTTTCGAAAATAAATACTCTGCTCTTCTACTGCGCTTCCTTCTGGTCTTCCTCCAGCCTGCGCTTAGCCTCCCGGTTGCGTGCGTTCATTTCCTCCACCTCGGTCAGATCCTCCTCCCCCAGCCTGCGGAAGCGGTTCACTCCCGCGAACAGGATGAATACGCTGTTCTTGGTGGTTTCAAAGGCCCCGTCCTGATACATGGAATAGACCAGCAGTCCTATGGGCACCGCAACAATCATTCCGATCACACCGCTGAATTTATAACCGATAAAGAGCAGAAATAAGGTTGGCAGCGGAGGCACTCCGATGGAGTCTCCTACGATTTTAGGCTGAATCAATTGTCTGGCAAGCTGTCCCACGCCCCAGATCACCAGCAGTCCAATGGCCGTCTTGTACTCCGCCGTCAGAATCCTGATAATCGCCCAGGGGATCAGTACTGTCCCGGTTCCCAGAAAAGGCAGGAAATCAAGAAACGCGATGACCAGGGCAATCAGCCCGAAATAATCCACCCTCAGGACTCCCAGGCCCACCAGCAGCAGGAAATACATCCATACCTCAATCTTAAGCTGTGCCTTCAGATATCCTCCTACGGACTTCATCAGGCTGCAGCGGACAATACGGTAGCGAAGCTGCACGGAGGCCGGCATATTCTTTTTGAACCATTCATTGATCTGCTGTCTCTCGGCCACAAAGAAATAGGCTGAAAGCAGCATCATGATAGCCGCGATAAAAATGGACGGGAGCTGCTTGGCAAAATTTCCGGTTGCAGCAATGGTCGGAGAGCCGAACTTCTCTATAAGCTCTGCCAGATACTCGTCAAGCTTAATGGCGTTATTATTCAGGTTTAAGCGAATATTGCCGGGAAGCTTCGCCAGAACCTGATTCAGATTCCTTGCAATACTGTCGAAATCTTCTTCCATATCCTGCAGCATCGCCGGCAGTGCGGAAAACAGACCGGCAATCTGTTCAAAAAGCCAGGCTCCCGCCATGTACAGCACCAGTATTACCAGGGCAATCACCGCCACCATCACGAATGCGCTGCCTATTTTGCGCTTCAGCTTGATCTTCTCCTCAAAGAAGCGCACCATGGGGCCGGCGATCAGAGCGATGATCCAGCCAATCACAAAGGGTGCAAAGAAAACCAGCGCTCTGGGCACCAAAAAGACGACTCCAAGGAAGATTATCACCGCAATCAGCAGATTTGCCAGTGCCTTACAGTATTTTCTCACGGATTTACCTCCATAATTTTATCCAATATCTCATAAATCTCATCACGCCCCTGTTTTGTCTGGGAGGAAAAGGGCAGCATGACCGTTCCCTCCTCCGTCCGCAGGGTGGAAGCAATCAATTCCATCTGGGCTTCTATCTGGCTTTTTTTAATTTTATCCAGCTTGGTGGCAATGATGATGGGACTGTACCCGTTCTTCAGGATCCAGTCGTACATCATGCGGTCATTCTCCGAGGGAGCATGCCGTATATCGATCAGGAGGAACACCTGGCGAAGCATTTTCGACCTGTGGAGATAATTCTCCACCATCCTGCCCCACTGGGCCTTTACCTTCTCGTTGGCCCTGGCGTAGCCATAGCCCGGCAGGTCCACAAAATACAGAGAATTATTGATATTATAATAATTGATCGTCTGAGTCTTGCCCGGCTGGGAGCTTGTGCGTGCGAGAGACTTCCGGTTCATCAGTGCATTGATCAGGGAGGATTTCCCCACATTGCTCTTTCCTGCAAAGGCCACCTCCGGAAGCCTGTTCTCCGGAAGCCTGTTCTCCGGAAGCCTGCTGGTGATGCCGCACACCGTTTCCAGGCTTACATTTTTTATAATCATTCTGCTCTCCCCGCATTCCGCACAAAAACGCCGTCACGGGGACGGCGTTTTGCATTTATCCTTACCATGCTGTCCGGCTCTATGCCATTTCAGCATATACTGCTTTGGCAGCCCTGTTATATTGCCTTATCCAGGCTTCTTCTCTGATCGTTATGATGGATGGTAAGGGGTTCTCTCCCCTCCTCCACAGTATCCTTTGTGATAATGCATTCCTCGATGGTCTCATCGGAAGGAATCTGATACATCACATCTGTCAGAATACTCTCCATGATGGAACGCAGTCCTCTTGCCCCCGTCTTTCTCTCATAAGCCTTCGCTGCAATGGATTTCACCGCCGGCTCCTCAAAGGTAAGCTCCACCCCATCCATGTTGAACAGCTTCCGATACTGCTTGATCAGTGCGTTCTTCGGCTCCTTCATAATCCGGACCAGCGCATCCTGATCCAGTCCCTTCAGGGAAACGCAGATGGGCACACGCCCCACAAACTCAGGAATCAGACCGAATTTCACCAGGTCCTGAGGCGTTACCTCCTGGAGCAGATCGTCGATGTCCTTCGTGGTCTTCTGGGAAATCTCCGTATTAAAACCGATTGCCTTCCGGTCCAGCCTGGCCTCTATTATTTTCTCCAGTCCGTCAAAAGCGCCGCCGCAGATAAACAGAATATTGGAGGTATCGATGGAGATCAGCTCCTGGTGGGGATGCTTCCTGCCTCCCTGAGGCGGAACATTGGCCACCGTCCCCTCCACGATTTTCAAAAGCGCCTGCTGAACTCCCTCGCCGGATACATCCCGGGTAATGGATACATTCTCTCCCTTTTTGGTGATCTTGTCGATCTCATCGATGTAAATGATTCCGTATTGGGCACGCTCCACATCAAAGTCCGCCGCCTGAATCAGCTTCAGCAGAATGTTCTCCACATCCTCACCCACATATCCCGCTTCGGTTAAGGTGGTGGCGTCCGCAATGGCGAATGGAACATTGATAATCTTGGCCAGCGTCTGGGCCAGATAGGTCTTGCCCGACCCGGTAGGTCCCACCATGACAATATTGCTCTTCTGCAATTCCACGTCATCCAGATCCCTGGGCGCCATCACCCGTTTATAGTGATTGTACACCGCCACTGACAGCACCTTCTTCGCCTCTTCCTGCCCCACTACATACTCGTCCAGAAATCCCTTGATCTGTACGGGTTTTAAGAGATTAATATCCGGACGGACGGATTCCTCCTCTTCTTCCTCCTGCAGTTCCTCCTCCAGAATATCTGCGCAGATATCAATACAATCGTCGCAGATATAGACTCCCTCAGGTCCTGCGATCAGTTTGCGGACCTGGTTCTGAGTCTTATTGCAGAAGGAACATCTGATATCGTTTCCGATCATTTTACTTGCCATTCTTCTACTCCTAAAATATTGTCTTGCTCTGTCCCGGATTCATATCCCTCCGGAATCTTTCCCCTGACGGGCCTGCTTCCCCTTCAGAATTCGTTCCCCGGCGGACTTACTTCCCGTCCTGGGCCGCATGAGAAGAAATCACCTTATCCACAATACCGTATTCCATTGCTTCCTCGGCGCTCATCCAATTATCCCGCTCGGTATCGGCGCATATGGTTTCATAATCCCTGCCCGTATTCTCTGCAAGCATACGATTCAACTTTTCTCTCGTCCTTAAAATGTGCTTGGCTGCAATCTCTATCTCCGTGGCCTGCCCCTGGGTGCCGCCTGCCGGCTGATGAATCATAATCTCCGCGTTGGGCAGCGCAAATCTCTTTCCCTTCGCGCCGCCTGCCAGCAAAAAGGACCCCATGCTGGCCGCCATGCCGATGCAGACCGTGGACACGTCACATTTGATATAATGCATGGTATCATAAATTGCCATACCTGCCGTAATCACGCCTCCGGGACTGTTGATATACAGGTGGATATCCTTTTCCGGATCTTCCGCCTCCAGGAAAAGCAGCTGAGCCACCACAATGCTGGCAGAGGTTTCATTCACCTCTTCTCCCAGCACAACGATCCTGTCCTTCAGCAATCTGGAATAAATATCATAGGATCTCTCGCCTCTGCTTGTCTGTTCTATGACATAAGGCACTAAACTCATATCTATACCTCCCCGCCCGCTTCAGCGGGCATTCCAATAATAGCATTCACATTTTGCGAAACTTTTATCGCCAGAAACACAAATCCGAAAGCTGACTTTCGAATTTATACCTCCTCTGCATTCTCCACAACGAAATCCGCAGCCTTTCTTACACAGATGTCTTCTTTCACCTGCGACCTTCCGTCCTTGCCGAGGATTTTCTCCACCTCTTCGGGTTCCATCTGGTAAGCCTTGCCCATGGCCTCCAGCTCCTCCCTGATCTCCTCGTCCGTCACCTCAATGTTCTCCGCTGCTGCAACCGCCTCCAGCACCAGTCTGGACTGGATCCTCCTCATCACCTGGGGCTTCATCTGATTCATCAGCATTTCACGGGTAGTGCCGGTAAACTGCATATACTGCTCCATGGTCAGTCCCTGGGCCTGCAGCCTCTGGGCATAATCCTGAACCATCTGCCGCTGCTGGGTCTCGATCATCGCCTGGGGAATATCCATCTGCGCCTGTTCAATAATGACATCCATAACCGCATCTTCTTTTATATTCTTCGCTTCCTTAAGCTTACGGTCATTCAGCTTCTTCCTGATTTCCTCTCTGTATTCCTCAACGGTATCGCTTTCCTCGGACACCTCGCTTACGAAATCCTCATCCAGTTCCGGGAGCTGCTTCTCCTGCAGCTTCCTCACGGTACATTTGAATACCACAGCCTTGCCGGCCAGCTCTTCCGCCTGGTAATCCTCAGGGAAGGTCACATTCACATCCGTCTCCTGGCCAATCTGCACGCCCACCAGAGCTTCCTCAAATCCGGGAATAAAAGCATGGGAACCGATCGTCAGGGGATAATCGCTTCCCTTTCCGCCCTCGAAGGCCTCACCGTTCAAAAAGCCCTCGAAATCAATCGTGGCAATATCGCCGTCCTTTACCGCTCTGTCCGTGACCTCCACCGTTCTGGAATTCTTCTCTCTCTCTCTGTCGATCTCAGCCGTGATCTCCTCCTCGGAAGCCTCCGTATCCACCTTGTCCACCTTCACTCCCTTATACTGCCCAAGGGTCACAGGAGGCTTTAATGCAACTTCTGCCGTAAAAATGAAAGGCTTGCCCGCCTCCAGCTGCACCAGATCAAACTTTGGACTGGACACAATCTGCTCACCGCACTCGTCATAAGCCTTCTCATAAGCATCGGGGATCAGATCATTCGCCGCGTCATCATAAAAAATCTCCTTGCCGTACATCTTCTCCAGCATCTTGCGGGGCGCCTTGCCCTTGCGGAAGCCGGGAAGGCTGATTTTATTCTTATTCTTCTGGTAAGCTGCCTCGATTGCCTTCTCCAGCTCTTCCGCGGACACCTCAATCGTCAGCTTCGCCATATTGTGCTCTGATTTTTCTACCTGTAAACTCATTGTTACCTTTCCTCCTTCAATTTCGCGCCTTCGTTTTTCCTGTCCGAAAAGACTTGTTCTTCCTAATTATATATTGGCACGGTCACAATCGGTTTACAGTATAACATATGATACCCGAAAACACAAATGTTTTCGGGTATTTTTCTGCTTAATTTTTTATGAAATTTTAAAATTTTGAGCGGATCTGCTTTCTTCTCCCTTCCATCAGATGTGCACTTTTCAGGATGGGGCTTAAGGGCTTATAGACCAGCAGGGTAATGAGGGACACGCTGCAGCCCTTGAGCAGATTCAGCGGTGCCACACAGGCTGCCACAAAGCTGACGATGCTGCCCTCCTTCACCAGAGGGTTCACCGTTACTCCCATGGCGAGTATTTCATCCATCTGCAGCCCGTAAAGCCCGGAAAACGCCGGAAGCAGGTATATGGCATTGAAGGCGGTTCCGAAGATCGTCATCACCAGGGTTCCCGCAGCACATGCAATGACAGCATTCTTTTTGGTCTTACGGAAGGTATAGATCACGGAAGCCGGCAGGATGAAGCTGCAGCCGACCACGAAATTGGCCAGATCCCCCACAAAGGCCGTGGAAGTGGATTTGATAAACAGCTTTAAAACGATCTTGATAAATTCCATCATTACTCCTGCCGCCGGCCCGAAGGCAAAGGTTCCCACCAGTATTGGGAGCTCGCTGAAGTCCATCTTATAGAATACAGGGGCAAAGGGCAGCGGAAAGTCCGCCAGATGCAGGATCATGGCGATGGCGGAAAACAATCCGATCATGGTTATCTTCCTGGTGTTGAATATGGGCTCATTGATCCCGTTCCGCTTCTGCGCCGCCCTCTCAAACAGCACAGCCAATACAAAAAGCATGACAATAATTCCAAAAAAACCAAATACATACAGCGCATTCTCCGATACCTTTTGAAACAAATCACTCATTTTTCTTTCCTCCTGTTGAAAGCTTTGTCTTTCCAGATAAGTTTTTCAAAGAAAACTCTTCCTGTGTCACCAGGCAGGAAATTCGCGGCCCGCATGCGGATTCTGCACAGCCAACGCGTCTCTTCAGCATAAATTCCAATGCGCTTGCGTGTGCATCCCCGGAGGGTTTTATTATATAGAATAAACTTTCCCATACAATAATAAAACCCCGGAAATCTGGCATTCCGGGGCATAAACGCACACTTTACCTGTCTTTCTTCTCTCATCCAGACTTTACTGTTGGTTCCGGACTTTCACCGAATCAGCCATGCCGGTCTCTGCAGCTGCCAGGCAGCCGGTTTACCGCCACGGGTCGCGGACTATACCGCCAGTAGGGAATCTCACCCAACCCCGAAGAATTTTCTTTATGATAAATATTGTAATACGATCCTGAACAAAAATCAAGAGAAAACTTAATTTAATATAAAGAATGTAATCGCCGGACACAAAAATATTGTCTCGCCGGACAATTTGGTATATAATATACCGATACATAAAGAGCATCAGAAGCTTTACAGAGATAACCTGAGAAATGCGGTACCGCATTCTACGAAGGGAAATCTGCGAATAAACTTAAAATCAAACTACAAAGGATGAGGAGTACAAATGATTCGCTTATTTATTTACACCGGCATTATCATTTATATGGAAGTCGTATTCCACCTGGGAAACTTCGGTCTGCAGAGCTGCAATCCCCTGTTTCTTATTGGACTTACGGTAACGATTTCCTCCCTCCAGGCGCTGATTGGAGGATGCTTTGGTCCAAAGGGTGAAAAAAGGGCGTTCCGGATCATGGTCTGGGCGCAGTACCTTGTATTTGCCGCACAGGCAGTATTTTATCATATTTTTCGCGAACCCCTGCGGATAACCGCCGTCATGGTGAACGGGCAGGACGCTCTCGGCAGCTATTGGAAGGAAGCTCTGACAGGCACCCTGCAGACGGTTCCCCTTCTGATTCTCCTGGCGCTTCCCATCATCGCACTGGAAATCCTGCGAAAGGTGAAAAAGTGGGAAGGCAGGCGTCTTTCGGTGATCCAGAAGCTGAGGCTTGGCCTGGTCTCCTGGGCCGCACTGCTCTATACGGTCTCCTGTATTCTGGTGGGGAATATGGTGGGAGCTGATTTTTCGGAGGAATATGGGGAGTATTATGATCCAGCCACAGTGATGCGGAACATGGGCGTCCTTGCCATGGTGCAGAGGGACGGCTTCTATGAAATCCAGAATCTGTTGGGAAGCTTTGCTGAGACCACTCCCGTCTTACCCGTACTGGCGCAGGATACTCCGCCGGAGTCCGAAAGCAAATCCCCGGAACCACCGCCGGAGCCTTTGGGGGAATCGCAGGGGACAGAGGACACGGATACTGCCGGTGAGACTCCCCAGCCCGAGGAATCCCCCGCTCCTCCGGAGCCGGACACCTCCCCCAATGTCTGGAATATTAATCTGGAAATGCTGGCGGAATTATCCCAGAGCAATAAGGAAACCACCTGGCTGTCGGATTACATTGCGGGTCTGGCTCCTACCAGGCGCAATGAGTACACCGGCTTATTTGAAGGTTACAATCTCATTTTCCTGACTGCGGAGGGCTTTTCCACCTATGCCGTCAGGGAGGATTTAACCCCTACGCTTTATAAAATGCTCCATTCCTCCTTCGTTTTCAATAATTATTATGTGCCCGTCTGGCAGACCAGCACAAGCGACGGAGAGTACGTGAACTGTACCGGGCTGATTCCGGACGGTCAGCACAGTATGCGGAAAAGCTCGGAGAACAATATGGCCTGCAGCCTGCCCCGTTTCTTCTCGGAAGAGGGCGTGTACTGTCGGGCTTACCACAACAACACATTGTCCTATTATGACAGGCATCTGTCCCATCCGAATCTGGGCTATGATTTTAAGGCCATCAAGCTGGGAAATCTGTCCGAAACGGAATGGGGCGGACAGCTCTTTACCGTGGAGCATCCCAATGCCTGGCCTGCCTCCGACTATGAGATGATGCAGAGCACAATCCCGGAATATATAGGAGACGATCGCTTCCATGTATATTACATGACGGTATCCGGACACATGTATTACGATTTCACGGGAAATCAAATGTCCTCCTGGAATCGGGAAGCGGTGGAGGGACTGGAGCTGTCCGAAAACGCCAGGGCATATCTGGCCTGCAATATCGAACTGGATAAGGCGCTGGCCTATCTGCTGGAGCAGCTGGAGGCGGCCGGCAAGCTGGAGAACACCGTGATCTGTCTCAGTGCGGACCATTATCCCTACTGCATGAGCCAGGATCAGTATGAGGAGCTGGCCGGAGAAGACCTGTCCAACGATATGGATCTCTTCCGCAACAGCCTGATCCTGTGGAATGCCGGAATCCAGGAACCCATAGCGGTGGAGAAAGTCTGCTGTTCCGTGGATATTCTTCCGACCCTGCTGAATCTGTTCGGTTTCGAATACGATTCCAGGATGTATGCAGGCAGGGATATTTTCTCCGATGAGGAGGGGCTGGTGATTTTTAAGGATAAGAGCTTTGTCAGCGATACGGTGGCCTACAACAGATCCTCGAAAACCACAACCTGGAAGAAGGAGCTGTCGGAGGAAGACCAGGAAGCCTATATGGAGGCCAAAAAGGCGGATGTGAACTGCAGATATCAGTTCAGCGCCTATATTCTGCGAAATAATTATTATGATATTGTGGAGCAGTGCGTTTCCGCCGAAGAATAAATGAGAAGGCAGGTTTCCCTGTCATTCTCAATGTATCCTTTTCAGTGCCGGACAGATTCGGGACTTTCACCCGTTAGAACGATGCGCCCGCCGGGCGTAATCGAGTAGGAGGAAATTTCTCTAATTGAGAAATTTCCGACCTCTCACACCACCGTGCGTACCGTTCGGTACACGGCGGTTCAATCAACTTAACAAGTTACTCGCCTTTCAGCGTAGTAGTCCGACATGGAAACTAATC
>CAJUSI010000078.1 GCA_910589035.1 uncultured Acetatifactor sp. | reverse complement strand
CCCCAGAACAGCCGCGGTCAGGGCGATACCCGCCAGCAGCCCTTTTGCCTCGGGCGGCGCATCCAGGAACACTCCCGGAAAGGAAAACGGCATGGCATAGCAGATATAATGCAAAAACACATTCACCCTCCCCATGGGAAGCATATCCAGAACCACCCGCATAAGCGCAAAGGGTCCCGCATACACCAGCAGCGAGAGAATCAGCGAGGAAAACGTCTTTCTGCTCCCTGCAGACACAGCAAGCACCAGTATGCTCAATGTCACTGTCGAAAACCATCCGAGCAGATACAAAAGCAATATTGCTCTTCCCAACGGCATGAAGTCCTTTTCGAAATACAAGGCACTTCCCGCCAGAGAACTGCTTACTTTCAGGCTTTCCCCTCCGTAAACGATCAGATGTTCCAGGAAAACAATTCCGCACAACAGCCAGTAAAACAGTGACGCATATCCTGCCCCTGTAAGTATGCGAATCCACCAGATCCGGATACGTCCCTTCTCTGTGGCCAATATAATATCTGCCGTATGAAACGCATAATCCTCAGAAAATGTCGGGCACAGTGCTATGGCAATTGTCACACATGCCAGTATATAGGCAATTAAAAATCTATCCCAATATCCGCTCCCCCCGCTTCCGGCGTAACCGAACCAGTAATTTCCCTGCAGATACCTGCTCCCGGCCAAATCCTCCCGCAGTACAAATACAGTCTCTCCGTCTTCCCCCTGAACCTCGTCGCAGAACCATTTTGCCACAAACCTGTTACAGTAATTATCATTTCCGCCATTCGCCGCTGCCGCAGTCATCCCTTCCAGGGTTGTGGATCGGTTATTGTAGTTAACAGGCGGTCCGTACTTTTCCCAGATTGCACGCACTGTTCCCTCGGTCAACAGACCTGTAAATGCGGCTGTTATCTCCTTATCTCTGGCCACTGCCGCTTCTCCGTGATAGATTTTACCCCCATCAATTACGCCCTCTCCCCAGAGTGTATTACCCAGGCTGAAATATATCAGTGTCAAAGTTGTCACCACCATGGCGGCCAAAGCGGTTTTCCTTGAAATAATGCGGTATCGTTCTGTCTTAATCATGTTCTCCCTCCTCCCTGAAATAATACAGATACACATCCTCCAGATCCGGATCCGCCGGCACTGCCGTCTCCAGCGGTCGTGTGTCCGACACAATCCGCATTCTGACCCCCTGCTCCGTATTCCTCAGGTTACTCACGGAGAACCGCGCCTGATATTTTTCCGTATCCTCCGGGCACACACAACATTCCCACACCTTCCCTCGGGCCCTTTCCAGCATGTGTTCAATATTTCCCGTCGTCAGCAGCCTCCCGGCCTTCATCAGAAGGATTTCATCCGCTATATACTCCACATCTGATACAATATGCGTGGACAGGATAATAATTCTGTCTCTGGACAGGGAACTGATGATATTCCGAAATCGAATACGTTCCTTCGGGTCCAGCCCTGCCGTGGGTTCGTCCAGAATCAGAATCTCCGGATCATTTAAGAGTGCCTGTGCAATTCCCAGCCTTCGAATCATACCTCCGGAAAAAGTTTTTATCTTCCGCCTCTTATCTGATTCCAACCCTACCCTTTTCAGTAGTTCTTCCACCTTTTCCTCTGCCGTTCTTCTGGGTATGGCCTTTAATGCCGCCAGGTACAACAGAAATCGTTTTGCAGTAAACTCAGGATAATAGCCGAAATCCTGCGGCAGATATCCCAGAATTCTTCTGTATTCTGCTCCCAGCTTTCCCACCTCTGTGCCATCATACAGTATCCTGCCCTCCGTCGCCTCCAGAATCCCGCAGATTATACGTAAAAGTGTGGTTTTTCCAGAGCCATTAGCCCCCAGCAGTCCATATACACCCTTTACAAGATTCATCGAAACCCCGTTTACCGCTGCTCTGCCGCCGTATTTTTTCGTTACTCCCTCCAACGTCAGTTCCAACATAATGTTTCTCCTCTCCTGATTTTTCCGTATATCCGCCGCAGCTGCAGCAGGAAAAATGCCGTTCCTGCCGCCAAAGAAATCACCCACAGCCATAAAAATGCCTCCGTATATAGCCCGGATGGTGTCATCACAAATACACATACCACACTTCCAGTCAGGAAAAACAATATCAGCTGCCCATATCTTCCCCGGGTACTCCGAAATATTGTGACATACAGAAGGCAGCACCCGTTCGACAGCACAAAGGGTACCAGTATATACAGACATACCTGTACAAAAGGAACTGAGGTATTCTCCGAAATTCTAAACCCGCACAGAAGCAAAACCAGAATATCCGCTGTGCCGGCCAAAGTCATCCGAATGGTCCACATCTGAGGCAGATTGAAATAGCAGCTCTGTTCCAGCTCCGCCATTCCTCTGGAAAAATGTCTCCCCAAATCTCCGCAGGCAATTACCCCCATCCATGCAGCCGCTACGGAAATCCACTGCAGATAATCCTTCAGCGCCCCCTGCAGTGCCGAAGTTCTCCCCAACCATATCAGCAGAATCGTTACTACCCCTGCCTGCATTACCCAGAAGCTGCGAGAAATATACTGCAGCTCGATCAATGCAAGTTCCCGCCAGGAAGGAGTATAACGAATCCTTTTCCGTCGAATCAAGCCTTCCATTTGCGCCATGGCCTGCCTTTTTGCCGCGGCATCCGGCTGCAGTTGCCGCAGCTGCCCGCAGACAATCCCCATCGTTTTGAACTCTTCTCTTTCCTTTCTCAATCCAGAAAATCCTCCCTTCTCAGTAAATTCTGCAGTTTCTCCACTCCCTGTTTCACCCGGGACTTCACCGTTGAAACCGACACTCCTGTCATAGTTCCTATTTCATGGTACTTCAATTCATACAGATAATGCAGTAAAATAGCTTCTCTCTGTATTTCAGGCAGCTGTGCCAGAGCCTGCATCAATCTGTGGTGAACATCCGCTTCTATCACCTGCCGTTCGGGACAGGATTGTTCCGACAGCTCCTGCTTCCACTCACATAAATCCTCCGCTGCCGGCTGCAGTTCCCCTTCTCTTCCAAGCTCTTCATTCATTGACCGGCTTCCGAAAAAGGATCTTTTGGATTCCCTCCCCTTTTCCTTCAGATAATTCCTGCACACATTCATAGCTATAGTCAGCAGATACCCTTTCAGGTTCCTGTCCCGGTATCCTTCCACATACCGGATAAACCGCAGAAAGGTTTCCTGCGTCAAATCATATGCCTCCTCCCGGCTGCCCGTCTGAAAGGCGCAGAAACGAAAGATATCGTCATAATATTTCTCGGCGATATCCTGAAGATATTTCTTATCTCCTTTCTGAATGGCATGTATCCAATGACGCTCTTCCACAGCCCCTCCTCTGTATCATTTTCACAGCAATTCAAGTCTGTCAAAATGTGCTTTCCTAATAATATAATCGTTTTCATCTAAAAAAGGTTTTAAAAAAGAATCCTGTTTCGCAACAATCTGCTGACAGGATTCTCTTCCTACAAAATATTCTGCCCGCCTATCCAGGCAGTAAAATGTACGGGATATCTCATTCCGAAACGACCCGTTCCGTATTCTGCCAATGCTCTGGCATCCACTGGGGCCATTGCTCCGTCAACAATTCCGAAGATGTCCTCTCCCTTCTATACTCAGCCAAATCTGATAAATAATGACAAACCCCAGCGGACCGCCGATAATTCCCCAGAGTCCAAACAGCTTAATTCCTGCAT
Source organism: uncultured Acetatifactor sp. (assembly GCA_910589035.1). GTDB lineage: Bacteria > Bacillota > Clostridia > Lachnospirales > Lachnospiraceae > Acetatifactor. Next base: position 5,149 of record CAJUSI010000078.1, on the reverse strand, counting down.
ATATAGACAGTAAAATCGCAATGGGGGATACGCCCAGCTTCCTGCCAATTAATTTGGGTTCCAGAATCTCCCGTATAAAAATGCATGCTACGTATACCAGTATACAGATAATTGCTGTCATATAATTCCCGTAAAAAAACTGCTGTATGCCCAGAGGAACCAGCACAACTCCTGTTCCAATAAAGGGCAGCGCATCCAGAATTCCCGCCAGCAGTCCCCATAATATACCATACTGTATCCCGCTGACTCCCAATACTGCAGCTGCCAGCACGGCAATAATGCTCATAATAATAATCTGTGCCTTTATATAGGTAGCAATATATCGTATAATTCCACAGATAATCTCCAGATAGACATAGCACTCCTCCCTGTCCAGCAGCCGATTCATAATATCGTCATAATCCTTTGCAAGCAGCACGGTGGCAATCAGAAACGTAACCAGAAATCCTCCCACTGCGGCCACTGTCTTCACATAGGTCAGAGACTGAGAAAGCATCCCCGGCAGAAGTTCCAGCTGAAAATAATCCATTCCTTCCTGAATCCCTGTGAGAAGAAGTTCTTCCAGATACAGATTATCTATTCCCAAAGTCCTGCCCACCACATTGCAGATGTCATGAACAAAGTTGGACAATTCCATTTCCAGCGAATCCAGCCTGTTCAACAGTTCTGGGAGACTCCCTACAATCCAGGAAAAAAGGATCCATATCAGCGCCGCCAGAATTCCGCATGCCAGCAAAAGGAGAAAGATAGCGCCTATCTGTCGATGAATCTTGAGTTTCCTCTGCAATTTCTGCAGTAAAGGACCGAAAATTGTCACAAATAACATGGCCGTAAGAACCGGCGCCGTAAGCGGCGCAATAAATTTCAGGAAAAAATAAACTGCTCCCGATGTCAGGAGCAGTACGATCATTGTGTTCTCTCTGATTTTCTCTACCATAACCAATGCCTGCCATCCTTTTCTTTCTTCTATATAGTATGGTAGATTTTATTTCTGTTCATAACTGTGAAAAAAAGGAAAATACCTCTGCTCTTGGCTGCGTTTGTAAGCTCATTTTCTCTTTTGTAACAGGATGTCGGAATTCCAGGCTATAGGCACAGAGCGCCGTATTTCGGACATGATATCTTTTGGCGGCCTCTTCAGACTCTTTATTCCCATATTTTCTGTCTCCCACAATCGGAGTCCCCGAGTAAGCCATCTGTGCACGAATCTGATGAAAACGTCCCGTCTCAATTCTGATATCCGCCAGTGCCAATCCCTCACAGGTCTCCAGAATTTCATAGTATAGCACCGCCCTGCGTGCCCCAAAGCGGTTCCCTTCCTCCGAAGACTCCTCCACAATGACTGCTCTGCCGCCATTGTCCCGATATAATTTATTTATCAGTTTCCCTTTCCGTTCCGCCGGCTGTCCGCAAAGCACAGCATAATATCGTTTTGAAAAAGAACTCCCTTCCTGCTTTTGCAGCTGTCCGCTCAAAACAGCCGCAGCCTTCTCATTTTTTGCAAAAACCAACAGCCCTTCCACAGGCTGATCCAGGCGATGAATCGTCCCCAGATACGGGGCAGCCCCGCCGGAAAGCCCGGCCGGGGATGGATTCGCGCGGTACAGATAATTTTTCAACTCACTGACCACATCCGGCTCCCCCATTCGTGCCGTCTGCGTGGCCAGGCCGGCAGGCTTATACACCACTGCCACCCATTCGTCTTCATAGAGAACTTCCGTTTTCATCCTGATGCCCTTTCATTTTCAGCATGTGTCCATACTGTTTTCCGATTGCCGCCTCCTATCCCGCCAAAGGAAAAAGCAGAGATAAATCTTGAATAATTATTTTCTCAATCCCCTGGGATAATGATTTTTCATCATCCCTCCGGACAGCTTACCCCATCCCATGCCGAAATCATCCACACAGATCAGGTACCATCCCTTTTCGCCCTCTGCGGAAAAAGCCTGCCCTTTCAGATAATTCATTACCTCCGCACTGTCAGCCTTCATTTCCCATCTGTGCGCAGCCGCTTTCGGTACCAGCGCCAGTGCCAGCGCGTGAGAAGGCTCAAAACGATTTTTCTTCAGCTCACCCAGGTGCAGACCGGGGCGCAGTACCTTCAGTCTTTTCAGCGGCGGCATTTCCGCCGGAGCCAGATAGAGATTATCTCCAAACCGAATAATCTGCAGTTTTCCTTTCATCCCCACAGCCCTGCCCAAAGCTTCCGCAATGTCCACACCATCCCAATTCTGCTGGCGCTCCTTCTCTTCCTGTTCTTTCGATCTGTTTTCTTCTGGTGAAAAGAATACACCCGAGTCAATATTCTCAAAGCTTGAAAGCTTCAGATTCTCTCTGCAAAACAAACTTAAATCCTGTAATTCCTTCTCTTTCTCTTCTTTTCTTCTTGCCCGTGCACCTGCTTTGCTCCGTGCCGGCCTGCCGCCCCCTTCCTTCATACAGTTTGCCATACTGTATTTTTCTTCCGGACAGTTCCTTGTACCGCGCTCTTCCTCAAAACAGTCCGCCCCATGACAGATTTCCCCCGAGGCTGCCTCCGCCTTCTTCATAATGGCAGCAAAATGTCCCTCTCCGCTTATTCTCTGGGGCCACAGCCGCAGCGCATTTTCCATTCCCTCCATCGGCTCCTCTACCCATTCCGGCACACCGTCGGCTCCTGTCAGTCCCAGACGGTTCTTGTCCACCGGTAAAAGTGAGAATTCCCGATGCCTTCCCAGAAATCTGCTGACGCTTCCCTCATTTTCTTCCGGGGCAAAGGTGCAGGTAGAATACACAAGAATTCCTCCGGGCCGAAGCATCCTTGCGGCACAATCCAGGATTCCGTCCTGCCTGCGGGCGCACAGTTCCACATTCTCCTGGCTCCATTCCCCGCAGGCCTCTTCCTTTTTGCGAAACATCCCCTCGCCGGAACAGGGGGCATCCACCAGTATCCTGTCAAAATATTCCGGAAACGACTCCGCCAGATGCTCCGGCGGCTCATTGGTGACACAGGCATTACAGATCCCCATACGCTCTATATTCTCCGACAGAATCTTCGCCCTTGCAGAATGAATTTCATTACACAGCAGAAATCCGCTTCCTCTCATTTTTGCCGCAATCTGCGTACTTTTCCCTCCCGGTGCCGCACAGAGATCCAATATAAGCTCTCCTGGCTTCGCGTCCAGCAATTCAGCAGGCACCATAGCACTGGGTTCCTGAATATAATATATCCCTGCTTCATGAAGCGGATGCCTGCCTGGTTGGTCCGAGGAAGGGTAATAATAACCGTTCTCCGCCCATGACACTGGTGTCAGATGAGCAAAGCCTGTATCTTTCCCCTGCGCTGCCCCATACTTTTCCGCAGCACTTTGTCCGTCCAATCCTGTCTTTAACGGATTCAGGCGCAGCCCATGATGACTCTCCCTCTGAAAGGCTTCGAGAAAAGAAATATACTCCTCACCCAGCATTCGCCGCATTCTCTGCTGAAACACTTCCGGAAGCATCCCATGCCCCGATTCTGCATCCCCTTTTATCACTTCTGAGAGTCCCTCCAATATACTTAATTCACATTGCAAAATGTTCAGACTGCCTGCTCAAAAGCAGCCCGGCAGCTGTTTCCTATATATTACCAGATGATTCTCCCTTTGAAAACTGCTTTTTACAAATATCCCCGGGCCATTATCAGCCCGGGGATGCTTTTGCATAACGTTACTGTCTTTCGATTATACTTTGAACCGGTACCCAACTCCCCAGATTGTCTCAATATACTGCGGCTTTGCGGTATCTTTTTCTATCTTTTCCCGTATTTTCTTGATATGCACGGTAACGGTTGCGATATCTCCGATAGAATCCATATCCCAGATTTCCCGGAACAGCTCCTCCTTCGTATAAACATGATTGGGATTCTCTGCGAGAAACGTAAGCAGATCAAACTCCTTTGTAGTAAAAGTTCTTTCCTCACCATTCACGTAAACACGTCTTGCCGTCTTGTCAATACGGATTCCCCGGATTTCCACAATGTCGTTCTGTGGTTTCTGATTGGTACCAACCAACCGTTCATACCTGGCCATATGTGCCTTTACTCTTGCCACCAGCTCACTGGGACTGAAAGGCTTCGTCATGTAGTCATCCGCTCCCAGTCCCAGGCCTCTGATCTTATCAATATCGTCCTTTTTGGCAGAGACCATCAGAATAGGTATATTTTTATCCTCCCGAATCTTCCGGCAGACCTCAAACCCGTCCATCCCCGGAAGCATCAAATCCAGAATCACAAGATTATATTCCCCATTCAGCGCCATGGTCAGCCCTTCGTCTCCACTATTGCAGATATCCACCTGAAAATCGCTTAATTCCAGGTAATCCTTTTCCAAATCCGCAATCGCAACCTCATCTTCGATAATCAAAATCCTGCTCATATCAATGCTCCTGCCTTTCCCGTATCCCTCTCTGTTTTTGTAGTTGCCGTAACGCTTCGGTTATTGACTATATTACTGTCTGTTTTCTTTTTTCGCTAAGTTGTTACCTATTTTTCATCCTGCAGTTCTACATATTTTCTCAATACAAAATGCATGCAGGTACCTTCTCCTTCTCTGCTGGTAGCCCAGATGTATCCGCCGTGATCTTCTATAATCTTCCGTACAATGGATAAGCCGATACCGCTGCCGCCCTGAGCTGAATTTCTCGAAGCATCCGTACGGTAAAACCGTTCAAAAATCTTCGGCAGATCTTTTTGTGCAATCCCCTTGCCATTATCCTCGATTTCAATGCGTATGGAATCCGTTTCGTTCAGAATTCGAATATCGATTATTCCACGGGGCTTATCCAGATATTTTACACTGTTGCTGATAATGTTATTAATGACTTTCTTCATCTGTTCCGGATCCGCAATGACAATTGTGCCAGGCTGTGTGAGGTTGGAATAATTCAATTCAATATTCTTCTGTTCCAGATCCAGTCCCACTTCCTCCACACAGTCTCCAAAATAATCCGCCACATTGATTCGATGGAAATTATAGGGGATTCTGTTATTGTCAATACCGGAATAATAAGTCAGTTCATTGATCAGGCGCTCCATGTCATTTGCCTTATTATAGATGGTTTTAATATATTTATCCATCTTCTCCGGCGTATCTGCCACTCCGTCCATGATTCCCTCCACGTATCCCTTGAT
>CAJUSI010000077.1 GCA_910589035.1 uncultured Acetatifactor sp. | reverse complement strand
TGCGCCATGGCCGCTTTGACGGGGGGCGCTTTGGTGCAGGCAAACTCCATTGCGCATACCCTTCAGGCGGCCTTTGGCTGGGGGCGGCATTTCAGACGGCGGAGCAGAATTACAGGGACTGCCTTACCAGGAAGGACAAGCTTACCGCAGCAATCGACGTACTGAAGAAGCATCTGGAGACGGCGGGGGAAGCCGGAACCGCCAACGAAGAGGATGTGCAGAAGAGAAAGGCCCTCTGGCAGCAGGAGAAAAGGGCACTGGGAGAAAAGCGGGACGGGAAGAACAGAGCTCTCTTCCAGAACAGGGATATTCTGGAAAAGGTCAGGGCGCAGCAGACGGGCATTGCGGCGGTGGAGAAGAAATATATATGGATGAAGGCGCTTGCGGATACGGCCAATGGGATGCTGAGCGGCAAGCGGAAGATAGAGCTGGAAACCTACATTCAGATGGCCTATTTTGACCGCATTCTTATGCACGCCAACCGTCGTCTGCTCGCCATGAGCAGCGGGCAGTATGAGCTGAAGAGAGAGGAGGAGGGAGACAACCGCAGGGAAAAGGCCGGGCTGGAACTGAGTGTGATGGATCATTACAATGCCACACAGCGCAGCGTAAAGACCCTGTCCGGCGGCGAGTCTTTCCAGGCATCCCTCTCCCTTGCCCTGGGGCTGGCAGATGAAATCCAGTCCCATGCCGGGGGAATCCGGCTGGATTCCCTGTTTGTGGACGAAGGCTTCGGTTCCCTGGACGAGGAGACGCTGGGGCAGGCCATGAAGGCACTGTTGCAGCTCGCCCAGGGCGACCGCCTGGTGGGAATCATATCCCATGTGTCCGAGCTGAAGGAGCGGATCGAGAAGAAAATCGTGGTGACAAAGCATAGAAGCAGGGATGGAATCAGCAGCAGGGTGGAGCTGGAGTAGTGTTTTTAAAAATAACCTTGTGTCTCTTAAGGGTGTAGATAATCTGCGGTAGATATCTACACCCGATCTACATTCGAAACCCATCCGAAACAATCCAGAAAAATGTGTTGAAAAAAGTGGCAGAGCGTGATAATCTGAAGTTAAGCAGATTTTCTATAGAAAAGATTCTGAAAATCAAAAAGGCAATTCTTGCAAATCGGAAAATTCCTGCCCGTCTGGCAGAGCTGATACAGATTCTCCTGAAAGAGAAAAAGTATAAAGAAATACAGGCAGTGTCCGAAAGCTGGGCGAAGCGTCATGAGATGTATGGGCAGTATGGGATCTGAGGCAGAAAGCAAAGAAGTGTCCGAACGGAGAGTGCCATGAATGCAGGTTTTTCTTGACAAATATATCGGGAGGTGATATATTGATTTTATGATATATCATCTCCCGATATATAATGAAATTTGAGAATATATGACTGCATAATGCGCAGCAGGATCTCTTCAGGCTGTCACATGGCATCTCATCAGTAATCAGGGCCATTGTCAGAAGATTTCAAAGGCAGTACAGGAATAAACCCTGGGATAGGTGCTGAACCTTGGATACAGTCATCAGCGGCATCTGATTCGGATTTTCTGCAAATAGCGTAAGAGCCGGAAAACTCCAAGTCTCAAAAGGACAGGGAAACGGGTTGGGAGATTCTGCGGGAGTCTGTGATATCGCAAGGGAGGATTGAAAATGGAGAAGAACACTCCGCTGACAGAAGCGCTGTTCTACATCCTGCTGTCGGTGAGAAAACCGAACCACGGTTACGGAATCATTCAGGAGGTGGAAAGCCTTACAGGGGGCAGGGTGATGCTGGGGCCGGGTACCCTGTACGGGGCCATACAGACCATGACGGCAAAGGGATGGATTGAGATTTACAGCCAGGAGACGGCCTCCCGGAAGAAGAAGGAGTATATCATTACGGATTTGGGCAGAGCGGTATTTGCGCAGGAAAGAAGGCGCCTGGAGGAACTTCTGGGCAATGCCGGATTAATGGAGGGAGCGGATGGTCAGGTTTGCACTGTATTACGACAAGGATAAAGAGGAGAAATTTCTGAACGAAATGTCCGGGAAGGGCTATGCCATGACCGGCTTCTGCATGGGATTTTACCATTTTGACAAATGTCCTCCGGGAGAATATATCTATCAGATCGATATCACGGAGGGACTGTTCCGGGTGAGCAATGACTACAGGGAGTTCATGCAGGAGATGGGCGTGGAGATCGTGTGCCTCTGGGGCCCCTGGGTGATATTGCGGAAACGGGCCCGGGAGGGTTCCTTTGTGATGTATACGGATGTAGAATCCAGCATCGAGCATTACACCCAAATAAGAAAGACATTTAAAATCTGCGGGGTTATTGAGAGCATATGCTTTTTGGCGGAGGTGATCGGGGCTGCAAGGGGCAGCCTGGCGGCTTGCATATGCAGTCTGCTGCTGGCGGGGATACTGTTAACGATTATCAGGCAGATTGCGCGGATCGACGGGATTCTGGCACAGTTAAAGGAAAGGGCCGGGATGGACAATGATACTGATACGGGGGGCTCCATGTTTGGGAGGAGTCCGTCCAGAGCATTGATCGCCGGTTTGCTGCTGAACAACATCGCCTTCTGGATTTCCGAGCCGGAGACAGATACATGGTTAAATTATTATCTGGGTTTTCTGAAGGGCTTCTGCCATGTGATTGCCATAGCGCTGATAGCGGCAGGAATCGTGCATACCTTTAGACGGGGGCACCGGGAGTGAGGAGTATTTCCGCTTATTTTGCGTGCTTTTTCATTTTTATACCTCTATGCCCGCTCTCGGCGGGCGTACCAATCAATATTTGAAAGTTACTTTCAAACTTGTATCTTTCAGGTTCTTTCCGCGTTTTGCTGAAATGACAGCGTTCTCAATCTGACAGATGCGTCATTTCGGGACATTTTGATTAGGAACACAGTAAAATCAACAAACAATGGTAAGACAAACAATAGTAAGATTCATTTTTGTTGACTTTTCTGTCTTTTGGTGGTAAAGTAAAATTCCCTCGCGGGAGATTCAACTGAATATTTCAGGAATTGTCGCAGAAGAGGCCTTACCTTCGGTATCTGCCGGCCCGAACCGACAGAACCAGACCGACTTGGCAAGATATGACGCTATGTAACCATTGCACAGTATAACTACCAGGAGGAAGCAGGAATGATTACGATGGAACATGTATGCAAATCGTACAGGATTGCAAAGAGAAACGCGGGCTTCGGCGAGGCCTGCAAAGCGCTTTTTCGCCGGGAATACGAAGTGATTCAGGCATTGAACGATGTGAGCTTTACCATTGGGGACGGAGAAATGGTGGGCTATATCGGCCCCAACGGAGCGGGGAAAAGCTCCACCATCAAAATTCTCAGCGGAATATTGACACCGGACAGCGGCACGGTCCTTGTGGACGGAAGGATTCCCCATAAGAACCGCATCCGGCATGTGAGCAGGATTGGCGTAGTCTTTGGGCAGCGCTCCCAGCTGTGGTGGGATGTTCCCGTCATAGATTCCTTCGAATTGCTGAAGGATATCTACTCTATTTCCGAAACCGATTATAAAGAGAGTCTGGAGGAACTGACGGAATTGCTGAATCTGGGGGAATTGCTTCGCTCCCCGGCCAGGCAGCTCTCCCTGGGCCAAAGGATGCGCTGCGAGATTGCGGCCTCCCTGCTGCACCGGCCCCGTATCCTGTTTCTGGACGAGCCCACCATCGGCCTGGACGCCGTGTCCAAGCTGGCGGTACGGGATTTCATCCTCAGGCAGAATCAGACGCACAAGACCACAGTGATCCTCACCACCCATGACATGCAGGACATCGAGGCTCTGGCCAGCAGGATTCTCCTCATCGGCAGAGGAAAAATTCTCATGGACGGCACCCTGGAGGACATCAAAAAGGGCGGGGACAGCATTGATGAGACCGTGGCGGAACTCTACCGCTCCTATGACATCTGAGGAGGGGACTGCATATGAAAAAATATCTCTCCTTCTTTCGGTTACGATTTGTCATGGGACTGCAGTACAGGGCGGCCGCGCTGGCAGGTATGGTGACGCAGTTCGTGTGGGGTTTTATGGAAATCATGGTATTTCATGCCTTTTACCGGACGGACCCGGCGGCCTTTCCCATGAGCTTTTCCGCCACGGCTTCCTATATCTGGCTGCAGCAGGCCTTTCTGGCCCTGTCGGCGGTATGGATGATGGAAAACGAAATCTTTGATTCCATTGTGGACGGAAATATTGCCTATGAGCTGTGCAGGCCTGTCAGCATCTATAATGTGTGGTACGCCAGAAGCTGCGCAAACCGCGTTTCGAGAGCGGTTCTGCGGTGCTTTCCCATTCTGATTGTGGCTGTCCTGGCGCCCCGGCCCTACGGGATGAATGCCCCGGCGAGTATGGGACATTTTGCACTCTTTCTGATCACTCTGGCGCTGGGACTGGCGGTGACCGTGTCCTTTAACATGCTGATTTATGTACTCACCTTTTTTACCGTATCCCCTCAGGGACTGCGGATTTTCTTCGTCTCCACTGTGGAGTTTTTCTCGGGAGCGGTCATTCCTCTGCCCTTTTTCCCGGAAAATATACGGGCGGTCATGGAACTGCTGCCCTTCGCCTCCATGCAGAATGTGGCGCTGCGGGTCTACAGCGGAAGCATGAGCGGGGGAGAAATGAGGAAAGCGGTGATTCTCCAGGTGTTCTGGCTGGGGGCGGTGACGGCTGCGGGAAAGCTCTTATGCCGGCTGGCGGAGAGGCGCGTTACGGTGCAGGGAGGGTAAAGAAATAGGGAAAATACAGGAAGCAGTAAAGAAATCATCACGGAAATCAACGAGGAACTCAATACGGATGACAGAACATCATAAAACTATACATGAGAATTACTGCAAAAATCAGAAGAGGAATTATCAGGGAAAAATACCGGAATCGGTACAGAAAAAACAGAATAAAAACAGAAGTTATGGGAGGAATCCATGCGGGAATCAGCACATAAATTATCGAGGAAATCAATACGAAGATCAAAACCAATATCGATACAAAAATCAATTCGCCTGTACATGCATTATGTCTCCATAAATGTCCGATCCGCCATGCAGTATAAAATGTCCTTTTTTCTCACCGCCGTGGGACAGTTCCTGGTCTCCTTCACCGTGTTCCTGGGCATTTTCTTTATGTTTGACAGATTTCACGCAGTGGAGGGCTTTACCTACAGCGAGGTGCTGCTGTGCTTTTCCGTCATGCTGCTGGAATTTTCCCTGGCGGAAATGTTCGCCAGGGGATTCGACGCTTTCTCCGGCATGGTGAGGAAGGCGGAGTTTGACAGGATCCTGGTGCGGCCCCGCAACGAAATCCTGCAGGTGCTGGGGAGCAAATTCGAACTGACCCGGATCGGAAGGATGCTCCAGGCTGTTGTGATGTTCGGATACGGAATTGCGAAAAGTGAAGTCAGCTGGAATTTCTCCAAAGTTATGACCGTTCTTTTCATGCTCATCGGCGGAACCGCGGTTTTTACCGGATTGTTCCTGATTTACGCCGCCCTGTGCTTCTTCACCCTGGATGGCCTGGAGTTCATGAATGTATTTACGGACGGCGCCAGAGAGTACGGGAAGTACCCTGTGGGAATCTACGGGGAGAAGCTCCTGCTCTTTTCCACCTTTGTCATCCCCTATGCCCTGGTACAGTATTACCCGCTCCTGTACCTGCTGGGACGCCGGACGGAGAAGATATTGATCTTCCTGCCTCTGTTTGCCTGCGCTTTCCTGCTGCCGGCGCTGCTTTTGTGGAAATTCGGCGTAAGACATTATAAATCCAGCGGGTCCTGAAGGCTCCGTACTGCGAAATCTCCCGGTTTATTCTTACCCGGGTTTGATACCGAAGTGTCCAAAGGATACTTTTAGCTTGCTGTGGGGTGGTTCCTACTATATTTACGGCGGGCGGCAGGTGATTCTGCCAGAGCGACTTACGGAGCGGGATTCCACTAAAATTGCACTGCCATATGGTGTAGATGGCGCTGTGGTTCCAGTCCAGAAATTCCGTGATGTGCAAAAACTGTATGCAGCAATGACAGATGGGAAGATGGAATACGCTCTTTACGGAGCGGAGAACCAGACGAAAATTCATTATGCTATGGCTGTGAAGAACAATCTCTATGATGCACTGGAATATGCAGGGCAGGTGGAAGAGGCAGCAAAGTCACATCGGAGGGAAATGAAGCGGAAAAAGGAGCAAGGCGAAACTTCTGCTAAAGAAGATAGGAAAATACCAGACTCAGATGAATTCTTAAGTGGTTTTTGGGTGGAAGGCAGACTAATACCATCCATTACGGTGACAATATATTTTGGTTCAGAAGAATGGTGTGGACCGTTAAGCCTGTTTGATATGATGGATGTGCAAGAACCAGATGTGCTTGCCTGTATGGACAATTATCATGTGCGATTGATTGCACCAGCGCAGATGTCTGATGAGGAAATCATGAAATTCCAGTCCAGCCTGCGAGAGGTGATGCTTTTCATCAAATATTCAAAAGATAGTGAGAATTTAAGCAGGATATTGGAAACCAATGCAAAGCGTTTTAGTGAAGTGGAGCGTAGGGCGGCAGATGTGATTGAAGCAATTACGAATGCAGGAATAAAATATGAAGAAAGTGAAGAGGTGGTTAATGTGTGTCAGGTGATTCAGGAAATGAGGAAAGAGTCTGAGCAGAAAAAAGCTCAGGAAGTAGCTGGAAATTTATATAGAATGGGACTTGATATTGAAAAGATAGCACAGGCGGTTGGTTATGCTGTGGAAACAGTAAAAGGATGGATTGGGATTGATGGAAGCGTTTCTTAAGGCATCTTTCTTATTAGCGGGAATAGAATTAGTTCAATGTACATTAAGAATAGAGAAGAATACTGCAAGATTCCGATTTCTGCGCTGAACTTTTCTACAAGAACGTACAATTGTTTGATGCGCGCTAAAATTAACACGCTTTATTTGCTTATTGAGAACATTGAAAATCTGGAAAAATCCGCAACATGGGATCAAAGAGTATTGCTGAAATCAATGACAATCTGTCCGCGGATGTTCGGAAAAGGTTTACCACCGGAATGCCCTTCTTCCGTGATATGGGGTCTGTGGTGGATTATCTGAATAGGGCAGCTTTGAATGCCGCAAAGACCAGAAAATAGTTCATATGGAAGCATTGTGTGAAATGATGGAAGCGCTTACGGGAGATACCCGGTTCACGGAACTGGCGGAGGAAATCACGGAAAAGCAGGGAGAGGGAAAGGAGATTGCCATGTGCGAGTATATTGATATGCTGGAGGCAAGGGGAGAGGCCAGAGGTATCACAATAGGAGAAGCCAGAGGAGAAAACAAGGGAAAAACCCGCCTGGCAGAGTTGATACAGATTCTCCTGAATTTGATGCCGAACAGCAGAAAATGGTGCTGGAAAGAGACATATGCCATGAGAGCTGCCATCAGATTGAGCCGTACAGCCCCAAATACCGGAAGCAATACATTTCGATGCACTCGGATGATGGATACTGGACGGCGGATAAGGTGATCGAGGCCGGGGACAGGTTCCGCATCCTTCTTGCGATTGAAAACGATGAGGCGGTGGGCTACCTCGACATAACATACAAATATGACGAAAATGAACCGTATGATATCTTCGTGCAGGAAGAATACCGCGGAAGGGGATACGGGAAAGCAATGCTCGCCAGGGCCATTGAGCTTAACAGGCCGAAGGGGATGATGGTTCTGACAGAGACGGATAACACTGCTGCGATTGCCTTGTTTGAGTCACTGGGGTTTTGCAGACGTCCCGGAGGCAACAGTATCACGGCCTGGTTTATGCTGTAATTTTACCGCAACAGGCTTACTTTGTACAGACAGGGCAGAGCTGAGCGATACAGATCCGGACATACAGGAGCTGTGCGGCAGGGTGGAAAGTCGGCAGAAAAGCCGGAGCCTCCGGTGGGTGAGATCATTATCAGGAGCAGCGGAAAGAGCGCGGTTCTGATACGGGATACACGTCCGGTTTCTCCGGGGCGGGAAGTTAAAATACATAACACAACCCATGGTTGATGAAAAACGGGCACATACAGTTGGTTGTTTTTCAAATCCAAATCCATTACAATAAGAGCATCAGATAAAAAATGTATCTGGGAGACGGGAAGTTCGAAACAGTCTCGGAAATATTCTCAGAACAAAACAGGAGGTACGATTATGGCATTAGATGGATTTGGAACCCGTTTAAAGGCAATCCGCCAGGAGCGGGGCTATACGCAAAAGCAGCTGGCAGGATTTCTGGGGGTCACGGAACAGGCAGTATCCAAATATGAGAGGGGCAACAGCTATCCTGACATAGCTATCTTAAACGGTATCGCGGAGGTACTGGACTGCTCCCTGGACTATCTGCTGCAGCACGAGCCCGGGAAGCGCAACCTGCCCAACCAGGAAAATGTGTTTCGGAAGCAGGAAATCAACCGATTTTTGCTGCCTGAGGTGATTACTCTGCAGTTTGACATGAAGCTGGTTCCTCTTTTTATGGAGGAGACAAAGCAGGAATTTCCCCATATGATGGAACTGCGCCGGCAGGCGGCCAGGCATTGGGGTATAGTTCTTCCTCCTATCCGAATGAAGGATCAATCCAATATGGAACCTTCACAGTTTGAAATCTGCATCAACGGTGTCTCCGTATACAGAGAGAGCCGGGAAGACGTATATCCGGATGGGGTGGTCTATATGCTGGGGAAACTGAAGGAAACGATTTTCAGATATCTGGACCAGGTGCTGAATAACCAGTGCATCTATTATATGGTGGAAAATCTCCGGGAGGAATACCCCTATGTGGTGGATTCCATCGTCCCGGAAGTGATTTCCTACTCCCGGCTGCGCCAGGTGCTGGTCCATCTGATCCGGGACTTTGGATATACGCTGAACCCGCTGATTCAGATTATCCAGCTGTTGGAACAACAGCTTGGGTTGGAACAACAGCTTGGGTTGGAACAACAGCTTGGGTTGGAACAACAGCTTGGGTTGGAACAACAGCTTGGGTTGGAACAGAATCCTGTGCCGCATTGTCCTGAGCTGGAGCAGCGCACATTGCTGCACCGCAGAGGAAGTTCGGACAGCAGGGAGCTGGCGGAGCGGATTGCGGCGCAGCTGGATCCGGGATTCCGGCTTGAAAACTGGGTGAAATGACAATCATAACAGCGGAAGCTCCGACCCGGACAAAACGCAACACCTGCTGCCGTGACAGCGGCTTTAAGACCGCCGGCTATACTTCTGCCTTGGACAGGACAGATTCCGGTGGTCTTGCCGCCTATAGGACTGACATGGAAGGGGCTGTTGGAAAACGGCGGCCCTCGTATAAGATATGCTGTAACACACGGCCTGTCCCTGTCAGGGCGCTGCGGGCACCTCATGGCTCCAGGGGATGGAGCAGGCCGCTCCCCGGCGGGATACTGCGATGGAGGCGGCCAGGGAGGCCCGCTGAAGTGCTGTCTGTACCTCTGCGCCCCGGGCAATCATGGCCAGGAAGTAACCGGTAAAGGTATCTCCTGCGGCGGTGGTATCCACGGCTTCTGTGGGTACGGCAGGCACATGCAGGCGCAGGGCGCTGTTTCGAAAGCAGGAACCGTTTCTTCCCAGGGTGAGTACAAGATTGCTTTCAGGGAATGTTTCCATCATGGCATCCGAAATTCCGTCGGGCTCCTGCAGACCTGTGAGCTCAGCGCCTTCCACTTCGTTTAAAATCCACCAATTGACATAGGATAGGGGCAGTTCCATAAGGCTTTTGCAGAAGGGAGAAGGATTGAAGACCAGCTGCATTCCTTTGGCATGCGCGATCTCGAAGATGAAATCCAGGCAGTTAATCTCATTCTGCAGAAGCAGGATATCTCCGGGGCAGGCATCTTCCAGAAGCTTTTCCGCATATTCAGGTGTAAAGAGGTGATTGGCGCCTGGGTAGAGCAGAATGCAGTTCTGGCCGCCCTCCTCCACCTGGATAATGGCATGTCCTGTGGGCTGGTGCAGAGTTCTGATGCGGGAAGTGTCTACATGGGCGTCCCGGAGCACTTCAATGAGCCAGCCGTCATTTTCGTTCAGCAGGCCGCCGTGTATAACCTCCGCTCCGGCCTTTCCCAGGGCTGCAGACTGGTTCAGGCCTTTCCCGCCGGGGAAGATATTCATTTCCCGCGAGGACAGTGTCTCGCCGGGACGGACAAAATGGGGCACCTGATACACATAATCGATATTCAGTGAGCCAAGATTGTATATTCTCATGTTTCCTCCTGATCCGGACAAGCCGGCATGATATTTCGCTGCCATGGAAATGTGAAAAACAATTATTTTCAAGTGATAGTCGCTGAAGGATAAAAGATAAAATGTTTCTTTTACCTGGATAATCTTGCGAAAAGATCCTCAAACAGTCTGTCCCTGTGGATTTCCGTCACATATTTGATAAAATGCCTGCTGCTGTCAAAGCCGTAATGATGATCGTATTCGGGGATGGGGCTGACACGCAGCTCCTCCGCCATAAATCGTCCACTTTCATTCATCAGCCATGCCACCGCGGTCACATCCCAGATCACTCTGGTCCAGGGGCGCCCGGCGGCATAGCTTTCCGCTTCCTCAACGGTATGCTGTACCAGATAATCGCATAGAGCGTTTTTGCCTGACAGCCAGTGCTCCAGTTCATATCTGGAGACGGCAAAGCGGTCCACCACTCCGCTGCAGGGCAGCTGGACCAGGGGCACGCCGCAGCCGAATACGATTCTGGCAGCAGCCACATCCTGCTTCATATTAAATTCATCGGTATTGGGCATGTGAAGGGCATGGCCGCCCAACCATACAATGACAGTATTCTCTCTCATGTCGGGATTGAGCAGAAGGGCGGAGGCGACATTGGTGATGGCGCCGATGGAAATAATATACAGGGGATGCTCCGGAGTATACCGTCCGGCAAGGTCCGCCAGAAAGGAAGCTGCGGGAGAAGGGACGGGAGTGGTTTCATCCGGCAGCCAGGTTTCGGAGCCTTTGTATACGGCGGAATTCAAATCCTCTCGTTCAACCAGTTTCAGAAGCCGAAGGATTTCATCATGGCTTTTGCGCATGCCGTCCCCGGGGGAAGCGGAGTGGTGATTGAAAAAGGGCGCCGCACAGATTCCCTTTATCCGCAGCTTTTCGCTGCAGGACAGGAGATAGGCCAGCGCAAACTGATCGTCGATTTCGTTGTAAGTGTCGGTATCCAATACCACATCAACCGCGCCGGAAGGACAGTTCAGATTTTTGAAAAATTGTTCCTGATTCATGGTTATACTCCTTTGGCTGTAATTGTCCGTATAATGCCTTACTCCTCCAGAATACACTGTTTTATGTCCTTTGACTATATCTTTTTGGCTGATTTAAAATAATGTTTACATAAACTGGTTTAACCCGGCGGATAAACATGGTATAATGTCCATATTCCCCGCAGGGAACGGCCGAATGGCCATCTTACAGGAAGAAAACAATTGGGAAAAAACGGAAAATATGCTATACTTTTTACAGGCGGCAAATTTACCGGGAAGCAGCCAGCGGGGAGAGAAGAGGGCTGAGGAGACAGCCAACAGGGAAAGACGGCCCGGGAAGCAGGCGGGATTGAAAAGAGAAAAAGCCCGGGAAGCGGGCAGGCTGAGTAAGCAGACAGCCAGGGGAAAGGACAAGCCCGAAAAGCGGGCGGAGGGGAGCGGAAATGGAAGAGATTATGGAATCGATATCCAATGAGAAAATGCAGTTTGCGGTGTTGATTGACGCCGACAATATCAGTTCGAAATATGCGGTTACAATATTTGAGGAATTGGAGAAATACGGGGTAACCAGTTATCGGCGCATTTACGGCAACTGGTCTAAAGGAAACGGCTGGTCGGAGGGGATGCTGCTGGAGTATTCCATCATGCCCGTACAGCAGTTTTCCTATACAACAGGAAAGAATGCCACGGATATGGCCATGGTGATCGACGCCATGGACATTCTCTACAAGAATAAGGTGCAGGGATTCTGTCTGGTCACCAGCGACAGCGATTTTACGAGGCTTGCCATGCGGCTGAGGGAAGAGAACATGTTTGTCCTGGGCATGGGAGAGTCCAAGACTCCAGTGGCGCTCACAAGGGCCTGCAATAAATTCATCCACCTGAATCTGGTGGCAGAACAGAATCTTGAGGAGAGGATGCCCGCTGAGGAAAGGGGCTCTGCGGGAGAGAAGCGTTTCAGAACAGGTGACGGTTCGGCTGCGGCGGATGCGGAGGCCGCGGAAGAGCAGAATGTGACCTCCCTTTCCGAAGTGCGGCAGGTGATTCTCGCCCTGATCAATGAGAACGGCGGAAAGCATGTGGATCTGGCACAGCTGGGCAACAGGCTGAATGATAAATTTACGGATTTTGATGTGCGCAACTATGGCTATTCCAAGCTGAGCACCATGATCGATCAGGAACTGACAGACCTCCATGTGAAGAAAATGAGCAATCAGTATTATGTGGAGCGGCGTTCCACTCTCACCAAGGAGGAGCTGGAGCAGGAGATCTGCCGTATGATTGAGAAGAACGGCGGCATGGTGGAGAATCTTGCCAGTCTCAATGACGAGCTGCATAAAAAATATAAGCAGCTGGATTTTAAACAGTTCGGCTACAGCAGGATTTCCAGCTTCCTGCGGAGCCTGAATTCCGTCACAGTACATGAGAACGAGGTGTATCTGAAGAAATAAGGGAATATATCGGACCGAAGAAAGCTGGAAAGGGAAAACCGCGGACTGAAGGAACTTGAAAAAGAAATATATCGGACCGAAGAAAGCTGGAAAGAGAAAACCGCGGACTGAAGGAACTTGAAAAAGAAATATATCGGACCGAAGGAGCTCGGAGAGGGAAATCCGCGGACTGAAAAAACGGGAAAGAGGAAACTGCAGACCGAAAGAGAAACGACCGGGAGCTGTGGGGCGGAATAAGGCGAAAGAGGATAAAAGGAACCCACGGATTCCGTAAGAATCCGAACGGCAGGACGAGAAAAATGGACTTAAATATATTTGATTATATGCGGAATACCAATATGGAAAAGGAGGCGCCTCTGGCTGCCAGAATGCGCCCCAGAACCCTGGACGAGGTGTTGGGACAGGAGCATATCGTGGGCAGGGACAGACTGCTCTACCGCGCCATCAGGGCGGATAAGATAAGCAGCGTCATTTTCTACGGACCTCCCGGCACGGGCAAGACCACGCTGGCAAAGGTGATTGCGGGAAGCACCAGCGCAGAATTTACCCAGATTAACGCTACCTCCGCAGGGAAAAAGGATATGGAGGCGGTGGTGGAGAAGGCCGGAGAAACCCGGGGGATGTACGGCAGGCGGACCATTTTGTTTATCGATGAGATACACCGATTTAATAAGGCTCAGCAGGATTACCTGCTTCCCTTTGTGGAGGACGGCACGGTGGTTCTGATCGGCGCCACCACCGAGAACCCGTATTTTGAGGTAAACGGCGCGCTGTTGTCCCGCTCCATTATTTTTGAGCTGAAGCCCATTCCCATGGAAGCGATCAGGGAGCTGATAAAGAAGGCGGTTTACGATGAGGACAGGGGTATGGGAGCCTATAATGCGGTGATAGACGAGGAGGCGCTGGATTTTCTGGCGGATGTCTCCGGCGGGGATGCCAGGCATGCGCTGAACGCCGTAGAACTGGCCGTTATGAGCACGGAGCGAAGCGGCGACGGCAGAATCCACATTACGCTGGACGTGGCCCAGGAATGCATCCAGAGGAAGGCGGTGCGTTATGACAAGAGCGGGGACAATCATTACGATACCATCTCCGCCTTTATCAAGAGCATGCGGGGCTCCGATCCGGACGCGGCGGTATACTATCTGGCCAGAATGCTCCATGCGGGGGAGGAGGCTGCTTTTATCGCCAGGAGAATCATGATCTGTGCGGCGGAGGACGTGGGAAATGCGGATCCCCAGGCTCTGGTGGTGGCTGTCAACGCCTCCCTGGCGGTAGAGAGGATCGGCATGCCGGAGGCTCAGATCATTCTCTCCCAGGCTGCCGCCTATGTGGCATGCGCGCCGAAAAGCAACGCGGGCTGTGAGGCTGTTTTCCTGGCAATGCAGGAAGTGGAGAAAAGCGGGAATCTGCCCATTCCGCCCCATCTGCAGGACGCTCATTATAAAGGGGCTGCAAAGCTTGGCAGGGGAACGGGCTACAAATATGCCCATGAATACCCCAATCACTACGTGAGACAGCAGTATCTGCCCTATGAATTGAGCGGAAAGGAATTCTACAGGCCCACCGGAAACGGCTACGAGGCCAAGATACGGGAGCATATGAGCAGAATCAAGAGAGAGGCTTAAAACAGCCGTTCCGTAAGGTATTTATAGATCTCCTGATTCTTCTTCTGCCAGTTTTCACAGACAGAGACGGCAATCTCCTGGGTGGGCACGGATAATTTGATGTCCACCAGGCTGACATTATTGTCCTTTGCCACCAGATGGGCCTCATATTCCCCCGTGGAAGCTCTGTAATAATAATCGCCGAGAATGGATACTTCGTTGCGGAGGACATATTCATTCTCCCGGAAGTAAGTATCGATTTCCTTCTTAATAGCGTGATTGATGCGGTTTTGAAAGTAATTCAAAGTCTCCCGGCCTTCCGGCGTAATGGACAGATGCGTGCGGTTGCGGATAGTTTCCATGGAAATCATGCGGGCATCGTTGAGCTCGTTGATGACCTGCTGCAGGGTGAGATAGTTGGTGTATTCTCTTTCCAGAATAAAATCGCTGACCTGGGCATTGGTCATGGGAAAGGTGACCCGGTTCAGCATATAGAGTACGATCAGTTTATATAAGGTAAGGGGATCCTGCAGCATTTTATATCAATCCTTTCCAAAAGGAGGCATTCCGCCTCCTTTTTTATTCTATATACTCTCGGAATCTCTCTTCCGCTTTCTGTAGAGCTTTTTTGGAATCTTTTTCACCGGTTCTCCCTCTGTTCCTGCTCCCTGTTTAATCCCAAAGAGGGGTTAATTTCCCGCAGCTTGCTGCGGGGAGTTTCATTCCGAGAGTCTATTTCTATGTACTGCTTAACGATTTCACTTGCTGTGAAACCGGACTGCATAACGCTGCCCGGTTCAATCGTATGATTGTATCAGGCACCGGTTACTCTTTTTCCGACATCATGGTATATCAGTGTTCTGAGCATTTCCCCGCTCGATTGCCGCCGAAACGGCATGCTTGCGGCTCAGGAATGCCGGATATGGGATTTTACGGCTTCAGCCACCGCATCCGCCACCCTTGGATGAAAAGCCTCCGGCAGAATATTGTCCTCGCTTAATTCCTCTTCGGGAACCAGTCCGGCGATGGCCCGGGCGGCGGCAAGCTTCATTTCCTCCGTAATCCGGGCGGCCCGTCCCTCCAGGGCGCCCCTGAAGATACCGGGGAAGGCTACCACATTGTTCACCTGGTTGGGGAAATCGCTGCGGCCTGTTCCTACCACCCGGACACCTGCAGCCTTTGCCGCATCGGGCATGATTTCAGGGACGGGGTTCGCCATGGCAAAAAGGATGGCATCATGATTCATGGAGGCTGCCATTTCCGGGGTTACAATATTGGGAGCGGACACGCCCACAAAAATATCGGCGCCTTTTATGGCGTCTGCCAGGGTTCCGGTCTCACCCTTTAAATTGGTTACATCCATCATTTTGCGCTGCATCCAGTTTAAATCCTCCGAGGATTGGGAAAGAATTCCTGATTTATCGCACATGATAATATCCGGGAAGCCGTAGGTCAAAAGCAGCCTGGTGATGGCAACGCCAGCGCTTCCGGCGCCGTTGACCACCACCCTGCAGTTCTCCTTTTCCTTTCCAACCACCTTCAGGGCGTTTATGATGCCGGCCAGAACCACGATGGCCGTGCCGTGCTGGTCGTCATGGAACACGGGAATGTCAAGGGCAGCCTTCAGACGCTCCTCGATTTCGAAGCATCTGGGGGCGCTGATATCCTCCAGGTTGATGCCGCCGAAGGCGGGGGCAAGCCAGGTGACTGCCTTGATGATCTCCTCCGTATCCTGTGTATCCAGACAGATGGGGACCGCATTGATGCCGCCGAATTCCTTGAAGAGGACTGCCTTTCCCTCCATGACGGGCATGGCGGCGTGAGGGCCGATATTCCCAAGACCCAGGACGGCGCTTCCGTCGGAAACCACGGCCACGGTATTGGCTTTCATGGTATATCGATAGGCGGCTTCCTTATCCCGGGCGATTACTTTGCAGGGCTCAGCCACCCCGGGCGTGTAGGCGATTGCCAGATCCTCCCTGGATTTTACCTCTGCCTTGGAGACGGTTTCCAGCTTGCCGTTCCATTCTTCGTGCATTTTCAGCGCTTTTTCGTTGATGGTCATGATCTTACCTCTTTTCGTATCTTAGTTTTCCTTCCTTAATATATACTTTTAAGTTCAAAAGCACTTTCTTTCCTCTCATTTTTCACGGATTGTAAATATCATATAATAATTTATACGTATTCGCAAGATATTTGATTTATTTTTTCTTGAAGCATATTTTAAAATGGGGGTTCCTATTTTTGCAAAAATGTATTATAATAAAAAACAATACATGATATTCGATCATGTGTCAACGCAGCACATCATAACGAATCTGGCTGTGTCCCCCGTTATATTAAAAATTTTCAGAAAGCAGGAGGAATTTATGAAAGAAAAATATGAATCATTGCCGCTTGTGCAGTTGAAAGAGCTGGCGAAGGTGCGCGGGCTTAAGGGAACATCCGGCATGAAGAAGGCTGAACTGGTGGAAGCCATGCTGGCCGAGGATGAGAGAGTAAAAAAGCAGGAAGAGGAAAAGGCGGCAAAGAGTGCGGAGCCACAGCAGACTCGAGAGCACAATTCCAGACCTATGCGCAAGCGTATCGTCACAAATAAGAAACCAGCGCCCAGACCGAGAAATGAGCAGGCCCAGAGCGCGACTATGAATGAGACCAATTATCGCGCGGAGGCTGCAGCCCAGAGTGAAAGCGCTCAGAGAATTGAGGAAGCAGCGAAAGCGGAGGGGATGCAGTCTGCCCAGGCTTCTGCAGTGACTCCCGCATCTGCGCAGTCTCCGGCGTCCGCGGCGACTTCTGCATCCGCACAGTCCCCGGCGTTTTCGGCGTCTGCCCAGACCTCTGTGCAGGGAACTCCTTCGGCCCCGGCATCTGCGGCGCAGCGTCCCAACTGTATGAATGAAGTATATGACGAGAAAACCTATCCCAAGGAATTAGACAGCGGCGAGGAAGCCAGAGGGATTCTGGAAGTCATGCCTGACGGCTACGGCTTTATCCGCTGCGAGAACTATCTGCCCGGAGAAAACGATGTATATGTGGCGCCCAGCCAGATCAGGCGTTTCGGGCTGAAAACGGGAGATATTCTCTGCGGAAATAAGAGAGTGAAAACTCAGCAGGAGAAATTCAGCGCTCTGCTTTTCGTTCGTACCATCAACGGGTATCCTCTTGAGGAAGCCATGAAGCGCAAGGGTTTTGAAGAAATGACCCCCATCTTTCCCAATCAGCGAATTAAGCTGGAGACACCGGGCTGCAGTGTGGCAATGAGGGTGATGGATCTGGTAAGTCCCATAGGAAGAGGACAGCGCGGGATGATCGTATCTCCGCCGAAGGCAGGTAAGACGACGCTGTTAAAGGAGGTAGCCACATCCATTCTCCGTACCAATCCGGATCTTCACATGCTGATACTTCTGATCGACGAACGCCCTGAGGAGGTGACGGATGTAAAGGAAGCCATCAGCGGCGCCAACGTGGAGGTGATCTATTCCACCTTTGACGAACTGCCCGATCATCATAAGAGAGTGTCCGAGATGGTGATTGAGAGAGCAAAGCGCCTGGTAGAACATAAAAAGAATGTGGTAATTCTGCTGGACAGCATTACCCGTCTGGCCAGGGCCTATAACCTGGTGGTTCCGCCCAGCGGACGTACACTTTCCGGAGGCCTCGATCCTACGGCCCTGCATATGCCCAAGCGTTTCTTCGGTGCCGCAAGAAATATGCGCGGCGGCGGGAGCCTGACCATTCTTGCCACAGCTTTAGTGGATACAGGCAGCAAGATGGATGACGTAATTTATGAGGAGTTCAAGAGTACCGGCAATATGGAAATGATTCTGGACCGCAAGCTTTCGGAGAAACGCATCTTTCCTGCTATTGATCTGGCAAAGTCCGGAACCCGCAGAGAGGACCTGCTGTTGGCGGGAGAGGAGCTGGAGGCAATCAATATTATGCGAAAGGCCCTGAACGGCTTAAAATCGGACGAGGCCACCGACCGTATTCTGGACATGTTCTCCAGAACCAGGAACAACAATGAATTTGTCCAGATGGTAAAAAGAAACAAATTTATTTAAAATAAAGCTTGCAACCTGGTTGTCCTTATGCTACAATAATAACGCTGTTTGTGGTTCCATAAGCAGTGCGGATGTGAACGACAAATAATACTGTGATTGCACGGCCATGGGAAATGACAGTGTGATTATTATAGAGAGGTGAATGAGATGAAGGAAGGAATCCATCCCAAGTACTATCAGGCGACTGTGACCTGCAACTGTGGCAATACTTTCGTGACCGGCTCCACGAAGCCCGAGATTCACGTAGAAGTTTGTTCCAAATGCCATTCGTTCTATACCGGTCAGCAGAAGACAGCGAGAGCCGATGGACGTATTGAGAAATTCAATAAGAAATACGGCGTTAAATAGGAATCGCGGAGGAAAGGTTGAGGTGTTGGCATCTCAACCTTTCATATTTACACCATTTTGTCCCGATTGGCGGGAGAAAGGGGCTGGAGGAATTTATGGCGAGGAGAAGACGTTGCCGTTATTCCGGGATCGGCGGACAGGCTGTCCTGGAGGGCATTATGATGAAAAACAAAGACAGATATGCCGTTGCCGTGAGAAGGCAGGACGGAGGAATTGCCGTGGAGATCGATCATTTCCGCGGGATCCTTGGCGGCAGTATATTAAACAGGATTCTTTTTGTGAGGGGCATTTTTAATTTTATTGATTCCCTGGTTCTGGGGATGAAGGCGTTGAATTACTCTGCTTCCTTTTACGAGGAAGAGGACTCGGATTCGGGCAAAAAGCCGGGGCGCGGCGCAGGGGATAAAATTCTCAATGCGCTTGTCACCGTCTTTGCGGTGGCCATGGCGGTAGGAATTTTTGTGGTGCTGCCCTATTACCTTACCTCCCGGCTGGAAGGCACGCTGAGGAACCGTTCTCTGATGAACATTATAGAAGGGGGGATGCGCATTGTGATTTTCCTGCTCTATGTGGTGGGAATCAGCATCATGAAGGATATCCGCCGTCTGTACCGTTATCATGGAGCGGAACATAAATGTATCAACTGCATTGAGCGGGGCAGGCCGCTGACGGTGAAGAATGTTATGAGAAGCTCCAGGCTTCACAAAAGATGCGGAACCAGTTTTATTTTTTTCGTGTTTATCGTGAGCATTATCCTGTTTTTCTTTATCCAGGTGGAAAGTCCCGTGTACAGGGTGCTTCTGCGCATTCTGCTTCTGCCCGTGGTGGCCGGAATTTCCTATGAGATCATCAGGCTGGCAGGGCGAAGCGATAATATATTCGTGAAGATCATCTCTGCGCCGGGTATGGCGGTCCAGAGGATGACCACCAAAGAACCGGACAGGGATATGGTGGAGGTGGCTATTGCTGCAGTGGAGGCCGTATTTGACTGGAAGGGATATCTGAAAGAGAATTTCGGATACGAGGATGAGACGGAGAAGGCGGAAAGGGACAGCGCAGAAGAGAGCGGAGGTCAGACCGAGAGGGCCTGAAGGACGGAAGACGCCCGGAACAAGAATGCCTTTAGCAAAAGCGTATGAACCGGAAGAGATATGGAACAGAAAATGCAGGGAACGGAAGGACAGGGAAGTGAAATATGACTTATGGGGAAGCATACCGCTATGGAAGGGAGAGGCTTTTGGAGGCCGGCGTCCCGGAGGCGGAGCTGGATGCGAGACTTCTGTTGGAATATGTCTGTAAAACCGGCCGAAATGACCTGCTGGTTCACGGGGACAGGGAGATAAACAGCAGTGAGAGGACAACTTACGAGGAATTGATCGCCGGGCGTAAGGGGCGAATTCCTCTGCAGTATCTGACGGGGGAGCAGGAATTTATGGGGCTGAGATTTTCCGTCAATGAGGATGTGCTGATTCCCAGGCAGGACACGGAGATACTGGTGGAAGAGGTGCTGCGCCATATTCATGACGGTATGCGTCTGCTGGATATGTGCACGGGCTCAGGATGCATTCTTATCAGCCTGCTGCATTATACGAACGATTGCGAGGGCGTGGGCGCCGAGGTGTCGGAAGCGGCCCTTAAGATGGCGGAGCAAAATGCCGGGAAGCTGCTGGAGAATAGGGTACGTTCCGGTGGGATAAGCTTTGTGCAAAGCGATTTGTTTGAAAAGATCCAGGGGAAATTCGATGTGATTGTCTGCAATCCCCCCTATATCCCCGGCGGGACCATCCCGGGATTGATGCCCGAGGTGAGGGATCATGAACCCATGGGGGCTCTGGACGGAGGGGAGGACGGCCTTTCGTTCTACCGCAGGATTGTGGAGGAGGGCAGGCCACATCTGACGGGGGGAGGAATGCTCTTCTTTGAGACCGGATATGACCAGGCGCAGGCCGTGGCCGGACTGATGGAGAAAGCGGGCTTTTCGCAGATCCATGTGGTAAAGGATTATGCGGGGCTGGACAGGGTGGTGTATGGAACCGGAGGCTTTGGGCTTTGTGCCGTTAAAACGGCGGAATGAGAGGAGAAATGTTTGACAGATTAGAGGATTTGCTGATTCGTTTTGAGGAGATTATGAGCGAGCTTCACGAGCCTACAGTGACCTCCAACCAGGAGCGTTTCCGTAAGCTGATGAAGGAGCAGAGCGATCTCACCCCTATAGTGGATGCTTATACGGAGTATAAGAAGTGCAGACAGGAAACGGAAGAGTCTCTGGAGCTGCTGGAAGTGGAAAACGATGAAGATATGCGGGAAATGCTCAAAGATGCCTTAAGCGAGAGCAGGAAGCGTGCGGAGGAGCTGGAGCAGGAGCTGAAAATATTGCTTCTTCCCAAGGATCCCAATGATGACAGGAATGTAATCGTGGAAATCCGTGCGGGTGCCGGCGGGGATGAGGCTGCGCTGTTTGCCGCGGAGATTTACCGCATGTATGTACATTATGCGGAGGGACGCCGATGGAAAGTGGACACCATGAATGTGGATGAGATCGGTATCGGAGGCATGAAGGAAGTACAGTTTACCATTGCCGGACAGGGTGCCTATTCCAGGATGAAATACGAGAGCGGCGTTCACAGGGTACAGCGTGTGCCGGAGACGGAGAGCGGCGGAAGAATCCAT
Source organism: uncultured Acetatifactor sp. (assembly GCA_910589035.1). GTDB lineage: Bacteria > Bacillota > Clostridia > Lachnospirales > Lachnospiraceae > Acetatifactor. Next base: position 23,693 of record CAJUSI010000077.1, on the reverse strand, counting down.
ACCTCAACCATCAGCGTGGCAGTTATGCCGGAGGTGGATGAGGATATCGATATTGTAATTGCAGATAAGGATATCAGAATAGATGTGATGCGTGCCTCCGGCAACGGCGGTCAGTGCGTCAATACCACTGATTCCGCAGTGCGCCTGACTCACTATCCCACGGGCATCGTAGTATACAGCCAGACGGAGAAGTCTCAGCTGCAGAATAAGGCGAAGGCTTTTGCGCTGTTGAAGGCGAAGCTCTATGATATGGAACAGCAGCAAAGGCATGATGCGGAGGCGGAACTGCGCCGCAGCCAGATCGGAACGGGGGATCGTTCCGAGAAGATACGCACCTATAATTTCCCCCAGGGCCGGGTTACCGACCATCGTATCGGGCTGACCATCTACAAGCTGGATAAGGTGATGGATGGGGATATCGACGAGATCCTGGACGCCTGCATCGCCGCCGACCAGGCGGCAAAGTTATTGAAGATGGGGGAAAATTAGAAGCCGCCTGGCCGTTCGACCGGGGCGGCAAAGCTGCTGAAGATGGGAGAAATTGAAAATATCTAAAAAATTTGCATATAGTTCTGTATATATCATATGTTTTTTCCCAGGTTTAGAAATTATAATAGAAATAAGGAAAAGAGATTCGGAAGACGGTGTCGGTACTACAATTTAGTTCCTGATACCGTTTTCGTGCCTTTGGGAAAGCCTGTTTGGGTATGGCTGACTTTGTAAGGGAGGCCACAGAAAGCAGGAGAAGTATTTTGTACATGGTCCGGGTCCGATGAGGCCTGGTTATAGTGAAAGGAGATAGAGAAATGAAAGCAGCACTTGTGTACACCAGCACTACCCCGGAGCTGATTGAGCTTGTAAATCATGAGGTGAGGAAGAATATCGGCGAGGAGGCGGAGATTCTGAGCCTGCAGAACCCCGGTATCCTGGCGGCTGTGAGAGAGGCGGGATATGTGACGCCGAAGGCAGCGGCGGATCTGATTGCCATGTATATGGAAGCCGTAGGGCAGGGTGCGGACGCCATATTGAATATCTGCTCTTCCGTGGGCGAGGTGGCGGACTGCATGCAGACAGCCGCGGCATACATCGGCGTGCCCATTGTGAGAATCGATGAGGAGATGTGTCGGGAGGCGGTGAGGCTGGGAAGCAGGATTGCGGTGCTGGCAACGCTTTCCACCACGCTGGAGCCAACGAAGAACACGGTATTGCGCGTGGCGAGAGAGATGGGACGGCATGTGGAGATGGTGGACGGGCTCATAGACGGCGCGTTCGGCCTGGATCAGGAGCAGTTCAGAAAGCTTCTGCTGGACAAGGCGGCGCAGGTGAAGGACAGCTCGGATGTGATTCTCCTGGCCCAGGGTTCCATGGCCTATGTGGAGGAGGATATCAGCCGTGAGATGGGAATTCCCACTCTCTCCAGCCCCAGGTTCGGTGCTGTTGAATTAAAGAAGGCGCTGGAGCGCAAGGGACTTCTCTGACGAAATGCCGGCAGCCCCTACCTTGGAATTGCGTAACCAGTGAATCGGGATTTTCGAAAGGAGAATTGAGAAATGAATGCAGAAAATGAATTGCTGAAAAATCTGGATAAACTGCATACAACCGAATCCGGTGTGGAACGCATTAAAAGAAATCTGTCCTTAGATACAGGCACAAAGAATGTTGTGGATTGGTGTAAAACGAAAATCCATTCTGCCAATGCCGGTATTACAAGAAAAGGGAAAAACTGGTATGTAAATGCAGATGATTGTATTATAACGGTAAATGCGCACAGCTATACGATTATCACGGCGCATAAGAATAAAGCATAACAGTAAATCAAAACGGTGAAAAGAAGACCCAACAGAGAGGGACAAAAGGAAGAAACCGGAAAAGAAAAAGGGAGGCGGACAATGATAACGGATACAACAAAATCAGGCAATGCGAAGCTTTGGGGGCTTCCCTATGCGGATGTGGAATGGACGGGAGGATTGTATAAGGAGCGTTTTGACACCTGCGCGGATTCCACAGTACCCCATCTGCAGAGGATGTTTGAGAGCAGCGATATCAGCCATGTGCTGGAGAATTTCAAGATAGCGGCGGGGGATGCGGAAGGCGAGTTTGACGGCACCGTTTTCGGAGACGGGGATTTCTATAAATGGATGGAATCTGCGGTTTATACCGCCGTGCGCAGGGACAATCAGGAGCTCTTAAACCGGTTGGAGGAATATATTGACCTGATTGGGAGAGCTCAGCAGGCGGACGGCTATATCTCCACCAAGCAGATCATCGGGGAGAGAAGCGGGAAGGCGGCCCGTCTGGGGGATATCAATGATTTCGAGGTGTACAATTTCGGACATCTCTTCACCTCCGCCTGCCTGTATTACAGGCTTACGGGCAGGGACAGCTTCCTGCAGATTGCCAGGGGAGCCGCGGATTATCTGGAGAATCTGTACGCGGAGGCGGAGAAAAACGGGGAAGTGCAGACCGCAGTATGCCCCTCCCATTACATGGGGCTGGCGGAGATGTATCGGACTACGGGAGAGAGAAAGTATCTGGATTTGCTGAAAAAGGCCATAGCGCTCAGGGACTCCGTGAAGGAGGGCATGGACGACAATCAGGACAGCATCCCCCTGCGGAAGCATGAGAAGATTATCGGCCATGCGGTGAGGGCAAATTATCTCTATGCCGGGGTGGCGGATCTGTGCCTGGAGGAGGACGACCCGGAGCTTGCGGAGGTGCTCCACAAGGTGTGGAAAAGCCTGGTGACCCAGAAGCTGTATATTACCGGAGGCTGCGGCGCACTGTATAACGGAGCCTCTCCCTACGGGTATTTCTTCAAGCATCAGCTGGTGCATCAGGCCTACGGCTATGAATACCAGCTTCCCAATGTAACGGCCTACAATGAGACCTGCGCTTCCATAGGCGGCGTTTACTGGGCCTGGAGGATGTTCTGCCTGGAGAAGAAGGCCGAGTATGCGGACGTGCTGGAGCGCATGGTGCTCAATGTGAACATGGCCGGAATCAGTATGAACGGGAAGAAATTCTTCTATGAAAATATGCTGCGCAGAGCCCATGAACTGCCCTATGAGCTGATATGGGGGCAGGAGAGGGCGGAATACATCTTAAGCTACTGCTGCCCGCCCAACCTGGCGAGACTCCTCTCCCAGCTGAGCGAATATGCCTACGCTGCGGATGAGAGCGGAATTTATACGGTGCTGTACGGGGCAAGCAGGGCGAAGGTGAGACTTTCGGGCAGGACCGTGACGCTGATTCAGGAGACCGGCTATCCTTACGACGGCAAAATCCGGTTTACCTTTGAAAGTGAAGGGGAAAAGGACGGAGCCGTGGACGGCAAATCCGGCACTGCGGGCAAAGGAAACGGTGCTTCGGATGACAAATCCGGAGCGGAGACAGGATTTGTACTGTATTTGAGAATTCCCGCATGGGTGCGGAAGGGGAGCCTCACGGTAAAGAACCGCAGGGACGGCGGGATGCAGGCTCGGGAGTTCGGACGTGCCCAGGCGGGGTCATATGTTGCCGTATCCGTTCAGAATCCGGAGGAGACAGAGGTGGTTCTGGATTTCAATATGGAAGCCAGATTGACCTGCGCCCACGCCATGGTGGAGGAGGATGTGAACCAGGTGGCCGTGGAGAGAGGGCCGCTGGTCTACTGTCTGGAGGGAATGGATGCGGATATCGATACTCTGGACGAGCTGATACTTCCTTCCGATATCCGTCTGCAGCCGGAGGAATTTGAGATCGAGGGCAGGAAGGTGCTCTCTCTGAGGGGAGATTTCCTGAGGCGGAAGAGCCTGCCCGGGGAGGAAGCGGATCGGAATGCGCTTTACAGGGATTACGTGAATTCCGGATATGAGACAGTACCCGTTCGGCTGATTCCTTATTTTGCATGGGACAACAGGGGGCTGGACGAGATGCGCGTGTGGATTCCTGTGACGGATGTGAGCGGCCGGCCAACGACGGGGGAAAAGAAAGAGCATTTGAAAATTTGAAAAAAGGCACCATAACGGTGCAGAAATGAGGGAAAGGTGGAGAAATACAGCAAGCTTCCTCTGTGGGAACTGGATAAATATCCGGCGGCGGATACGGAAGCCGTACATAGAAAATTTCTGGAGGAGTACGAACATTTTTCGACAAAGATTGCGGTGCTGGACGACGACCCCACAGGAGTGCAGACCGTACACGGCGTTCATGTCTACACGGACTGGAGCGAGGAGAGTCTGAAGGCCGGGCTGGAGGAGGAAAACAGAATGTTTTTCATTCTCACCAATTCCAGAAGCTTCACGGCGGAGAGAACGGAAAGGGAACATAAGACCCTGGCCCGGCGCATGGTGAGGATGGCCGCGGAAGCGGGAAAAGAGTTTCTCCTGGTATCCAGAGGAGATTCCACCCTGCGGGGGCACTACCCCCTGGAGCTGGAGGCGCTGAGGGAGGTTCTGGAGCAGGAAACCGGGCAAAAGATACACGGACAGATTCTCTGCCCCTTTTTCCGGGAGGGCGGAAGATACACCATGGAAGGGGTGCACTATGTAAAGGAGGGAGAGTACCTGGTTCCCGCCGGACAGACGGAGTTCGCCGGGGACAAGACCTTCGGATATTCCTGTTCCCATCTGGCGGCTTACGCGGAGGAGAAAAGCGGGGGCAGATACCGGAAGGAGGACGCCGTTATGATTTCCCTTTCCCTGCTTCGGGCCGGGCGCTATGAGGAGATCACGGAGCTTCTCATGGGTGCTGACGATTTCCGCCCGGTGGTGGTGGACGCCGTGGCGGAGAGCGATGTGGAGGTGTTCGCCACCTGCCTTCTGAGGGCGATGAAGGCAGGGAAGCGTTTCCTGATCCGCTGCGCGGCGGCGGTGCCCAAGGTGCTGGGAAACGTGAGCACCATCCCCCTGTTGACCAGGGAGGAATTATTGGGAGATGCTGAGTCCGCTGTCTGCGGAGGGGGACAGGGAGTCGAGTCCGCTGTCTGCGGAGAAGAGAGAAGGGACGATTCCCGGTACGGCGGCATCGTTCTGGTGGGCTCCCATGTGAAGAAAACCACCCTGCAGTTGGAAGCCCTAAGAAAGGCCGGGGAGGACGGAAGAATAAGATCGGGCCTGGAATTCCTGGAATTTGACGTGGGCGCCTGCTTTGCGGAGCGGGGCCTGGAAGGGGAGACGAAGCGCGTGATCGCGGAGGCGGAAAAGGTCATGAGCCAGGGAAAAACGGCGGTGGTGTACACCAGCAGGAAGCTGCTGGCCCCGGAGGGGATGGCGAAGGAAGAACTCCTGCGCCTGTCGGTGGACATATCCGATGCGGTGACCGCGGTCATTGCAGGCCTGCACCGCAAGCCACGCTTTCTGATCGCCAAGGGAGGAATCACCTCCAGCGATGTGGGGACGAAGGCACTGAGAGTGAGAAAGGCGTTGGTGCTGGGGCAGGCTCAGCCCGGCATCCCCGTGTGGAGAACCGGATTGGAGAGCAGGTTCCCGGGGCTGTCCTATATTATTTTCCCGGGAAATGTGGGAGACACGGATACCCTGGAAAAAATTGTGGAGATGCTGGCATAGCGGATGCAGAGAATTGACGCAAAGAGTGCTGCCTGTTGCGGTACAGGGACAAAGAACATAAAAGCTACATAAGCATGTTTCAGAAAACATCAGGAAAATGCCGAAAAAACGTCAAGAAACTGCCGGGAAACAAAATGAAAAGGCGTTATAAAGGTGCCATAAAAAGGCGACAGAAAGAAATAAAATTGGGCACTTGACAATAACACACAGCAACAGCAAGCAAGACTGCATAAAAACAGTACCGGGAGGCGGTATGAAAACCATCCCGAAAAAGAACAGGAAAGAGAGGCGGCAGGCATGAGAAAAGTAATCATTTCCCTGGCTCCGGTGGAAGCCGGAAAGCCGGTGGACAAGGAAGCTCTGGTGGAGGACGTGGTGAAATCCGCCCGGGCGGGCGCGGCAATGTGTCATTTACACTGCAGACGTCCCGACGGATCTTTGACACCGGATACCACGGAGCTGGAGGATACCTTTGAGAGGATTGCACAGAGAACCGACCTGGTGATCCAGGCTTCCACGGGAGGCGTGTCGGAGATGAATATCGAGCAGCGCTGCAGACCCCTGGACTACTGGAGAGTGGAGAGCGCATCCTTAAACGGCGGCACCACCAACCTGGGGGAGGCGGTCTATATCAACAGCTTTGAGGATATCCGCTACTGCGCCAGAGCCGTGTATGAGAGAGGCATCATACCGGAGATCGAAGTCTTTGACATCGGCATGATCTACAATATCCGTATGACGCAGGAACAGGCGCCCTACCGGGATCCCGTGCTCTACAACCTGGTATTCGGCCACAAGGGGGGCATGCAGCCCAACATAGAATGCCTCACCACCTTCCGGGCGGCAGTGCCGTCCGATGCGAAATGGGGTGTCACCCACTACGGAAGGGACAACTGGGAATTCCTGGCGGCGGCCATCGCCATGGGAGCAGCCGTGGTCCGCATCGGCTTCGAGGACAGCAGACATCTGGCGCCGGGAAAGGAAGCGTCCTTTAATTATGAGGAAGTGGAGAAGCTGGCGGCTCTGATCCGGGCCATGGACCTGGAACCGGCCACGCCCCAGGAGGCAAGACAGATCATGTGCACGCTCCCCAGAAAGAAGCCCTGAATTTTTGTAAAATCCTCTAACCGGACAAGTCGGAAGCAAAATCTTGCCGCGGAAGAAAGCCATATGCGAGCAGATTGGAAGAGAACGCAGTAAAAACAGATTTTGCAGTTGAGTTTGCACGGACAGCAAAAGAACCCTTGAAATTGTCCGGAAGGATTTCATACTGAGAATTTCAAGTGACAGGATGAAAGAAAGGCAGATAATATGCATGGAATAAGTTTGATATCGGCTCCTGCGGACTGGGAAATCCTCCAGCAGGAGAACGGAAGCGCCAAAGTGAGCCTGAAAGGCACCTATCAGGTTCATCCGGCGGCAATTGATGTGGGGGTGGCCCAGGCCGTTCCCGTGGTAAGGGTGATGCGGGAGTCCGACAATATGACCGTGATTCCCTGGATCGCTGCGGAGAAAATTGACGCGGGAGAGAATTTCACCGGAAGCTTTGAGACCTCCGTCACGATTCCGGCAGGGGGACTGTACAGGATAGAGACCAGCCTGGAGACCAGAAGCACCCTTCCCAATTTAACCTGGCTGTATCGGGGAGACTGTGTGCTGCACCTGGGAGTGGGGGACCTCTTCGTCATTGCCGGACAGTCCAACTCCGCCGGATTCGGCAAGGATTTCTGCGACGATCCGCCCCATCTGTGCGTGCACCTGTTCCGCAACCGCAGCAAATGGGACCTGGCCTGCCACCCCATGAACGAGAGCACCTTCGGCGGATCCCTGCCCAATGAGGAGATGGGGATACCCGGAGTTTCCCCCTATCTGAGCTTTGCCAAAACCTACTATGAGATCACAGGGAGACCCGTGGGCCTGATCCAGACCTCCATGGGAGGCTCCCCCATGAGCCGCTGGAAGCCCCGGAAGGGCGACCTCTACGGAAATATGATGGATAAAATACATCAGACCGGAGGAAAATACGCTGGCATCCTCTGGTACCAGGGCTGCTCCGACACGGATCCGGAGCCTGCCGCGCAGTATTTCCAACACTTTAAAGAGTATGTGGAAGCCGTCCGCGCAGAGCTGGGCTACTCCATTCCCGTGTTCACCATGCAGCTGAACCGCCAGATTAACGGAATCCACGACGAATGCTGGGGGATGGTGAGAGATGCCCAGAGAAGAGCCGCCCTGGAGATCCCCGACGTCTATGTCCTCTCCACCACAAACTTAAGCCTCAGCGACGGCATACACAACAGCGCCCCCTCCAATGTGGCCCTGGGGAAAAAGCTGGCGAAGCAGTGTGCCCATGTGCTGGCCGGCGGGGAGGAATACGAGGCGCCCGCCCTGTGTGAGGTGCAGAGAGTGACGGATCAGGAGAAAGCAGAGCTTAAATTGACGGGTGAATGGCTGAAACTCACCTTCGACCATGTGAAAGGCTGCCTCCAGATCGTTTCCAGCCTGGGAAAGGACAGCGGATTCACCCTGGAGGACAGCGAGGGAGAGGTGGACATCCTGAGCATACGCGCCAACCGGGAGGATATCAATAATGCGTACCTGGAACTGGAAAGAGCGGCGGGAGAAAATGTAGTTCTGTCCTTTGCATGGCAGGCGGACCCGATTATGCTTCCCATGATCGACGATGTGACCTTCCTGCCGCCCCTGTCCTTCTATAAATATCCGATTCTGAGAGAAGACTGAGAAGCGAAGAGACACCCGGGAGGAACTCCCCGTGCAAAGCATAGCGGCGTGCCGGGGAAGCAGGGAGCCCGAAGAGAAAAAACTGCAGTCTGCCGGCCCGAAGTATAACGGTGGAATGGAGAGAGCAGGGAGAAGCCGGAGAAAAATATTCTATTCTGCGGATCCAAAGTATAACAGAGGGATAGAGAGATGGGGAGCCCGGAGAGGAAAAACCGCATTCTGCTGGATCAAAGTATAACGGTGGAATGGGGAGAGTAGGGAGAGGCCGGAGAAGAATATTCCATTCTGCCGGTCCGAAGTATAATGGTGGAATAGAGAGGCAGGGAGTCCCGGAAAATGTGGCTTGGAGTTCCCGGAAGGCTACTGGGAAGGAAAGCAGAGACTGCTCGGCTTTTAGATGGGAGCGCAGAGAGAAGCACAGAGAGAAGCACAGCGAGGCCGCGCCCGAAAAGGAGAGAAAATATGGAACAGATTAACTGGAATGAACTGAAAAGAGAAGCGCCGGAATGGTTCCGGGATGCGAAATTTGGGATGTTTTTTCACTGGGGACCGTACAGCGTGCCCGCATACCAGAACGAGTGGTATTCCCGGAATATGTACTGCAGCGGACTGGAACAGAACATACACCATGTGGAAACCTACGGAAAGCTTCATGACTTCGGGTACAAGGATTTCTATCCCATGATGAAGGGAGAGAAATTTAATCCGGAAGAATGGGCAAAGCTGGTGAAGCGGGCGGGAGCGAAATATGCCGGCCCCGTCACCGAGCATGCGGATAATTTTGCCATGTGGGACAGCGCCGTCAACCCCGTGAACAGCGTGAACTACGGACCCGGGCGGGACGTGGTGGGAGAATGCCTGGAGGCCTTCCGGAAGGAGGGAATCCGCACCCTTGCCACCTTCCACCACCAATGGCTCTGGGGCTGGTTCATGTCCACGGACAACGAGGCGGATGTATACGACCCGGCCAACGAGATCTACTACGGCCCCGCACTTCCCCTGGAGACCAACCGCTATATTCCCTACCGGTATCCGGACGAAGCCTTCTGCAGAACCTGGAAGGCCAAGGTCTGCGAGGTCATCGATAAATACGCGCCGGATGCGATTTATTTTGACAGCCGCACCTGTATTATCAGAGAAGATTACCGGTACGCCATGGCGGATTATTACTACCGCACAAAGGGCATGAAGGAGGGAATCATCACCTATAAACAGGAGGACTTCCCCAAAGACATCGGCGTCTACGACATCGAATGCGGCAAATTCGCACATCCCAGGCCCTTCCCATGGCAGTCCGACGACCGCCTGGAGGACAATATCACCTGGTGCATGGTGCAGAATCCCAAATACAAATCCGCGAAGAGAATCCTCCATCAGCTCTGCGACATCGTCTCCAAGAACGGCAACCTGCTGCTGAATGTGGGACCCTACGCGGACGGCAGCTTCCACCCCGACGCAGTGGCGGTGCTGGAGGAAGTGGGAGACTGGCTTGCCTTAAACGGCGAGGCCATCTACGCCACCAGACCCTACACCATCGCGGCGGAAGGCCCCACCATAGTGGAAGAAGAGAATTATGACCAGGAAAAGATCGAGGAACAGATTAAAAAGGGAGGAGCTGCGGATGTGCACAGCGAGACCCTGACCGCCGAGGATTTCCGCTTTACCACCCATGGGGACACTCTCTACGCCATCGCCATGGGCTGGCCCGAGAACGGAGAATTCCGGATCCGCACCCTGCGGGAGGGAGGCCCCTTCGACTCCGACGTCGGGAGCGTCACGCTGCTGGGATGCGATACCCCCCTCACATTCGGCCGAAACGGGGAATGCCTGTATGTGAAGGCGCCTGAGAAGAAACCCTGCGCCCACGCCTACGTGCTGAAAATCTGCCACAGCTGATCTTGCACAATACAGATAAAGCGTAAAGTTCCGGCTTATTTTAAGAGAACTTCACTGAACATCCAATAAGTCCCCCGGCAAAGCCAGGGGACTTATTGAGCAGAATCTTCATTTTATACTGCTTAACGATTTCAATTGCCGCGAAACCAGACTGCATAACGATGACTGGTTCCATCGCGTGATTACCTCAGGCGGTATTCAGCGCTATGCAGTATAACCAAGCCTGGAAAGAACCTGCCTATTGCTTACGATGGTATGATGCTTAAGCCGGAAAGCCTGTCAGTCAAATCCTTCAGCTCGTTGCTGATCCTCTCATCGTCCCAGTCGGGATGACTCCGGATCAGGTCATAGATTGGGCTAATAGAAGCAGGCTCTTCTTCCAGCATATCGGCAATTTCATCGATAGAATTGTTTTTCTGGATCTTTTTTCCCTTCTGCTTTTTCTTCCTCAACCATCCTGATAATATTATACTTGAATGCCATGTCGTCCTCCCCGTTTCCTGCCCAGTTCAGGATTTCCTCCACCACGGCTTTTTGTTGCCGCAGACTGAGAGCAGGATGAATTCTACCCAGTTTCGGAACTCTTCCCGCGCCTGGAGGCCAAGTTCATCGATTCTGCCGCATGCGGCGCGAAGTGCTCCCACAAGTTCCAGTTTGCTGCGGAATTTATTGCAGTACATGATATTGTCCAGAATGGTATTCGTATGCTGTAGCAGACAGCCCCAGATACTCCCAGTACCGCTCATTCTGCCGGTCAATATATTCCTCCAGTCCGTTTTCCCGCATCTCTTCCAGCACATCCTCCCACATGGCCACGGCATCCTGCCTGCCGATGATACAGTTGACAAAGGCCTCAAAGGCCCGGTTGGTACTGAACTGGTCCGTGGATTCCTTGGGAAAATTCAGGAAATCATAGGGACGCTCCAGCTGTACGGTATTGTCGCGGAACCACACGGCTGATTTGTACCCAAGTTCCGTACAGTATTCTCCGTAAAGCAGTGAATTCATCTCATTTACATCCAGGGAATTCCAGTCGCAGACATCCCAGGTGGCCAGATTCGCGAAGAGAGTGCTGGAAGGGTATTTCTGAGCCAGGGCCGTGGAGAGACTGATGGAGGTACCGTCCTCCCCTTCCAGATTCAGAAGGCATTTATAGCTGCCGTCTTCTCTCCGGATATAATCCTCCCCTTCGATGCCGTAGTGGCAGAAATTCTGCCCTTCCTCGGACATCAGAAATTCAAAGAGCGCCAGGATCCGCTCCATTTTTGCATCATCCACGGCGGAAGAGATATAGGTTTCGGACCAGAAGATATTGCTGGAATTGCTGTACCTGATCCCGTCCGGAGCGGGAAAAATCGGCAGTACATCCACACATTCTTCAAAGGGTTTGTCGTTTAAGCTGTCCCAGATCTCTTTCACCTCCATAATGCTCATGGGAAAGGACTTGTATTCCATGGCACCCAGCCTTCCCGCCGCAAAATCCTCCCTGATCGTGTTGGGGGATTTGCTGTAAAATTCCGGATCCAGTCCCCCGGTCTCATAGAGATAGCGGTAGGCGGAAACCACGTCCTTGAAGGCATCCGTGGTCCAGGAGGGAACGAAACGGCCGTCTTCCTCCACCCAGGAATAGACATTGCATTCCGGCGCGATGCCCAATATAACCCATTTTCCCAGGGCAATCCGGTTGTTTACATTATAGCCGATGGTGTCGTCCAGACCGTTGCCGTCCGGATCCTCGATGGCAAAGGCTGCCACCATTTGGGCAAATTCCTCGAAGCTCTGCGGGTCCTCATACCCCAGCGCATTCATCCAGTCACGCCTTACCAGTAGGGCAGCATCCATGGAACCGAGAATGGGATCCATATAGGAGATGCGGGGGATGGCGTAATAGCGGCCGTCGGTATACTGAGCACTGGGGGCATCTTCCAGCATTTTCTTTAAGACCGGAAATGCCGACATGTCCTCCGGCAGCGAACGGATAGAGTCCGAGCGGATCAGATCCGAATAAGTGGCGGAGTCGTTATTGTCCGTGGAGGACAGGGTGATAGTGGCAAACATGTCCGGCAGGCTGTTCGTAAAGCTTAAAAACTGATATCTTTCCTTGTAATTGGCCCAGGTGACGGACATGGGATGCAGGGTGATATTGAACAGTTCTTCGATATACCTTGTCATGCCGTCCGGCCGGGTGCTTTTTACCATGGCATCAATATCCCAGTACCCCACGCTGATGTCCAGATGCTCTTCGAAGGAAAGCTCCTGCAGGGAAGCCGGAAGAACAGAGCGGTCTGGGCCGGAGATTAACTCCTGGGAAGCACAGGAACAAAGACAGAGTGCACAGCAGAGGAGAAAAATGCCAGTTCGCTTTATTATATCAGGATGATTCCGCTTCATTGTATTCCTCCTTATCTTCCTCCCGCCCCTTTCGGTATGCGGTGGGGGTACATCCCATGGCTTTTTTAAAAACCTTTGCAAAATAGAAATAATCACTGTATCCCACCTGGGAGGCAATGGCGAAAACCGTCTGGTCTGTGTGCGTAAGCAGCCATAAGGCGTGATCAATGCGCAGGCCTGTGAGAAAATTGACATAAGTGATTCCCATCTCATGCTTGAAAAGCTGGCTGGCATAATTGGTGTTGATGGAACAGTGCTTTGCCAGATCGCTGATAGAGATATCTTCCCGATAATGCTCCTCCGTATAATCGATAATCATCTGGACGGACTTGTGGGATGCGGTTGTGTGCCTGCATACATAAATATCCTGATCAGGGGGGGTATTTTCCGGTGTGTCGGAAACCGGCGCCTGCTCCTGCAGAATGCTGTAAGCCTTCTGCATGGAATCTATCAGCTCGCTTCGAGAGAAGGGTTTCAGACAGTACCCCACGGCATTGTGAAGCATGGCCTTCTGTGCATAGGCGAATTCCGCATAGCCGCTGATAATGATAAACAATGTCTTCAGACCTTCCGCGTTGGCTGCCTGCAGAATATCCAGCCCGCTCATACCAGGCAGGCGCACATCCACGAAGGCCAGCGCCGGCTGCCGGCTGCGGATATAGTCAAGACCGGACAGGCCGTCGTAGAATTCTTCCGTAATTTCAAAAAGATCCTGGTTTTTAATGGTTGCGATCAGGCTTTTCACCACCCATTTTTCATCATCGACCACAATTGCCTGGTACATAATCAATTCTCTTCCTTTCTGGTACGGTAGGGCACCCGGATTTGAATGTTGGTGCCCACGCCTTCTTCCGAATCGATCAATAAAGTATAATCCGTTCCGTAATAAAGCACCATGCGGCTGTTAACATTTAAAATGCCGATCCCCTCATGGGCAATGATCTGCTGCATTTCCGAATAAGCTGCTCCGTTTCCGCCCTGCTTTTTGCCCGGAAGGTGGGAAAGGGCGTCCCGCAGCTCTTTCAGCTTATCTTCCGGCATGCCCACCCCTGTGTCATAGATCCAGATGGCAAGATAGCCGTGCTCGGGATTCCGTCCGGCTCCGATGCGAAGCTGTCCGGGCTTTAAACTCTTTTCCAGACCGTGGACAATGGCGTTTTCCACCAGGGGCTGGACGATCATCTTGGGAATGAGGCAACTCAGGGAATTATCCCAGAAGTCATATTGTACGGTGAAGCGCTCGCCGAACCGCTCCTTCTGAATCATCAGGTAAGCGCGGACAATATCCATTTCCTCCTGCAGCGTCACCATATCGCTGCCTTTGATGCTGTACCGGAAGATCCGGGACAGGGCGCCCGTGACGGAAATGATTTCATCGGTCATTCCCTCCGCCGCCATTCCGCAGATCATGGTCAAGGTATTGTACAGAAAATGAGGGTTTACCTGGCTGCGCAGAAAGGCAATCTCCGTGAGCCGGTTGTTATTTTCCATTTCATACATTTTCAGATAGGTATCAAATATGGTATGGTTCAGCATGTCCGTCTGCTGCAGCATCTCATTGAAGGCTTTGCAGATTTCATCGATTTCGCTTATGCCCACAGGTCCCTGATGAATGGTGAATTTCTCCTTATAGGCCCTTCTGTCTCCGCTGGAAAGGGTCTTCATGAAACGGGTGAGCAGCTGCAGGGAGCGGATCAGGGGGCGGTACAGCAGAAAGAGGAACAGCAGGATCAGAACCAGCAGAGCGCCCATGCAGATCAGAAGGCGGGTGAAAAGCTGGATCACCTGTTTCTGGGTATGGCTCTTGTCAATGAGGACATACAGGGTATGGTCAATGACAGGGATGGTATATTTCTTTGCGGCGTATACCACGGAATCTTCTATATTATTGACCTGAAGAAGTCCCTTTCCGGCATCCACATCCACAAGCGCTTCATACAGATCAACTTTCCCGTAGACAAGCCTGTTATCTTCGTTCAGAAAAATGATTTCCGGATCGTAGGTGGTACCCGTGCTGCTGGACGCAGTATTGAAAAGGCTGTCCACATCGATGGCCAGAAACAAAAGTCCCAGATACCGGCTTGTCCCCGTACCCAGCGAATAGATGGGCATGGCCAGCACATGGCAGTCCGTGCCGTTGATTACGGCAGTCCCGGCGCTGCGGTAGGAAAAACGGGATTCGGACAGAGTCCGGGCAAACTCTTCATAATTATCGGAGGAACCGTTCAGGGCGGCAAAATGTCCGTCCGAACCGTAGACGGCGATATCCGTGATATCTGAATTCAGCAGAGCAGCACTGTTTAACTGGTTCTCAATCTGCAGATAGCCTTCATAGGATTTCCCGTTTTCCCGACTCATGAGATAATTCTGTACCTGCTGGTTATAGGCTATGCTGTAGCAGATATGCTCATAATTCTCATAGGCATTCATGGTGTTTTTGGCAAGCTGGGAGGAGTAGGGCTCCAGGCTTGCATTCCAAAGGTCATTCTGAAGCTTTGTAAAATCATAAATACTGTAGAGAAGGACGCCCGCCGTACAGAGAGCAAAAAAGGACAGCATAACAGCGAATTGCTTTGTCAGGGGCAGCAGTATCCGGGTTTCCTTTGTGCTTGCGCTCATGCCATTTCCTCCACAGTTATTTCCTGATTTCTTCTTTTCTATTATAATACATATCCTTCAGGCAAAAATATGTAAAAAACTAAGGAAATATGAGAAAATTACATATTATACAAATGCAGCGTGAAAAATATGTGAAATTTGCATAAAGCGTCATGGTTTTATCCATTCAAACAATGTAAGATTCACATTAAAATAATACTAATAATAAAAGAGAACTTGAGATCTTTTGTTAAATCATCAATTATACAGGGAGGAAGAATATGGCAAAGGCATCAAAAAAAGCTGTTGTGGCGATCCCGAAGAAAAGCTTCTGGACGCGCGCCTACCGGCAGAGAGCGTTGTTTTTAATGGCGTTGCTTCCGGTGGTTTTCATTTTTATCTTTCAATATGTGCCCATCTATGGCATCCTGATTTCTTTTAAGAACTATAAGGGATCCAAGGGAGTATGGGGGAGCGCCTGGCTTAAACCGTTTTACCAGAACTTTCTCACATTTTTCAAGAATGTGGATTGTGCCAAGATTATCTGGAATACGCTGAAGATCGGTACATTGACTCTACTGTTTACTTTTCCGCTTCCGATTGTTTACGCGCTTCTCATCAACGAGATGCGTGGAAAGACTTATAAGAAGATTGTGCAGACCATTTCCTACATTCCACACTTTATTTCCATAGTGGTGGTATGCTCCATGCTTCACGGATTCTGCTCCCTGAACGGTTTCTTCAACGATATCCGCGTGCTGTTTGATCTGGAGAGGGTGAACCTGAATGCGGGCCCCACAAACTTCATGATTATGTATATTCTGTCTGCTGTCTGGCAAGGGGTAGGCTGGGGCTCCATCCTGT
Organism: uncultured Acetatifactor sp.; assembly: GCA_910589035.1. Lineage (GTDB taxonomy): Bacteria > Bacillota > Clostridia > Lachnospirales > Lachnospiraceae > Acetatifactor. The sequence continues at coordinate 7,656 of CAJUSI010000077.1, read as the reverse complement.
ATCTGTCAGCTCTGACCAATGTGGATACCTCCCTCTATGATGTGGCAAATATCGACGGTGCCAACCGCTGGCAGAAGATGAAGAATATCGCGATTCCGGCCATCATGCCGACGATCACCATCGTGCTGATTATGAATGTGGGCAATGTGCTCAGCAGCGATTATACCAAGATTCTGCTTCTGCAGAATTCCACCAATATGGAGGCTACGGAAACCATTGCCACCTATGTGTACCGAGTGGGTATTCTGGAAGGACGGTTCTCCTACTCCACGGCGGTGAACCTGTTCCAGTCGATTGTATGTTTCATTCTGGTCTACGGCGCCAACGCCATTACGCGCAAGCTGAGTCCGGAAAACAGCATGTGGTAAAGGAGGCAAATACATGGCTAGGAATAAAGAAAAAGAAGTTAAGAGCAAGATTTACATAGGAAGCAGGACCTTTGACGTTGTGCTGTACATCCTGATGGGGCTTCTGTCCATCGTATTCATTTATCCTTTTTTGAACGTACTTGCCATTTCCTTTTCCGGCAACAGCGCAATCGTCACCGGGCAGGTAACCTTCTTCCCCAGGGACTTTATCCTGGACGGCTATGAGATGCTTTTTGAGGATGAGAATATATTTCAGGCCTATTGGAACACCATCGTCATCGCCGCGGGGAGCGTGGTATTCTCCCTGACTCTGACATCCATGATGGCCTATGTCCTGATGATACCGGATTTCGTGATGAAAAAGCCCCTCTCCATCTACCTGCTGATCACCATGTTCTTCAGCGGCGGCATGGTTCCCGGCTATCTGCTGATCAGGAATTTGGGGCTTTTTAACACCATATGGGCGCTGATCCTGCCCGGAGCCATCTCGGCCTACAACGTGTTCGTCTACAGGGCGTTCTACAAGGGGATTTCCCTGGATCTGCGGGAGGCGGCCAAGATCGACGGCGCCAGCGAGTTCGGTATTCTGGCCAGAATTTATGTGCCCCTGTCCAAAGCTTTGTACGCAACCTTCGGCATGTTCTGTGTGGTGGGAGTGTGGAACAGCTACATGCCTGCGCTGCTCTACATTAAGGATAAGGACCGCCAGCCCATCCAGATGGTGCTACGCAGGATCGTGTTTGCCAACGGTATCGGCGCCATGCAGAATGCCAACGATATGATCAACAACGGTAAGCTGAATTATCTGAATGTGCAGTACGCCTGTATCATCATGACCATGGGTCCCATCCTGCTGGCTTATCCCTTCGTGCAGAAATATTTTGTAAAAGGTATGCAGGTCGGCGCGGTTAAGGGTTGAGGAGACTTTACGGCCGGCGGAAACGGATTTGATTTCCGGTTAACAAAACGGTATGAGGAGGCCGAATCGGGCTTCTTTATATACATAAAGCAAGAGAAAAAATAAGGAGGAAAATTATGAAGAGAAGAAGTGCAACAAAAGCAATGGCGCTTACTCTGGCAACCGTGATGTCCATGGGACTTCTGGCAGGCTGCGGCAATGACGAGACGGGTGAGTCCGGCTCCAGCGAACAGAGTTCAAACAACGAGCAGTCGTCTGAAGAGTCCAGCGAGGAGTCCCAGGGGGGCGGCGAGACCGCCAGCATGGACAAGAACGACCCGGAGATTACGGCAGCCGGAAACGGATTGAACCTTCCCGAATTGGACACCCTGTCCATCACGGTGAGGACGGCAAACTGGGGAACGGATTCCACAGGCACCAGAATTCAGCAGCTCTGGCAGGAGAGAATGGAAGCTTATCTTGGCTGCAAGCTGGACATCACCTGGGATATTCAGCCTTCCTTTAAGGATCTGCAGGATCAGGAGAATGTATGGCTTGGAGCAAACGATTTTAACGACGTGAATACCACATCCATAGGTACTTCCCTTGCAGAGTACGGCGAAGAGGGCGTTATCCTGAACATCGCGGATTACAGCGATTATCTGGTATACTATCCTGAGTATATGGCAGGAAGCCCCGGCGGAGAGGATTATGCAAAGAATGAAGACGGTTCCATGTATTACTTCATCGACGGCTTCTACAATCCCGACAATATTACGGGAGCGCAGTCCTTTGCAACGGTTGCATACCGTTTTGACATTCTGAAGGACAATGACTGGACGCCTGCCACCAATGTGGATGAGTTCAAGGAGCTTTGCGCAAACATTAAGGCGAAGATCGACGATGGTTCCATTGATGCCGACTATGTTATCATGGACGGAACCTATGATATGATCCGCGGTTTTGCCGGCATCTTTCATACCTGGGAGAGCGAGTATTACAACGGCAGCGAGTGGGTGTACGGCCCTATCGAGGATAACTTCCGCGACATGCTGCGTTATCTGAATGAGCTCTGGGAAGGCGGTTATATCGACCCCGAGTACGCTACCACCGACTGGAATATGCATCTTGAGAAGGCTACCACAGGCAAAGCCGTAATCTGCGCTTCCTTCTGGTCCGGCAGTGTATCTGCTTTCAATACCGCATTGAAGGATGTTGAGGGAAATACCATGGAGTGGGGTCTTGCATACCTGCCCGACGGTCCTGACGGAACTGCATGGAAATGGGGTTCCAGACTTCCCGGAAAGTCCCTGAGCACCACCAATAAGAGAATGGGTATCTTCATCGATGCCGAGACCGAGCATCCTGAGCATATTGTGGCCATGATCGACTTCCAGTATTCCGATCAGATGGTTCAGCTGCTGAACTGGGGCATTGAGGGTGAGCACTATAATGTAGTGGACGGCGAAAAGACTTATATCGACGATATCATGAACGCTGAAAGCGTTCCCACCAAGGCTGCAGAGTATGGTTTGATGTGCTCCAGCGTATGCCGCAGCGGTATTCCTTTTGTTCCGCTTGATTACAATGCAATGATGCTTACTTCCACGAACTCTATCGATCCCTGGTGGAGCGAGGCCAATGGCTACTATGAGGGCAACTACTGGAATGAGACCAGTGTGATCGGCGGCGCAGATTCCATGGCTCCCGCGGATCAGCCCCCCGTTGTATATCTGACTCCTGAAGAGCAGCAGATGAGAGCACAGCTCAATCAGGGCGGTGTTTGCTATAAGAACGTGCTTACCTGGGCAAATGATTTCATCGAAGGCAAGAAGGATATTGACAACGATGCAGATTGGGAAGAGTATGTCAACTCTGTAAAGAGTAAGACCGAGCAGGATTTCGACAGCATTCTTACGATGCTGAACGAGAATACCGTGAAATAATCGGATTTGTATGTACCGAATCGTCAATAGAATCTATGTTTGACGGAAATTTCATTGGCATGAAAAGAAAGCGGTGTGGTCGAGGGACTACACCGTTTCTTTTATTATATGAAAGTCTGCTGACAGTGGACTTTCTCCCCTCTCATACTCAATCATTCTGATATGTGATACTTGAGTACAAAGTTGCAGACTTGTGTATTCGCTGAATGCTATGTGATATTTTCATCCTCTGCCGCATATTCTATGCCATTGAACAGCTCATCAAATGTCATTTTTACATTTGGAAAATGTACAATCCTTAAATCCTCTTTGTTTTTTTCTGTAATTGTATGAAACAAATAATATTTGGGGATGTTCTGTTCATAGTCAAGAACATAGATCTCTACTTGCTTCTTTCTCCAATCTACTATCCAATATTCATCGATTTCCTGGATACGGTATAATTCCATCTTTTCTCCGCGATCATAGCTTTCGGTGGATGGAGAGAGCACTTCCATCACAAAGCGCGGATTATTGAAAAACGAATTGCCGCGCCTGTTGCGGAAACGGCAGTTGATGGAAGCATCGGGGATGACTGTTTTATCTTCCCCGTTTACTTCCCATTTATATTGTACATTATCTCCGAATATTCTGCACAGGCTGTCCTGCATCTGGCTACCTACCTTAATCAGAAAGTTGGAAATTACCATGGAATGTTCGATGTATGCCCCTGCCATATCAGTTATCTGTACATTTAATGCGCTCATAATGTCTCCTTCTGTCATATGATGATTGAAACGTTTATATCTGAAGGTTTTTCTCCAATCCGTTCAGTTCGTTGCTGATCTTCTCGTCGTCCCAGTCGGGATGCATCTGGATCAGGTCATAGATTGGACTGATGAAAGCGGGCTCTTCTTCCAACATATCTGCAATCTCTTCTACAGAATTATTTTTCTGGATCTTTTTTCTGATCTGGCCGATTAATTTGAGTGTTCTGCCTTTTTTCTCACCTTCTGCGATTCCTTCCGCCCGCTCATCTTCAAAGGCCCTGATAATGTTATACTTGAATGCCATGTCGTCCTCCCCGTTACCTGCCCAGTTCAGGATCTCCTCCACTACAGCTTTTTTGTTGCCGCAGACTGAAAGCAGGATAAATTCTACCCAGTTCCGGAACTCTTCCCGTGCCTGGAGGCCAAGTTCATCGATTCTGCCGCATGCGGCGCGAAGGGCCCCCACAAGCTCCAGTTTGCTGCGGAATTTATCGCAGTACATGATATTGTCCAGAACCGTATTCGTAGACAGAATATATTCTTCTTCGATCTCTGCCAGATTAACCAGATAGTATTCCAGGTTCAGAATATGGCTGCCGAACAATTCGCCGCTGTTCTGGTATTCCCGCAGGCTTCTTGCCGCCGTCCATCGCTCCTGGCCGTTGTAGAAGACAATCGGAATTATGGACGGCAGCCGGAACCTGGATTGCTCCCTCTCGTTTTTCGGCTTATCCAGGAAATACTTCACCAGGGTATTTACCACATATACCAGAATGCGGAATATCATGGTGTAATCCACATAGGACTGCAGCTCCTGCAAGATGAAGATGAAGACCTCCCTGCCTGCCGGCATGCTGACCCTGTAGAGAAGATCCGCTTCCTTCCCCTCGTAATCCCGTTCCAACATCTCTTTGTCGCAAAGGCTCAGGTCCGACTCTTTAAGAGTCATCATCCAGTCCGCCTTCACATACTTTTTGAGGAAATGCAGGAATTCCGACGGCCTGGACAGACTCTTTTTATAGCCTTTGTCATGGGGCGTACTGACACCGGACTGGTCTTTTTCCTGTGATTTTTTGACTGCATCCTCGATGCATTCCTCTTTTTCAGGCTGCAATTCTGTCTTCGTTTTCTCTGTGGCATGCAATTCTTCGGACGCATCTTCGATACTTACTGCTATTCCAGGCTGTGCAGATGTCGTCATTTTCTTTGTATTTTGTAATTCTTTGACTGCTGTTTTCATGCTTGCCGCTTCAGGCTGCTTTGGCGTCTTCGCTGTTTCTGCGGCTCGGATTTGTCGTTCCGCCTGCATGTTTTCCGCTTTTTTCTTTTCTTCCATCTTTACCTTTCCTTTCTGGATGCAAATTTTGCAGGAAAGGTGCTGTATTCCTCCCTTCCTGCTTAGGTTTGTGGGGTTGTGTCATTTGGGATATAGGCTCCCGCCCAGCAAGAAGTTCGAAAATACAGAAAGACCGACCGGTCTTACAGATGATTGTAGAATCTGATTTCTTTGCCTGTATTCAGAATAGCATGGTTTGGGGGAAATGGCAAGAAAAAATGGCAGAAAAGTCACCGAAAAATCCCCTCAAATTTCCAAAAAACGAAAATGAGAGATAACGAAAAATCTGCGGGATAAACTGCTAAACGATTTCACTTGCCGTGAAACCAGACTGCATAACGCTGACTGGTTCCATCGAATGATTACATCAGGCAGTGTTCAGCGTTATGCAATCTAAGCCTATAGACCACAGAAAGTGACAAGGAGAAGGATTGAGAATAGTATCAAAAGGGCATCAAAATAGTACATAAGCTGTGTGTGAAAATTCCATTTCAATGAGAGGCGGGCGTTGGTATAATTAGGATAAAATATCGTAAGGCAAAAAATCAGGAGAAAAGTTAATCTCAGTATATTTTCAATCAGTTAGAAAGACGGGGATAGTTTACATCAGGGCTGATATTTGCAGGCCGTATTCATTTTAGAGAGGAGAATGGGTATGGAAAGTTCAACGAAAAGCAAGTTGGATGAAGGCAGGATATTGAAATTGATAGAAAGGAATTTTGGCTCCCAGGCGACGGTGGACAGGATTACGCCGCTGGACGGCGGCATGATGAATGCGGTTTACCTGATTTCTTTCGGGGGTGATGTCATGGGCTGGAGGGAGATGATATTGAAGCTTTCCTTCAGCAGGGACGCGGATGTGCTTACCTATGAATCCCAAATCATGAGAGCGGAGGTGGAAGTGTACCGTCGTCTGGAGGGAAAGGGCGTACCGATCCCGAAGCTGATTTGCCATGATTTCTCCCAGGAGATTGTGGACTGCGACTGTTTCTTTCTCTCCAGGATAGAAGGGATGCTTTGGAAAGATTGCTATAAGGAATCGACGCCGGGCAATCTTGCAAAGCTGAAAAGAGAGTTGGGCAGATATAATGCGCTGATGCATTCGGTGAAGGGGGATTATTTCGGCTATATAAAGGAAGACAGGGCGTGGCGTTTTGACACATGGTTCGAAGCGTTCCGTTTCATGATGGACAACATGATGGAGGACGGCAGGCGTCGGAGATACGATCTGCCGTATAAGGACATCCGGCTGACAGTAGAGCGGCACAGGGGGATATTGGATGAGGTAAAAGAGCCGCGTTTGGTGGATTTTGACCTGTGGGCGGGGAATGTATTTCTCAGGAAAGAAGGGGAGGAATATAGAATAAGCGGCATTATGGATTTCGAGAGAGCCTTTTATGGGGATCCATATGCGGATTTTATTGCCGCCTTTGGAATATATGGTGATATTGCCGGGGAAGAGGCATTTATAGAAGGATACAGCGAGGCGGCCGGCGCCGGGCTGGAAGTAACCCATAATGACAGGATTCGGATGAAATTATACAGGATATATATGGATTTAAATCTTGTGATAGAGACTTATAGATTTGAGGAGGCGTACAGGGAGCAGGTGATAAAAAGCAGAAAGGCGGAACTGCAGAAATTATTGGGAAGTCTGTAGAAAGATCAGCATGTATAGCCGACAGTGATGCGGAAATTCCGCCCCAAAGACCGGGGCGGATTTAGAAATGCCGTATAAAGTCTATGGCCTCAGGTCCGTTCCTTCCTTTTGTATGCTACTCCATCGATCATGCATAAACATTCCGGATCCAGAAACCTGCTGGTAGATGTCATTCTCGCCGGAAAGCAGCTGCCAGCGTACTTTTTACTCTTTCAAAAGTAACCCTCATCTGATGCCGTATCTCTCTCCTCTCAAATCCTCCGGCATGGTGTGCAAGGTAGATATAGTCGCCTGCTATGACGCAGGAAGGACAGGTTTCGTCGCCGCAGTGTGTCGGCAGTCTCTTGATGTTTTGTTCCATGATATAATCCTCCGTTTTTTAATTTATATACTCTCGGAATCTCTAAACCTTATTTTATGCGGCTTCCAAGACAGCATTTTGATAAATCCTCCGCCTTATACGGAAAACCCGAATTGGAAACCGCCGTTTTCTGCCAGAAGATTCCAAGAGACTATAATTTATGATATCAGGGAAATTATGACAATAGTATGTCACAGTTTACTATGAAAGTTCAGCGCTCCGGCGCTGAACTGTGCGAAAACGGGGTCACGAAGTGACATCTTCCTTTCCCGTTTTCTGCACATCCGCCGGAGGCTCACAGTAAACCCCTTTCATTCATAGTGGTGCCGACAAAGCGG
>CAJUSI010000076.1 GCA_910589035.1 uncultured Acetatifactor sp. | reverse complement strand
GGTGAATATCACCTCCGAGGCTGTGGCGGCGGCGGTGCGCCTGTCCGCCCGTTATATCAACGACAGAAATCTGCCGGACAAAGCCATCGATCTCATAGACGAGGCGTCGGCCAGCACAAGGCTGAGTTCGGTGGATATGCCGGATAAGCAGAAGGTTCTTCTGGAAGAAATTAAAAAGATGGATCTGCAGATCGAGCGGTCCATCCGGATGGAGGCCTTTTCCCAGGCAGTGGAGATTAAGAAAAATCAGGATGAGTTGGTGAAAAAGTACCAGCGCATGAGGAAGCGTGCGGAAGGACAGGAGGCGGATAAAAGGTACACCATCGTCGAGGAGAATATCGCGGAGGTGGTGGCCATGTGGACCAGGATTCCGGTGGCCAAGCTGGCGCAGAAGGAGAGTGAGAAGCTGCTGAAGCTGGAGGGCATTCTGCACAAGCGTGTCATCGGCCAGGAGGAGGCGGTGACGGCGGTGGCTAGGGCCATGCGCCGGGGACGCGTGGGTCTTAAGGATCCTAAACGCCCCATCGGTTCTTTTCTGTTTCTGGGTCCCACCGGCGTGGGCAAGACAGAGCTTTCCAAGGCGTTGGCGGAAGCCATGTTCGGCTCCGAGGATTCCATTATCCGGGTGGATATGTCGGAATATATGGAGGGGCATTCCGTCTCCAAAATGATCGGCTCCCCGCCCGGCTATGTGGGCTTTGACGAGGGGGGACAGCTTTCCGAGAAGGTGCGCAGGAACCCCTATTCCGTGGTGCTCTTCGACGAGATAGAAAAGGCGCATCCCGATGTGTTCAACATTCTGCTTCAGATACTGGACGACGGACACATCACCGATTCCAAGGGCAGAAAGGTGAGCTTCAAGAATACGATCCTGATCATGACCTCCAACGCGGGTGCCCAGAAGATCGTGGATCCCAAGAACCTGGGATTCGCCGCCGTAAGCGATGCGAAGCGGGATTACGAAAGAATGAAATCCGGAGTTATGGAGGAGGTAAAGAGAAGCTTTAAGCCGGAATTTATCAACCGGATCGATGACATTATCGTATTCCATCAGTTGAATAAGGATAATATGAAATCCATCGTAAGCCTTCTGGCCTCCAATCTGTATAAACGCTGCGAGTCCCAGATGGACATCCGGCTGACCATGACGGGAGCGCTGAAGGAGCATCTGGTGGAGCAGTATTCGGATGTGAAGATGGGGGCCAGGCCTTTAAAGAGGGCTATCCAGTCCGTGGTGGAGGATGCGCTGGCGGAGGAGATTCTGCTAAAGCGGGTTCAGCCGGGGGATGCGGTGACAGTGGGTTTCAAGAACGGGAAGGTCTGCTTTACGGTGAAGGCGAAGGAAAAACTGATAGAAAAGCCCGGGGAATATTCTAAAGAAGGCGGGAAGCAGAATCCGAAGGGAAGCGTGCCGAAAGAAAAGTAAAAAATTTGTAGAAAATGCTGCAATTTTATATTATACTATAGGTATCCGGAACAAACCATAACGAGTCGGAAGAGACAGGATGGAATGTGACAGAGTGAGTTGATAAATGGACAGGAGGATGCTCAGATGGCAGTGGTGGAAGAATTGATCCGCAGTGAGACGGACGGTGCAATCAGTTTTGGCAACCATAAGTTGGCCAGGAAGGGAAAAGTGGAGGATTACAGGCATGGGGGGGATCTGCTGAAGGTAAAGACCTACAGCGAGATGACCAAGCTGGAGAAAAACGGTATGTTCCTCTACGAATCCGTGCCGGGGACCAGTGTTCTGAATTTCGTGGAAAAGGAGGACGGCGTGGCGTTTATCGTCGAGGGGGACGAGGATGCGCAGATCACCATAGGACTTACGGACGGCAAGGCCTACGAGGTGTCCGTGGACGGCGAGAGCATCGGCGCCATTAAGACAGGATTCGGGGGGAAGCTTTCCCTGAGTGTGGAGCTGGAGGAAGCCGATGAGGTGTCGGTGAAAATAGTGCAGATTTAATTCCGTGCACTGCCGGGCAGACGGGAAATGTCTGCAGTGTGCTGTCATGTTTTTTCCGGCTGAATGGCGGGCGGACTGCAGGAAAGGTTAGTAGATACGCGGGAGACGGGAGCGCCGTATATGACGCCCGGTTTCCCGCGTTTTTTGGACGAAGCCCCGCATGTGGGAAGTTTGCCATCGGGGGGCTCTTTGATTCAGATATACGGAACAGTATATCGGTCAGTGAATGTTTTAAGGTATGACGAGGAAACGCACCTGTAATACAGAACGGAATATCGGTATATGAATGCGTTTGCGAGTATTATGGAGCAGAATATTCGGGAAGAAAAAGTACCCGGGAAGGAAATCAAAATGGCAAAAGGAAAGATCAGCACCGTATTTTACTGTCAGAACTGCGGACATGAATCCTCCAAATGGATGGGGCAGTGTCCGGGATGCAGGGAGTGGAACAGCTTTGTGGAGGAGACGGTCAGCAAGACTGCCGGGAGGGGTGCTTCCGGCGGCGCATCCATGCGGCGGGACAGGGCAGTTCCGACTGCTTTGCCGGAGGTGGAAGCAGGGGAGGAGGACAGGATCTCCACCGGTATCGGGGAGCTGGACCGGGTTCTGGGAGGCGGAATCGTACAGGGATCCCTCACTCTGGTGGGAGGCGATCCGGGGATCGGGAAATCCACCCTGCTGCTGCAGGTCTGCAGGAATCTGTCGGAAGAAGGGCATGAGGTGCTCTATATATCGGGGGAGGAATCCCTGGCGCAGATCAAAATGCGGGCGGACAGAATCGGGGAATTTACCTCCCGGATGCTTCTGCTGTGCGAGACAAATCTGGACGGGATCTCGGAGATTATCAGAAGCCGGAAGCCGGAGACAGTAGTGATAGACTCCATCCAGACCATGTACAGCGAGAGCGTGGCTGCAGCGCCGGGGAGCGTATCCCAGGTGCGGGAGTCCACGGCCGTCCTTCTGCAGCTGGCAAAGGGGCTCGGGGTATCGGTATTCATTGTTGGCCATGTGACCAAGGAGGGGACGGTGGCGGGGCCCAGGGTGCTGGAGCATATGGTGGACACGGTGCTGTACTTTGAGGGAGACAGGCATGCCTCCTACCGTATCCTGCGGGGGGTGAAGAACCGTTTCGGCTCCACCAATGAGATCGGGGTTTTCGAGATGCGGGAGCAGGGGCTTGCGGAGGTGGAGAATGCTTCGGAATATATGCTGAGCGGCAGGCCGGAGAATGCCAGCGGCTCCGTGGCGGTCTGTACCATGGAAGGAACCAGGCCGCTGCTGGTGGAGATCCAGGCGCTTGTCTGCCACAGCAATTTCGGCATCCCCCGCAGACAGACCACCGGAACGGATATCAACCGTGTGAATCTGCTGATGGCCGTGCTGGAGAAGCGCTCCGGCATTCAGCTTGCCTCCTGCGATGCCTATGTGAATATTACGGGGGGACTGAAGATTCAGGAGCCGGCCGTCGACCTGGGGGTGGTGATTGCCGTCCTGTCAAGCTTCCGGAATGCGGTCCTGAGTCCGAAGCTCATCGCTTTCGGCGAGGTGGGCTTAAGCGGCGAGGTCAGAGCGGTGAGCATGGCAAAACAGCGTGTGGCGGAGGCGCAGCGCCTGGGATTCGATACCTGTATCCTGCCCTATGTCTGCGCGCAGGAGTGCCGCAAAGGGAGCGGAATGAAGATCGTGGGCGTGAAGACGGTGCAGGATGTAATTGAGGAGATTTTCCCGTGACGAAACTCGGGAACCGTGCTGTCCGGCAGAAACGGCAGCGGCAGAGATTTCCGAAAGCGATATAGCAGCGATGCAGAAGGAAAAAATGCAGAATCACGTTAAGACGGCGGAAAGTCAGTGGCCAAAAGGCTTGACTTTCCGCCGCTTTTCTGGTATATTGACTATATTCCAGTAAGCGTCAGCTTTCTGCATATCGAGAGACTTCAGGAGCCGGTATCAGGTTTCCTTTTCCCCGTTTCTATTTTATTCCCGCGAGCAATGAGGAAAATATCTATATTTACTTTACACGGATACGGAAGGGGCTGTCGGGAAATGGTTATCTTTCCGCAATATATGCCGGGGCATGTTGAAACCAGTGCTGCAAGCCTGATACCCTGTTGCTTGCAGCGGGGTCTTTGATTATGGCTTCCGGATTTAGAGACGGATTATTTCCGCATGGCCGCCCGTTTTCTCATGGTGGGATCCAGGATTTTCTTGCGGATTCTCAGGTGGGAGGGTGTTACCTCCAAAAGCTCGTCCGTGTCGATGAAATCCAGAGCCTGTTCCATGGACAGGATTCTGGGCGGGACAAGGCGCAGCGCATCGTCGGCGCCTGCGGAACGGGTGTTTGTCAGCTGCTTTTTCTTGCAGACATTTACCTCAATATCTTCGCTGCGGCCGGTCTGGCCCACCACCATTCCGGCATATACCTTTTCCCCGGGCCCGATGAAGAGGGTGCCCCGCTCCTGGGCGTTATACAGTCCGTAGGTGATGGATTCGCCCGCCTCAAAGGCGATCAGGGAACCCTGGTGTCTGTACTGGATATCCCCCTTATAGGGAGCGTATCCGTCAAAGATGGTGTTCATGATGCCGTTTCCCTTGGTATCGGTCATGAATTCGCCCCGGTAGCCGATCAGCCCCCTTGCCGGAATGGAGAATTCCAGGCGGGTATAGGTGCCGCCGGAGATGCTGCCCATGTTCCTCAGCTCGCCCTTTCGCTGTCCCAGCTTCTCGATAACCGCCCCTGCGAACTCGTTGGGCACATCGATGTAGGCAAGCTCCATGGGCTCCGTGCGCTTTCCGGACTCATCGGTGCGGTAGAGTACCTCCGCCTTGCTCACCGCGAATTCATACCCTTCCCGGCGCATGGTCTCGATGAGAACGGAGAGATGCAGTTCGCCCCTTCCGGATACCTTGAAGCATTCCGTGGTATCGGTCTCCTCTACCCGCAGGGAGACATCCGTATTCAGCTCCCGGAACAGCCTGTCGCGGATATGGCGGCTAGTGACATATTTCCCGTCCAGGCCTGCCAGGGGAGAATCGTTCACCATGAACTGCATGGCGATAGTGGGCTCGCTGATCTTCTGGAAGGGAATGGGGTGGATGCTGTCGGGAGAACAGAGTGTGTCTCCAATATGGATATCCGCAATTCCGGAGATGGCAACGATGGAACCGATGCCCGCTTCTTTTATGCCTACCTTGCTCAAACCGTCAAACTCATACAGCTTGCTTACCTTTACTTTCATCTGCTTGTCCGGATCGTGATGGTTGCAGATAACCACCTCCTGGTTGACCTTAATCGTACCGTTGTCCACCTTGCCGATGCCGATGCGCCCCACATATTCATTGTAGTCGATGGTGCTGATGAGAACCTGTGTGCCGGACTCCGGATCTCCTTCCGGGGCGGGAATGTAATTGACAATGGTCTCGAAAAGAGGCTCCATGCTGCTGCCGGCCCGGGCGGAATCCAGGGAGGCGACACCCGTCTTGGCGGAGGCGTAGACAAAGGGACAGTCCAACTGCGCATCGTCCGCGTCCAGCTCCAGGAAGAGCTCCAGCACCTCGTCCACCACCTGATCCGGCCTGGCCTCCGGACGGTCGGTTTTGTTGATGCATACGATGACGGGGAGCTTCAGCTCCAATGCCTTGCGAAGTACAAACTTTGTCTGGGGCATGGGGCCCTCGAAAGCATCCACCACCAGAATGACGCCGTTTACCATTTTCAGCACCCGCTCTACCTCGCCGCCGAAATCCGCGTGCCCGGGCGTGTCCACAATATTGATCTTAGTATTCCTGTACATGACTGCGGTGTTTTTGGACAGGATGGTGATGCCGCGTTCACGCTCGATGTCATTGGAATCCATCACCCGTTCCGCAACATCCTGCCCCTCCCGGAATACGCCGCTTTGTTTTAACAGTTCATCCACCAGGGTGGTCTTGCCATGATCCACATGGGCTATAATGGCCACGTTTCTTACATCTTCTCTTTTTTGCTTCATAATGATATCCTCCTGCCCGCTTCGGCGGGCGAACCGGCCCGTATTTGGACGGTCTGTTCCAAACCGGACTTACGTTTACAGACCATGTTGTGCGGAAAAAACGGCACAACTCCGATATTTGTCTACTTTTGTCGATGAAAAAATTCATCGGAAACTCAAACCGTTACAGTATAGCACCATTTCCGGACAGATGCAAGATTTATTAGGGCTGCCGATTTTGTTAAACTGTTTTACATATTGTTTCAAATGAAAAAATAGTCATATTTTAAAAAAATTGACGAACTGCGCGATGAAAAAATGTACTAAAAAAGCAAATTCTATTGTATAAATAGTAGTATCCATCCGAAAGGAATCATACTATGACGGCCTGCCGGGATAGTAAATTTTCACGCCTGCCGGAGGTGTTACCGGAAAAAGTCTTAGAACAAGAAGGGAGAACGAAAATGACAGATAAGGTAATTGAAAACAATCAGGTAACGATTATGGGGGAAATCGTAAGCGGTTTCAGCTATAGTCACGAAATTTTCGGGGAAGGCTTTTACATGATGGATGTACGCTGCAAACGTCTCAGTGAGAGCTATGATATTATCCCCATTATGGTATCCGAGCGGCTGATGGATGTAACCATGGATTATACGGGAGAACTGATCTGTGTGAACGGTCAATTCCGCTCCTACAACCGCCATGAAGAACGCAAGAACAGGCTTGTGCTTTCCGTATTTGCCAGGGAGGTCAGCTTTACGAATGAGTTGGAGGAAAGTTCCAAGACGAATCAGATTTTTCTTGACGGATTTATCTGTAAGGAGCCCATCTACAGAAAGACGCCCCTGGGGAGGGAGATCGCGGATCTGCTTCTGGCCGTGAACCGCCCCTACGGAAAATCCGATTACATACCCTGTATCTGCTGGGGGAGAAATGCACGCTATGCGAACAATTTCAAGGTAGGGGAACGCTGTGCGGTGTGGGGCAGAATCCAGAGCCGGGAATATATGAAAAAGCTGGATGAGGATAATGTGGAGAGAAGAGTGGCCTTTGAGGTATCTGTCAGCAAGCTGGAGCTGATTACTGATGATATGGTATGACTTTCACGGGACAATGCCGGAATGAGACAGAGGTACCGTTCCTCCTCACCGCTTATTATGAAGGTTTTGTAAAGAATTTGCCAAATTCCGGAAAATATGTTATTCTATACAAGTAGCTTCCTAAGAACATGCCTTGCCGCAGGCCGGGGGAGTCGGACGGCAGGGGTGTTTGCGTTGTCCTTTGTGAGTGAAATGAGGTTGGTATGGCAAAAGGGTTGGTCTATATATACACCGGGGATGGCCGGGGAAAATCGCCTGCTGCTCTTGGAAGGGCTCTGCAGGCTGTGATGGAAGGCAGAAATGTGGTCGTTATCCAGTTCCTGAAGGGAAATGCTTCCAACAATTCTGATTTTCTGCGCAGGATGGAACCGGAGATCAAATTTTTCAGCTTCGAGAAATCCGTTGAAAACTATGAAGAGCTTTCCGAGGGAAAGAAGCAGGAGGAAATTGTCAATATCAGAAACGGGATGAACTTTGCCAAGAAGGTTCTGGCTACCAGGGAGTGTGATCTGCTGATACTGGATGAGGTGCTCAGGCTGGTGGAAAAGAATATCATGTCGGTGGAGGATCTGAAATCCATGCTGGAATGCAGGGGGGATACCGATGTGATTCTGACAGGGGTCAGGCTGGACGACAGCATCTGTATTCTGGCGGACGAGGTCTCCAGAATTGAGACGGTAAAATTTAAGGTTTGGGAATAAATCAATTGACAGTATTCGAGTATAATGTTATGATTTAGACTATAAATTACAAAAAAGATAGAGGTTGCGTTTTTCAGGAGTAATTTTTCGGATGCGGCAGGCGCAGAAGAGGGAAAAGGAAAGGGGAAGACGCCGAAAGAGCAGATGTCCTGCAGGTCGGTTCTTGGGCATACAGTTAAGAGCTGTGTGACTGTCATCTCTTTTGGAGATGGGGTGCTATCGGAACATATCCTTCAGGATTGATTCGCCGGCGCATTTGTGTCGGCGATGTTTTTCACTCTATAGGCGTATAAGTATGAAATTCTGTGTATTCCGGTTCAATTCCGTTCCGGGTTGGCCGGGAGAGAGGCTTACTGCAAAGAAAATAACAATGGAGAAAGGATGGAGGAAGAAAGATGTCTATTTTTAAGGGTTCGGGTGTGGCCATCGTTACACCGATGCACGAAAACGGGGATGTGGATTATGAACAGTATGCGAAGCTGCTGGAGTTCCAGATTGCCAACGGAACGGATGCCATCATAGCCTGCGGTACCACGGGGGAATCCTCAACGCTGACCCATGAAGAGCATCTGGAGGTGATCCGGTATTGCGTGGAGGCAGTGGCAGGACGGGTTCCGGTGGTTGCCGGCACCGGCTCCAACTGTACGGAGACGGCGGTTTATCTTTCCAGGGAGGCGGAAAAATCGGGGGCGGACGCCCTGCTGCTGGTCAGTCCTTATTACAATAAAGCCACCCAGAACGGCCTGTACGCGCATTATAAGGCAGTTGCCGATTCCGTGGAGCTTCCCATTCTGCTCTATAATGTACCCAGCAGAACGGGCTGCAATATTCTGCCGGAGACAGTGGTGCGGCTGTGCAGGGATGTGAAGAATATCGTGGGTGTCAAGGAGGCCAGCGGCAATATCGGCCAGATTGCCCGGCTTGCGGCTCTTGCCGGGGGAGATGTGGATATTTATTCGGGCAATGACGATCAGATCGTTCCCATTATGTCCTTGGGGGGCAAGGGCGTTATCTCCGTGCTGGCCAACGTGGCGCCGCGCCAGACTCATGAGATCTGCCAGGCCTATCTGGACGGCGATGTGAAGAAGAGTCTGCAGCTGCAGCTGGATGCCATGGAGCTGTGCGGAGCTTTGTTCTGCGAGGTCAATCCCATTCCCGTGAAGAAGGCCTTAAGCCTGATGGGCATGGGCAGCGGAGCACTTCGGATGCCTTTATCCGAGATGGAATCTGCGAATGTGCAGCGCCTGGAGAAGGCAATGAAGGATTACGGATTGCTTTGAAATACCTGTCCCACTCTGGAGCGGGCAGGGTGGGATATTTCGATTGGAAGAAGCCGTACTCCCGGTCCTTCCTGTGACGGAGCAGGCAGATACATGGGGCGTGGGCCGTATGGGTAAATCCGAATCAGATCACAGCAGGAAAAGCGATGGAAACTGGCAGGAAGGAAAAGGAGCGAAATTATGGTCAGAATTATCATGCACGGATGTAACGGGAAAATGGGACAGGTTATCAGCGGTATGCTGGCGGAGGATAAGGACGCGCAGCTGGTGGCGGGAGTGGATGTATTCGACGACGGACACAATCCCTATCCGGTATTTCGCAATATTTGGGAGTGCAATGTGGAGGCGGACTGTCTGATTGATTTCTCTTCTGCGGCAGCCGTGGACAGCATGCTGGACTATTGCGTGGAGAAGAAGCTTCCCTGTGTGCTCTGTACCACGGGCCTGAGCGGGGAACAGGTTCGGAAGGCGGAAAAGGCATCGGAGGAGATCGCGGTACTCAGATCCGCCAACATGTCTCTGGGAATCAATCTGCTGATGAAGCTTCTGAAAAATGCGGCGGGGATTCTGGCCCCTGCGGGCTTCGATATGGAGATTGTGGAGAAGCACCATAACCTGAAGGCGGACGCTCCCAGCGGAACCGCACTTGCCCTGGCGGAATCCGTCAATGAGGAGTTGGGCAATGCCTATACCTATGTCTATGACAGAAGCGCCAGAAGGGAGAAGCGCCCGGAGAAGGAAATCGGCATCAGCGCGGTGCGCGGGGGCACCATCGTGGGAGATCACGACGTGATTTTCGCCGGGGCGGACGAGGTGATCACCTTTTCCCACAGGGCGTATTCCAAGGCTGTATTCGGAAAGGGTGCGGTGCAGGCGGCGAAATTCCTGGCCGGAAAGCCTGCCGGGAAATATGATATGGGCGATGTGATTGCCCTGTGAAGGCTCTACCCTGATTCCTGCATTCAGGATGCCTCCGGATCCGGACAAGCCGCAATCTTACAGGAAAAACGACGAGAAAGCGCGGAGAATTTGCAGGGAAACCGATGCAGGGGCTGCCGGATGCCCATGGAGAGAGCGGTGTGCGGTTCGCACCAAATGTACTATGAAGGGAACGAATATGGACGAGAGGGACAGGAAGGTCTTAAAGGTGCTTGCTAAGCAGTACCGGAGTATTGCGGCGGCTTCCACGGAAATCATCAATCTGCAGTCTATTATGAACCTGCCCAAGGGGACGGAGCATTTCCTGACGGATATCCATGGGGAGTATGAACAGTTTAACCATGTGCTGAAAAACGGTTCCGGTTCCGTGCGCAGGAAGATTGACGAGGAATTCGGAAATACCATCAGCAACAGGGACAAGAAAAGTCTGGCAACGCTGATCTATTATCCGGAGGAGAAGCTGGAAATCGTAAAGAAGGAAGAGGATAATCTGGAGGACTGGTATAAAATATCCCTGCACAGGCTGGTCCAGATTATTAAGAGAGTCTCCTCCAAATACACCCGTTCCAAGGTGCGTAAGGCACTGCCGAAGGACTTTGCCTATGTGATAGAGGAGCTGATCACGGAAAAGGAGGAGATCCATGACAAGGAAGCGTATTATAATGAGATTATTCATACCATAATCAGAATCGGACGGGCTCCCCAGTTCATCGTTGCCCTGAGTGAGCTGATACAGTGCCTTGTGATCGATCACCTCCATATCGTGGGAGATATTTTTGACCGGGGACCGGGTCCCCATATTATCATGGATACGCTCTGTGCCTACCATTCCGTGGATGTGCAGTGGGGGAACCACGATATGGTGTGGATGGGGGCGGCCAGCGGGCATCCGGCCTGTATCGCCAATGTGATACGCCTTGCTGCCCGGTACGGGAACCTGGATACCCTGGAGGACGGATACGGCATTAACCTGCTGCCTCTGGCGACCTTTGCCATGGACGCTTATGGGGATGCGGACTGTAATGTGTTTGCCATCAGCTCTGTCAGGGACTATAACGGAAATGATTTAAGTATTGACACAAAGATGCATAAGGCCATCGCGGTGCTGCAGTTTAAACTGGAGGGGCAGGTGATTCTGCGCCATCCGGAATTCCATATGGAGGACAGGCTTCTGCTGGACAAAATCAATTATGACAGAAAAACGGTCCGCATCGGGGAGAAGGAATACGGCATGTGGGATGTAGACTTTCCCACCGTGGATCCGGAGAATCCCTACGCCTTAAGCGAGGAGGAGGAGAAGGTGATGGCGAGACTGCAGCAGGCATTCATGCAATGTGAAAAGCTGCAGCGCCATGTCCGTTTCCTGTATGCAAAGGGAAGCCTGTACAAGATATACAACGGAAATCTTCTGTATCACGGGTGCATGCCCATGAATGAGGACGGCAGCTTTACCTCTGTGGAAATTTACGGGAAGGAATACAGAGGCAAGGCATTGTATGATATTCTGGAGCATTACGCCAGAAGAGGCTATTACGCCAAAGAGGAAGAGGAACGTATCGCCGGACAGGATATCATGTGGTATATCTGGACCGGCAGGGGGTCACCGGTGTTCGGAAAGGATAAAATGGCTACCTTTGAGCGGTACTTTCTGGAAGAGAAGGAAACGCATCAGGAGAGAAAGAACAGCTATTATCAGCTTTTGGAAAAAGAAGAGACGGTTGATCATATTCTGAAAGAGTTCGGACTTCATGGACAGGATTCCCATATCGTGAACGGGCATGTACCGGTAGAACAGATTCACGGGGAATCTCCCATCAAATGCGGCGGAAGACTGCTCATTATCGACGGAGGCTTTTCCAGGGCATATCAGAAGAAGACAGGGATTGCCGGTTATACCCTGGTCTGTAACTCCAGGGGAATGCGTCTGGTGGCCCATGAGCCCTTTGAGTCGTCCCGGGCGGCCATTGTGAACGAATCGGATCTTTTCTCCCATTCCATCGATGTGGAGACCTATCTGAAAAGGAAACTGGTGGCAGATACGGATGTGGGAAGGGAGATTCAGGAAAATATCTATTATCTGGAAGAGCTGCTGGAAGCGTACAGAAACGGTATGATCATGGAAGCGGAATAGAGTGCGGCTGCCGGGGAATGCAGGGGAAGGCCGTGAAAAACTCAGGCGCAGGCCTACCCGTTGGGATAAGCAAACGCCTGAGTATGATTTAACGTCCTACATTGCCGTTGGTTCTGCTGTTTGTACTGTTATTGGTGGTGGTTCCTGTGCTGCTGCCGTTCATATTTGTGCCGTTGTTCGTGCCGGTCCCGTTTGTACCGGTGCTGTTGCTGCTGCCGTTGGTATTTGTGCCGTTGTTCGTGCCGGTTCCGTTTATACCGGTGCTGTTGCTGGTGCCGCTGGTATTTGTGCCGTTGTTCGTGCCGGTGCCGTTGTTAGTACCGTCAATACCTGTACCGCTGTTGCTGCCATTGCCCGTGATGTCATTGGCAATATCATCGATACCGTCAACCACGTCGTCCACTACATTGCTGAGGCTGTCCCCCAGGGAAGGATTGTCGCCCTGGGCTGCGCCGCCCTCACCGACCCCGTTTCCCACATACGTTTCATTGTCGTTATTGGCATTGTTGCTGCCGGCAGTGCTTCCGCTGCCCTGACCTGCCGCACCGGATTCCTGAGTGCCGTTTCCGGCCATATTGTCAGAGCTGCCGTTGTCATTGTCATTGTTGGTACACGCCGTTGCCATACCCATGCAGGTAAGCACCAGCCCCAGAGTCAGAAACTTTCTGGCTCCGGAAAATTTTTGAGCTTTTTTCATAATTATCGCCATGCCTTTCCGTGATCCGCGGCTTGAAATCCGCAGACACAATATTCCCAGGAAGGAGAAATCCGTCCTGCGAAAATTTACATTACAGTATCCTCCATATCCGCCGGGTGAGCTTGGAATCGGACCAGCGCGGAGAGTCTGATCCTGCAATAGTATGTGATTTATATATTTTTTTATACCCATAAGCAGGAGGAAAATTTTGTTTTTTTATGGGGGAGCTCTGTCCCAATGGAGACAACGGGCATTAAGGGAATAAATACGTCAGGGGCGTAACAGACGCGCGTCAGCCGGCATAAGAGGAGGCATAGAATGGAATTCAGGCCATGTATTGATATTCATAATGGCAGGGTAAAGCAGATCGTAGGGGAAAGCCTTCAGGATGCGGGGAACCTTGCAGAGGAGAATTTTGTGGCGGATCAGGATGCCGCTTTTTATGCAAAACTATACAGGGAGGCAGGAATACGGGGCGGGCATGTAATTCTGCTGAATCCGGAGGACAGCCCTTGCTATGCGGCAACCAGGGAACAGGCCCTGGGCGCTTTGCGCGCATATCCCGGAGGCCTGCAGGCGGGAGGCGGCATTACGCCGCTCAATGCGGCGGATTTCCTGGAAGCAGGAGCTTCCCATGTAATTGTCACTTCCTATGTGTTCAGGGACGGAAGAATTCATTATGACCGGCTGGAGCGCATGAGAAATGCGGTGGGGCGAAAGCGGTTAGTGCTGGATTTAAGCTGCCGAAGGACTTCTCAGGGATACATGGTCGTCACGGACAGATGGCAGAAGCTTACACAGGAACGCATGGGGGAAGAACTGATGAACAGGCTGTCGGATTATTGCGATGAATTTCTTGTCCATGCCGTGGATGTGGAGGGAAAGTCGGAAGGAATCGAGGAGGAGCTGGCAGCCGCGCTGGGAAAATGGACGGGCAGGCCTGTCACCTATGCGGGAGGCATACACAGCTTCCAGGATCTGGAATTGCTGCATGCTCTCGGAGGGAATCGTCTCAATGTCACCGTGGGGAGTGCCCTGGATTTGTATGGGGGGCCACTTGCCTGGAGGAGAGTGCTCGAGCTGTGCAGACAGTTTAATGCAGACAGTCTCTGAGAGGATATTCGATATGCAAAATATACAAAAGCAAGTCAAGCCTTTTTGCCATACGAGATGAAAAATGCATTAATTTTTGTGCAAATATAACAAAAATGTCATATAATCGTTGATATGAAAGCATGTTTATGGTAAAATATTAAAAGTTATCGGAGGTGACTTGTTATGGGACGTAGCAGACATAAGCGAAGAAACAGCCATGTGGTGATTGTTACATCCGATGCTGCGGATGCGAGGATGAAGCAATTCCGCATTCGGCCCTGGATTGTGCAGACGATTGTCATTATACTTTGTGTCCTGGTAGGCGCGCTGATAGGGTACTTTCTATACGAGAACAATGTCAGGACAGGCGAAGTAAAGCAGACGGAAGCACAGAATGAGGCCATTAGCATTCTGGAGCAGGAGAAAGCAGATCTTGAGGCCCAGGTGGCCGGTCTGAACGAAGAGATAGGGGAACTGAACGAGCAGATAAGGATTTTGAGCGAGACGGTATCTCAGAAGGTACAGTCAGAAGGGGAATTGTCAGGACAGCTGGAACAGCAGTATCTGCCCACAAGGCTGCCTTTGTCCGAGAGGGCAACCATGGATGGCGTGACAGGTGAGGATCTTACACTTGTGTTCACAGCATCTTCCGGTGCTATGGTGGTCGCCACCGCCAGCGGGACCGTGATCGGGGTAAATGATGACACGGAGTACGGGCATAATGTGTGGATCGATCATGGAAACGGTTATGTGACCGTTTACAGAAATCAGGGTGAGGTGAAGGTGAAGCAGGGGGAAACCGTTACACGGGGTGCAACCTTGTTCCTGATTACGGAGGACAGCAGCAAGCTGGGGTATCAGGTGCGCAAGGACGATGTATATGTGGATCCTATGGATATGCTGGATATCAGCGGCTGATATAATATGGAGGGATTAAGCAATGAGAAAGAAGGAACTGCAGATTTCAACTATTATCGGAATGAGTGCGGAGTGTAACGGCGATTTTACCGCGGATGGTGCGATTCGTATTGACGGTACCATCAACGGGAATGTGGTTGTGACGGATACCGTGATCGTAGGGGCATCCGGGTGCATCAATGGCGATATACATGCGCAGAAGGTCGTCATCGGGGGCGAGGTGTACGGTAATCTGGATGTGCCGGAGAAGGTGGAACTGACATCCACGGCCAGACTGATCGGCGATATTACCACAAACGGACTTGTGATCGATGAAAAGGCCATATTCCAGGGAAGCTGTAATATGAATCAGGATGGGGGCAGGAGAGCTAAGACAAATAACAAAGCCATCAAGGAAATGAAGAAATCTGCCAAATCTGTCATTACGGAGGCGCTCAGGGAAGCGGAGGATTCCTCCGAAAATGAGGGAATGGGCAGTTATGAGGACTGAACCATAGAAATGTCATGGCAATTCAGATTTCGGTTCAAAAAGGCAGGGGTGTCAGTATGACATTCCTGCCTCTTTCTATTAATCTGCCTTGTCTGCTTCAGGCGTTTGCCTCTGTTTTGTGCTTTTATGTCCTTCCTGCTTCATGCGTTCAAAGACCATATCATAGCTGTTGTTTCCGTAATTTAAGGATCTGTTGACACGGCTGATGGTGGCGGTGGAGGCACCGGTTTTCTCGGCGATCTCAAGGTAGGTGCTGTGATTTTTCAGCATTGCAGCTACTTCCAGACGCTGGGACATGGAATGGAGTTCGTTGACGGTGCATAAATCTTCGAAGAAGCTATAGCATTCCGCCCTGTCCTTCAGACAGAGAATGGTATCAAAGAGAAAATCGACGGCTTCACTCTTAAGCTGGTGATTCATGGGAGACTACCTCGCATTCATTTATACTTGTGAGAGATTATACTGGTCTTTCTTCTGTACAATACGGCGCTATTCACAGGCCTGATTTTGAACAAATACATTTTAGCATACTAAAGTTATGAAGTAAAGAGATGCCGGGAAAAAAGCTTTGTTTTTCAAAAGTAGATATTGTCATGTAGTATTGTATACTATATAATAGAATCTAAGAGATGATTCTATTATCAAAGTTCTATAATAGAATCTAAGAGATGATTCTATTATCAAAATTCTATAATAGAATCTAAGAGATGATTCTATTATCAAAATTCTATAATAGAATCTAAGAGATGATTCTATTATCAAAGTTCTATAATAGAATCTAAGAGATGATTCTATTATCAAAGTTCTATAATAGAATTGGTACAGTACATTTGTTTTTGGTGTCGGCCGTGTACGGAGATAAAGGAGAAAAGGATAGGTTACATGACAATTGATAACAACGATTTATTGAACAGCATACTGGCAAGCCTGGACAGGGTGGAATACATCAATCCAGATGATATTCCCAATATCGATCTGTATATGGATCAGGTCACCACCTTTATGGACAGCCATCTGCATTCCACCGCCAGGAATCCCGGCGAGGACAAGATTCTGACCAAGACCATGATCAACAATTATACCAAGAATGACTTATTGCCGCCGCCCATGAAAAAGAAATATTCCAAGGAGCATGTCCTGCTTCTGGTATTTATCTATTATTATAAGGGGATTCTGTCCATCAATGACATACAGACGCTTTTCGGACCGCTCACCAGCCGTTTTTTCCACAACGGAAAGGAATTCAATCTGGAGAGCATCTATAAAGAAGCTTTTGGCATGGCGAACGAGCAGATGGAGGCATTAAAGGAAGATGTGAGGGAGAAATACAGGGCCGCTCAGGAGACCTTTTCCTCCGCACTTCAGGAGGATGCGGATTTTCTGCGCAAATTTGCCTTTATCTGTACCCTGAGCTTTGATGTCTATCTGAAAAAACTGATGATCGAGAAGATGATAGACGAGCTGGCGGCTCCCGGCAGACGGGAGGAGAAAAAAGAAGCCGGCGAAAAATGACAGGCACGGGAAGCAGGAAAAACAGAAAAGGCTGGAACATAAATCCCTCTTTTCTCATATTATAGCCTATCAAATAACAGGGAGGCTTCTATGAGAAAGAGATCTGCGAGAAAGAGATCTGTGGGAGGATTGTGCCTTGCCGTACTGATGACTGCGGGCATGATGACCGGCTGCGGGGATGCGGGGGATGCATCCCAAAAGGAAGGTACGGCGGTGGTGCTGAATGAGGTAGCTCATTCTATTTTTTATGCGCCCATGTATGTGGCGATCGAGGAGGGGTATTTTGAGGAGGAGGGTATCAGCCTGACTCTTGTGACCGGTTTCGGGGCCGATAAGACCATGACTGCGGTGCTTACCGGGGAGGCCGATATCGGATTTATGGGGTGTGAGAGTACGGTGTACACCTATGCCGGGGGAACGGAGGACTATGTGGTGAACTTTGCACAGCTGACCCAGAGAGCCGGCAATTTCCTGGTGTCCAGACAGCCTGTCGAGAATTTCTCCTGGGATATGCTGGTGGGGAAGAATGTGCTGGGCGGCAGGGCCGGCGGTATGCCGGAGATGGTATTCGAATACATTCTGGAAAAGAACGGAATCGATCCGGCATCTGATGTGAATATCGACCAGAGCATTGATTTCGGCTCCACCGCCGCTGCCTTTTCGGGCGGGGACGCGGACTTCACCGTGGAGTTCGAGCCCCATGCCACCGCGCTGGAGCAGAAGGGAGAAGGATATGTGGTGGCATCCCTGGGAGAGGATTCCGGCTATGTGCCTTACACCTCCTTCAGCGCAAAGAAAAGCTATCTGGAGAAAAACAGGGATGTGGTGCAGGCATTTACCAATGCGCTGCAGAAGGGAATGGACTATGTGCAGGAGCATACGCCGGAGGAGATTGCCAAAGTGATCTCGCCCCAGTTCCCGGAGACGGATATGGAAACGCTCACCACCATTGTGGAAAGGTACTACACCCAGGATACCTGGAAGGAGAATCTGATCTTTGAAGAGGATTCCTTTACGCTGCTCCAGAATATTCTGGAGGATTCCGGGGTGTTGGAGAAGAGAGTGCCCTATGAGGATCTTGTGACCACGGATTTTGCCCGGGAAGCGGCGAAGTAAGAAACGTCCGAAAAGGCCGGGATTCCAGGGAAAAGAGGAAAATATGACGTATCTGAAATAAGGAAAGAAAGCTGCTGCCCCCGAAAGACCATTGGATGCAATGGGATCGGGGGCAGCCTTTTGCTCTGCTTATTTTTCATTTGAGCCGGATATTCTTCATGGCCCAGAGCTGCAGCGCTTTGGCGTTGGTGCTGATCTTCTCCAGAGAATCCAGTATCTTCTGAAAGGCGGGACGTTCGTTCTCCTCGATGATGCCGTCCTCGGAGATGGCGATCAGGGACGCCCGCAGGGAATCGATATCCTTCAGGGAACCCAGCACCTTCAGCGCCAGCCTGTCGAAATCATCTATGGTGACTTCCCTGACGCTGCTGCGTCCGATGGGGCACTCCCTGGCGCAATACATATTGCACAGCTCCGGCACATTGTAGGCCTGAGCCATGGCCTTAACCTCCTCGGGATAGGGAGGGAGGGTATCCAGCTCTATGCGCGCAAGCCTGGTGCGGTCGATGCCTATGATTTCCGCAGCCTTTTCGCGGCTGGAAAAATCGGAATTGTGTTCAGCAGCCTCCGAACGTGCCTGATAGTACATATTGTCAGCGGCTTTCGTGGCTTTTTTTCCCATGTGTATCTACTTCCTTTACTGTATAATCGACTTGTGTGAAATCTCCCGGAACTGTACAGGGATAACTTAGCCCTTCTGTCCATGCAGGGGAGCAGGAGTCCCGAAATAGATAGCGGCAAAACCCCGGATAAGTTATTTTGTAACAGTACCTTCTATACAGTTTAGTGGAAAAGCGGCATTTTGTAAAGTTCTAATGCAAAGATATTTGCCGGAAAATATTTGCGGGAATGATTTTCCCCCCCAAAGTTTATTTTCAAGGGAATATTTTGCAAAAGGAGTTGAGGGAACGGGCAAAATTTGTTAAAATACCTTTATGCAAATCATATAATGTTTCGTGGCGGACAACGGGGCATTGATCAAAAAAGAAAGCGGAGGATAAGAGGATGGGATTGATAAAAGCGGCAAAGGACGCCGTCAGCTCTATGCTGGCTGACCAATGGAGAGAATATTTTTACTGTGATTCTCTCTCCAACGATATCCTGGTGGCCAAGGGAAAGAGAAAAGCAGGGGACGGCCGCAACAGCAATAAGGGAACGGACAATATCATATCCAATGGCTCCATTGTAGCTGTCAACGAGGGGCAGTGCATGATGATCGTGGAGCAGGGCGGCATCGTGGAGTTCTGTGCGGAGGCGGGTGAGTTTGTCTATGACAATTCCACGGAGCCCAGTCTCTTCTGCGGGGACCTGGGGGAAAGTATCAAGAGTACCTTTAAGGCTTTGGGAAAGCGTTTCACCTTCGGCGGCATGGCTGCGAAGGATCAGAGAGTGTACTTTTTTAATACGAAGGAGATTATGAACAATCTCTACGGCACGGCGACTCCGATTCCCTTCCGCTATATCGATGACAATATCGGTCTGGATATGGACGTAAGCATCCGCTGCAACGGTTCCTACTCCTTCCGGATCAAGGATCCGCTGCTTTTCTACCAGAATGTATGCGGAAATGTGGCGGAAAGCTATCAACGCAGCGAGATTCAGAATCAGATGAAGGCGGAGCTGATGACGGCCATGCAGCCTGCGCTGGGCAGGATCAGCAGACTCAGGGTGCGTGTATCCGATATTCCCTATCATGTGACGGAGCTGGTGGACGCGGTTAACGCGGAGCTGTCCCAGAAATGGGAGGCGCTGCGTGGAATCGTGGTGGTAAGCATGACTATGAATCCGCCCTCCATGCCCGAGGATATTACGAAAAAGATCAGTGAGCTGCAGACAACCGCTACCATGCGCAACCCCAATATGGCTGCCGCCACCCTGGTGGGAGCTCAGGCGGATGCCATGCGTGCTGCGGCCTCCAATACTTCCACAGGCCCCATGATGGCCTTTGCCGGCATGAATATGGCGAACGGGGCAGGCGGAATGGACGCCTCTTCCCTCTTTGCCATGGGCGCGGCCCAGAATCAGGCAGGGCGCGGCCATGGCGGCGCTGCTTCCGGGGCGCCCGGCCATGGACGTCCGGTGCCGGGCTGGACCTACAAATGCGGACATACCGATAACCGGGGGAAATTCTGTATGGAATGCGGAAGCCCAAGGCCCTCCGATGCAGGCTGGACCTGCGGGTGCGGCGCGGTGAACCAGGGGAGATTTTGTACCAACTGCGGGGCGAAGAAGCCTCAGGGAGCGCCCCTCTATAAATGCGACAAATGCGGGTGGGAGCCGGAAGATCCTGCACATCCGCCCAAATTCTGCCCTGAGTGCGGAGATGTGTTTGACGAGAACGACAGAATTTAGAGAAAAGAGTAAAAATGAGCATATATGATACATTAAACAGGGAACAGAAGGAAGCGGTGCAGCACACGGAAGGCCCTCTGCTGCTTCTGGCGGGAGCCGGAAGCGGCAAGACCCGCGTCCTCACCCATCGGATCGCTTATCTTGTGGATGAGATGGGGGTAAAACCCTGGAACATTCTGGCGATCACCTTTACCAACAAGGCGGCGGGGGAGATGCGGGAACGGGTGGACAAGCTGGTGGAGGGCGGCGCGGATCAGGTCTGGGTGTCCACCTTTCATTCCGCCTGCGTGCGGATTCTCCGCCGTCATATCGACAGAATCGGGTTTGATAATAATTTCACAATCTATGACGGGGATGATCAGAAGACGGTGATGAAGGGAGTGATCCGTTATCTGGATCTGGATCCGAAGACCTATAAGGAGCGCATCCTGCTGAGCGCCGTTTCCTCTGCAAAGGATGAGCTGAAGACGGTTTCGCAGTTCGAGCGGGAGGCGGCGGGAGATTACAATAAGGGAATTCAGGCGAAGGTCTATCGGGAATACCAGGAGACGCTGCGCGCAAATAATGCTCTGGATTTCGACGATATTATCAATAAGACGGTTGAACTGTTCCGAAGCTGTCCGGAGGTGCTGGAATCCTATCAGGAGCGATTCCAGTATATAATGGTGGACGAGTATCAGGACACCAACACCGCCCAGTTTGAGCTGGTCAGGCTCCTGGCGGACAAGTACCGGAATTTATGTGTGGTGGGAGACGACGATCAGTCCATCTATAAGTTCCGGGGGGCCAATATCAGGAATATTCTGGATTTCGAACAATATTTACCGGAGGCCAGGGTGATCAGGCTGGAGCAGAACTATCGTTCCACCAGGTTCATTCTGGATGCCGCCAACGCGGTGATCCGCAATAATGCGGGGAGGAAGGAGAAATCCCTCTGGACGGCCAGGGAGGAGGGCGGCAGAGTCCGTTTCCGGCAGTTCGACAGCGCATATGAGGAGGCGGAATATATTGCGGAGGATATTGCGCGCAGGGTAAGGCAGGGGACTGCCTGCAGGGACTGCGCAGTGCTTTACCGCACCAATGCCCAGGCCCGTCTGCTGGAAGAGCGCATGATTATGGAATCTCTGCCATATAATGTGGTGGGAGGTACAAACTTTTATTCCAGAATGGAGATCAAGGATATTCTGGCTTATTTAAAGACCGTGGACTCCGGCCGGGACGATGTGGCCGTACGGCGTATTCTCAATGTACCCCGCAGGGGAATCGGCAATGCGACCATGGAGAAGATAGCGGATTATGCGCAGCTCCATGAGATCGGCCTCTTTGCCGCCATGGAAGAGGCGGATGGGATTATGGGGCTGGGCAGGGCGGCAGCAAAGCTGCGTCCCTTTGTGGCGCTGATTGAAAGCCTTCGGGAGAGACGTTCCCGGATGACCATCGCAGAGCTGATACAGGAGATCGTGGAAAAAACGGAGTACAGGGAATATCTTCAGGATAATGACGACGAAGGGGGTGACGACAGGATTGCCAATGTGGAGGAACTGATCTCGAAGGCGGTCAGCTATTCCGATACACATGAGGAACCCAGCCTGACGGAATTTCTGGAGGAAGTGGCTCTGGTGGCGGATATCGATAATGTGGACGGCAGTGACGACAGGGTGCTTCTCATGACGCTGCATTCTGCCAAGGGGCTGGAATTTCCCAATGTGTATCTGGCAGGCCTGGAGGACGGGCTCTTTCCCGGATATGGGGCGGTCAGTTCCGACGACCCGGCGGATCTGGAAGAGGAAAGGCGCCTGGCCTATGTGGGGATTACCAGAGCCATGAACGAGCTGACCTTAACCTGCGCCAGGATGCGGATGATCCGGGGGGAGACGCAGTACAATCCGGTGAGCCGCTTTGTGGAGGAGATTCCCGGGCAGCTGCTGGAGGCCGGCGGAGCGGCAGGACGGAAAGGTGCGGGCCTGCGGGCTTCCGGGCCCGGCGGTTATGGCAGGAGCGGGTCTCGGGATTTTTCCGGGGAAAGCAGTGGCTATGGCGGAAGCGGGAATGCGAGCGGCTCTCGGGATTATTGGGGAGGAGATGCCGGCTATGGCGGGAACCGGAGCGGCAGCGGAACCCAGGAGTTCTCCGGGGAAGGCGGCAGGGCGGGAGTCCGCCAGAGTATGGAAAGCGCCGGAAGCAGTACGGGCGGGAATGCCGGGGCGGCTGCGGATTACCGGCCCAAGGCGGTGGTTCGCAGGAAGGCCACGGCCAAGGCAGATAAGCCATATATAGCCAACGAGATCGGGAATCTGAACCGGCTGGCGGGACTCACCAAAGGAATGCCTTACCAGGCGCCGGAAGCGCTTGCGTACGGGGTGGGAGACAGAGTTATCCATGTGAAGTACGGGGAAGGAAGCGTGACCCATATCGATAAGGAGTCCAGGGACTATAAGGTGACGGTTCAGTTCGACAGGGCCGGACAAAAAATTATGTATGCTTCCTTTGCAAAATTGAAAAGACTGTAGTATTTTTCAACCGAATATGATATAATAAAAAAGAAGTGCAGATTCAAGGGCCGCGGATGGCAGAAGACGGGCCGGAGAATGCACCGCAATACAGAAAAATAAAAAAGGCAGGGGATCTGCCGGTATGGAGGTAGTCTTATGAGTAAGCTGGAAAATTTGATCGATATGGCAAGACTGAATGACTTGCTGGGAAAGAAGAGCGAAGAGGAGAAGGAGTGCAGGAAAGTAATCTGGGTGCTGGCTATCATCGGCGCCATTGCGGCAGTGGCAGCTATCGCATATGCCGTTTACCGCCATATGAATTCCCGTTATCTTGAGGACTTCGAGGACGATTTCGAGGATGATCTGGATGAGGACGACGAGAACGAGGATGAGGAAGACTTCTTCGTAGACGAGGGAGAGAACTGATCAAATGAAAAAAGGACAGGTGTATGAAGCCACGGTCGAGAGGGTGGATTTCCCTAACAGAGGCATTGCGCGTACGGGGGAGGGCATCGTCATCGTAAAGAACAGCCTGCCCGGTCAGAGAATAAAGCTTGGTGTCAGCAAAGTGAGAAATGGGAAGGCGGAAGGACGTCTGCTTGAGGTATTGGAGAAATCGCCTCTGGAGACGGACTGTCCGTGTTCCCATTTTGGTGTCTGCGGAGGATGTACCTATCTGCCCCTTTCCTATGAGGAGCAGCTTCGGGTAAAGGAAGCCCAGGTAAAGAGCCTGCTGGATACCTGCCTGGACAGGCAGGGGGAGCCATGGAGCTGGGAAGGGATCAAGGGAAGCCCCATGCCCTATGAATACCGCAACAAGATGGAATTTTCTTTCGGGGATGAGGTAAAGGACGGGCCCCTGGCGCTGGGCATGCATAAGAGGGGGAGCTTCTATGATGTGGTGACGGTGGAGGACTGCCGCATTGTGGACGGGGACTACCGCCTGATACTGCGGACCGTGCTGGACTATTTTGCCGGTTATCCTTTTGAAAAAAGGATAACCTATTATCACAGGCTGCGCCATAAGGGATATCTGCGCCATCTGGTGGTGCGGAAGGCTGCGCGGACGGGGGAGATATTGGCGGCGCTGGTAACCACTTCCCAGGATCCCTGGGGCAGCGGACAGATTTCGTCGGAAGAAGCGTTGATGGAGGGCTTTTTGGAGTGTCTTCTGGCGCTGGAGCGGGATGGCAGACTGCAGGGACACTTTGCTGGTATTATCCATATTGTCAATGATTCCCAGGCGGATGTGGTGCACAGCGACCGCATGGAGATCCTCTACGGCCAGGATTATTTTTACGAGGAGCTATTGGGGCTGCGTTTTAAGGTTTCTCTTTTTTCTTTTTTCCAGACGAATACATACGGCGCAGAGGTTCTCTACGAAACCGTCCGGGAATATGTGGGGGATCTGGGGAGCAGACGGCAGGCCGGCAGGCCGGATAAGGTGGTATTCGATCTGTACAGCGGGACGGGCACGATCGCCCAGCTGATGGCTTCCGCGGCGGGGAAGGTCGTGGGCGTGGAGATCGTGGAGGAGGCTGTGGAGGCGGCTGTCAGGAATGCGGAGGAAAACGGCCTGGAGAACTGCGAATTCATTGCAGGGGATGTGCTGAAGGTTCTGGACGGCATTCAGGACAAGCCGGATATGATTATCCTGGATCCTCCCAGGGACGGCATTCATCCCAGAGCTCTGCCCAAGATTCTGGCTTACGGCGTAGAGCGGATTGTCTATATCTCCTGCAAGCCCACCAGCCTGGTGCGGGATTTGGAGGTGTTTTTGGATAACGGGTATGTGGTGGAGCGGGCTTCCTGCGTGGACCAGTTCCCCTGGACCGCCAATATAGAGACTATCGCCCTCTTGAGCAACCGAAAATCAAAACCAGATACCCATGTGAAACTGAGTCTGAGTATGGATGATTACTATAGGATCAAGGAAGAGGGTAAAAATAACCAATAGCCAAATTTAATACACTGAACTAAAGCGATAGCTGCTGATGCGAAAACATTGGCAGTTATTTTTTTGCGCTGAGGGGAGGTGGTGCCATTGGGCTGATTTTCAGGATTGAGCGGCGAGTACATTATTTTCAGAGTAAATGTTCATTTACAATTTAAGGAGGCAAGTCTATGAAATCAAAGAAAGTCAGAAATATTAAGGTAATCTCACAGAGCGGACGTAATTATAAGCCTACGCCGACCGTCATTCTGAAAGGACAGTGGCTGAATGAAATGGGTTTTTAGATTGGGAATCAGATTAAGGTTGAGTGCGAACAAGGAAAATTGGTAATCAGCCTGGACAGAGAAAGAATGAAATTGCTTGATGCAGAGAGGGCTTTTATGGAGACGGAGATCAAAAAGCTGCAGGTACAGTTTCAGATTTTGAGGAAGACTGCAGGGCATGGATCCACGGCCCGGTTTATCCGCAGGTTTATGATCTGTTCAGGGCTTTCAAATATAATCCGATTGACGACGCGCGGTTTGCACTTCTGGAAGGAAGGATGGCCTGAGAACATATATTCACGATATGCTCGATAAAGCATCCTGAGCCTGGCATCAGAGAACAGAAGGCCTGCAAAGTTCCCTTTCCACCAGGGCTGGGCATAGCAGCAGGCCTTTCTTGCGTTCTGGATATCTCACCCCTCCGGCACCTCAAACGGTATCTCATCCTCAATACATTTCACCGTCCCATCCTGGAACTTCTCATAATGCAAATTATGCGTTGCGTATTCGACAAAACTATGCTATAATGAATACGCAACGCATAATTTTGCTTAAGGAGGGCACGCCAAATGGAATGCAGAAATAAAATGCGGGAACTGCGGGAGAGCACAGGAATGAACCGGAAGGATTTCTGTGAATTTTATGAGATACCATACCGGACAGTCACAGACTGGGAACTGGGCAATCGCCATGCACCGGAATATGTGCTTCGCCTTTTGGAGTATTATATCCGGCATAAAAACATTTGCAGGGAGGCCGGGGAAAATGAATAATTCCAATATGATCATGTATACCACGGAGGATGGGCTGACAAAAATTGAAGTAACTTTTGAGGAAGATACGGTCTGGCTGTCGCTGGATCAGATGGCAGAACTGTTCCAGAGGGATAAATCGACTATATCAAGGCATATAAAAAATGTTTTTTCGGAGGGAGAGCTGAACAGAAATGCAGTTGTTGCAAATTTTGCAACAACTGCAGCGGACGGAAAGAACTATCAGGTTGACTATTATAATCTGGATGTAATCATCTCTGTAGGCTATCGGGTAAAATCTCTGCGGGGCACGCAGTTCCGCATATGGGCAAGCACGATTTTAAAAGAATATATGAAAAAGGGATTTGCGCTGGATGACGATAGATTAAAGCGCCTGGGCGGAGGAAACTATTTTGACGAGCTTCTGGCCCGCATTCGTGACATTCGTTCTTCGGAGAAGGTATTCTGGCGGAAAGTGTTGGAAATTTACGCCACCAGCATCGACTATAATCCAGGCGCGGAGGCCTCTGTTCAGTTCTTTAAACAGGTGCAAAACAAAATGCACTGGGCGGCGCACAGGCATACGGCGGCAGAGATTGTCTACCAGCGCGCCGATGCGGAAAAGGAGAATATGGGATTAACCTCCTGGGAGGGCAGACGAATCAGGCGTTCAGACACTGAGATTGCGAAAAACTATCTGACACAGGCAGAACTGGATGCCCTTAACAAAATCGTATCGGCTTATCTTGACATTGCGGAGGTGCGTGCGCTGGCACATGAACCAATGTATATGAAAGACTGGCTGGAGACCATAGACGACTACCTGAAAATGACCCGACGGGATATCTTAACGACAAAAGGACGCGTGACTCATAAGCAGGCCATCGATAAAGCGCATGAGGAATATGAGAAATATCAAAAAAAGCAGGACGAGCTGCTCTCGCCGGTGGAACAGCACTTTATTGAAAGCATCCGGGAATTGGAGGCATTGAAATAAGGAAGGGAATGAAATGTCACCTTTAATCGTCGGGGGCCGCAGCATTATGTATCAGGCGACAAGATTTTATCCTTTATAAATACAACCAACTATGATAAACTGGATGCTGAGATGAGGCCAGGCATATCCGAAACAGGATATCTGTCAACCAGGCCCTGCTTTATCGAAGGAAAAAGACTTATATCCCTGTCAGATGATACAAGGTTTCTTCACAGCTTGCCGGGAGCCAATAGGAGAGTAAATAGAAAAGCGAAAGAAAAGCTGAGGAGTACGTATATGGCGATAAATATTGCACCGAAATCAATAGATACTGAACTGGGTGAGCTGATGCGTGATGTGGCTTCGGGCAAAGTGCAGCTTCCGGAATTCCAGCGCGGCTGGACCTGGGATGACGGAAGAATCCGTGGTATTCTGGCGAGCCTCTCGCAGGGGTATCCCATGGGGGCCGTCATGCGCCTGGAACGCGGAAACGAGAATATTAAATTTAAGTATCGTCCCATAGAAGGCGTTAAGAATGTCACGGCAGCGCCGGATTATCTTGTGCTGGATGGGCAGCAGCGCCTTACCTCCATGTATAGGACTACATGTGCAGAAGAAGCTGTCCTGACCAGGACGGATAAGGGAAAAGAAATCAAAAGATTCTATTATCTGGATATGAAGAAATGCCTGGATGACAGCGAGGACCGCTACGATGCAATCGTACCGGTTCCCGAGGACAGGAAAATCAAAACGGATTTTGACCGTAAGGTTTTGTTGGATCTGTCTACACGGAAGCAGGAATATGAAAATGAAATGTTTCCGATCAATATCATTTTTGACAGCGGCGCCCGTGAGGACTGGGGAGACGGATATAAGGAATACCATGAATACGGGAAAGAATTCCGGGAGCGCTATAAAAAGTTCCGGACAGAGGTGATTGAAACCATCATCGGATATAAATTGCCGGTAATTACTCTGGGCAGGGAAACGCCGCGGGAAGCGGTATGTAAAGTGTTTGAAAATGTGAATACCGGCGGCGTTGCCCTTACGGTATTCGAACTGGTTACGGCAACCTTTGCCACTTGCGAGTTTGACCTGAGAAAAGACTGGGAGAGATGCCGTGATATCATCCGGGGGAAGAATGAGCCCCTTAACACGGACGTTATGAATGGGGTTGACGAGACAGCTTTTCTGACAACAATTATGCTTTACACCAGCTATTTGGCCGAAACGGCGACAACCTGTAAGAAGAAGGACGTTTTGGGGCTGAGCTTTGAGGCCTACCAGACAAATAAGGCAGCGATTCTGGAAGGCTACAGGATGGCGAGAAAGTTCCTGTTCAGCCAGTATGTATTCCGAATGAGAGATCTTCCTTACACGACACAGCTTATACCGCTTGCCGCAATATGCGCAGTGATCGGAAAAAGTACATATAATCTCCCGTCAACACAAAACATTCTGGCGAGATGGTTCTGGTGCGGCATCATGGGAGAGATGTACGGCGGTGCAAATGAGACGAGATACGCCAACGATATTGAGGACATAGTTGCGGCTGTTCAGGGAAAGGAAAGCCAGAACAGGACTGTCAACGGGGCATATTTTTCTGCCGCGAGGCTGATTTCCTTACAGACAAGAAGCAGCGCTGCATACAAGGGGATTATGGCGCTTGTCTATCGTGAGAGCTGCAGGGATTTCATGAAAGGCACGACGATGGATATTGTGAAAAGCATGGACGAGTCCCCTGATATTCATCATATATTCCCTGAGGCGTATTGCATCAGGCAGGGGTATCCGAAGGCAAAGTGGAACTCCATTGTAAACAAGACGCCGCTGCTGCCGGAATCGAACCGCCAGATCGGGGGCGACGCACCGAGCAGATACAGCCGCAAGATTATCAAGGCGGCAGAAATTGGGGAAGATCAGCTCAGGATCCGCGTGGAATCACATCCGGTTAATTTCGATGCGTTTATCCTGGATGATTTTGACACTTATTTCATCGATCGCGCGAAGGCTATCATGACAGTTATCGAAGGCGCTATGGGCAAGACGATTTCCGACAAAGGCTCCGAGCAAACTGTTCATCTGTATGGCGTGAGCCTGGAGGATGATACCTCAGAAGAAAGATCGGAGTGATAAGAAAGATTCGGGTCGGGAGGGTTAGACCTTACTTCATGATGAGATGGACAGGATATGAGGAGCTTTTTTAATAATGAATCCGAAGCTTGGGCATCATCAGCAAGAGGTTAACAGATTGGTAAGTTCTGCAAGTGATCGGCAGGTTGCTGACGGAAAGTTCTGATCATGCTGATATGGGTGAAGAGGAAAGTCGATATATGAGTAAGTCAGATGAACTGCTTATTTGTGCGGGCAGGCTTCAGGTAGAACGATAGAAGCATTCTAAAGAAAGAAGGGGATACAAATGCTTAGAAAGCCCATACTGGCTTTGACAGAGGACAGATCGAGAAGCGCGCGGGTAAACCGCCTGTGCGGCGACCCTGAGGAGTGGTTTGATTCTTCAACCTTTCAGAAACATGGGCTATACGCCGGATCCTTTGACTTTTTCGTGAATTGGGAGAATGAAAGCATATGCGATGAGGTGTGGATCAAGAGAATCAGTGATTCGGAAGAGATTTCGGAGCAGAGCGAAGAAGAGCTCCTCCACCTGATTGCCAAATGCGACGGGACGGAGAAATCCAACCGGCTGTACCTTTTTCTGAAGCGCCAGGAGATGATACAGAAATATATGCTCTTCCGGGATGTGCCGGAGGAGAGATGGGAATCCGGCGGAGAAAAAATACTCGAACTGGATATGTCCAGGCTTGGAAGAGATTCCATTGCTCATTTTACCGCGGAAGAAATCCAGGAGAAGATAAGGAAGCTGCGCAGAAAGCCCGCGTCCATAGGAAACGCAGGGTTGATTTATTCCACCTCCTCTCTGGAAGGGTATCTGTCAAAGCGGCCGTTTTTCTGGCCCGGGGATGCGGATACGGTTCTCTATGACAGAGATTACAGCGCGGCGGCCGTGATTGAATTCAAGAAGCACACGGCCAACTCCAGAATCCCTTTTCAGGACCAGAAGATCACAAATTACCTGAATCAGGATATTCTGAAATATAAGAGCCTTGCCCTGCTGAGGGACCGGCTCAGAACAGGCTTATATGTGTTGTATTATCCAATACCCTCCGATATCAGGTATATGATCATCGAGAAAATAGAGGGAAGCCCGAATGCCCTTTATGCAGGCGCGAGATATGAGCTGGATTTACCGGCCAGAAACAACAGCAGCCAGATGAAGGCATTCGCGGAGAGATTTATATCGGAAGTATTGGCGTATTAGTGTGCTGGCATACTTATTTCTGAACTATAGTAAACATCAAAATTATTCTTACTTTGCCCAGAAGTTATAGCAGCATCGGAAATAACTATAATGTGTCAAAGGAAAGATACTAAAGTCGTTTACTATAACAGTGCCGAATATATCGTCACTCTGCAAGTCGGAGGAAGGAGACGATGCGGCGGACACGCCTGCCGACGACAACGCTGCAGATGGCGATATAGGAGGTGCTGTTGGTTCGATTATAAGTGTACCGGAACACTGGCGGCGAATTTCGATGAATGGTGGATCGGACGTGCAGTGAAAGAGCGACATTTTACGATAAAATCCAGTCCATCAGGCACTTAATAACGAAATCCAGTCCCAAACGGCAAAATTTTGGTTCCCGCTTGTTCGGGTCAGAGCAGGAAAAGATTTCCTGGCAGAAGGAGCTTCCGGTCCGACAGCACCGGGATAATAAGGATAAATGAAAATGATTGACAGAATGAAAATGCAGACCAGTGATAGAGTAGATAAAAATATAGAAATCATACAGGAATATTTTCCAGCCTGCATTACGGAGATCCTGGCAGAGAGCGGCGAAATAAAGAAGGGCGTAAATTTTGACCTGCTGAAGCAGTTCCTGAGCAGCGAAACAGTGGAGGGGCAGGAATTCTTCGGACTGAACTGGGTGGGGAAGAAGCAGTCGGTGACAGACGCAAATACGCCTATCCGGAAGACCCTCCGCCCGCAGGTACAGAATAGCCTGAATTGGGATACCACGGAGAATATCTACATAGAAGGAGATAATCTGGATGCGCTTAAGCTTCTGCAGGAGAGCTATCTGGAAGGGATAAAGCTTATCTACATCGATCCGCCCTATAATACGGGGAATGACTTTATTTACAATGATTCCTTTCAGATCAGCGCAGAGGAGTACCGGATGGAAGCGGGGGGAGCGGGTGCGCATGAATCTGGGGCGGAGAGGGCGCAGGGACATGAAGCTGATGCAGGAACGCCTGAGGCGGAAGGCGGACGGATGACGGCAAATCCGGAAACCGACGGGCGTTTTCACTCAAGATGGTGCTCCATGATGTTCTCCAGGCTGCTGCTGGCCAGAAATCTGCTGTCCCGGGACGGTGTGATCTTTATCAGCATCGATGACAACGAGGTGGAAAATCTGAAATTGATCTGCAATGAAGTGTTCGGCAGGCAGAATTTTGAAGGCCATATTCACTGGAGAAGAAGGCACAACCAGCCCAACGACAAGACGAAGATGCTGGGAATCGTGGCGGAGCATATCCTGGTATACGCGAAGGACAGCGCTTTTCTGAAGAAAGCGGGGGTGGGGAAGCTGGAGCTGACGGCGTCCTTTACCAATGCGGATCAGGATCCCAGGGGGCCCTGGGCGAGCAAGCCGTGGAAAACCGGCTCGGACCAGAGCGGCAGCAGGTACAGAATCGTGACTCCTACGGGGAAGATACTGGAGGAAGAATGGATGGGGGACGAGGCCACCTATCAGAAATATCTGGAGGAGGGCAGGATCTATTTCCCCAGGGGCGGGGACGGGATGCCCAGGAAGAAATATTATCAGTCTGAGAGGGAGAACGAAGGACAGTGCGCCACAAACTGGTGGCCCCATGAGCAGTTCGGACACAACCAGGGGGCAAATGACTGCATGACGGATTTGTTTGGGGTGAAGAATATCTTCAGCAATCCGAAGCCCATAGAATTGCTCAAAGCGATCCTCAGGATAGCAAATGTGAAGGATGGGGATACGGTTCTTGACTTTTTCTCAGGATCGGCAACCACGGCTCATGCGCTTTTGCAGCTGAATGCGGAGGACCAGGGACGAAGAAAGTTCATATTAATACAGATGCCGGAGAAATGCGCCGGGAAATCCGAGGCTTATAAGAATAACTATACGGATATCTGTGAAATAGGCCGGGAGAGAATAAAGAGAGCGGGAAGGAAGATCCGGAAGGAAACCAACGTCGATATCGATTATGGATTCAGGTCGTTCTGCGTTGATACAGGCAACAGGAAGGAGGAATACTATACCGCAGACGAGTACACCCAGCCGCTTGTGGCAATGCTGGAGTCCAATCTAAGGGAGGACCGCTCGGAGCTGGATTTGTTATTCGGATGTCTGACGGAATGGGGATTGCCCCTGTCATTGCCTTACAGAGCCGAAAAGGCGGGGGACTGTACCATTCATAATTACAATGAGGGGGAACTGATCGCCTGCTTTCAGGAGAATCTTACAGAAGAGGCAATAGAAGCAATAGCTGCCCGCAGGCCGCGGAGGGCCGTATTTCGAGACAGCTGCTTTGCGGACAGCTGCTTCAAAATGAATGCGGAAGAAATCTTTAAGCTGAGGGCGCCGGATACAAGCGTAAAAGTGATTTAGGAGGGGCGGCTATGAAGCTGCAGTTTAAGCATCAGAAGTTTCAGGCGGACGCCGCGAAGGCAGTGGTGGATGTGTTTGCGGGGCAGCCCTATGGGACTTCCTCGTACAGGAGGAGCGAAGGCACGGGATCGGATCGGACGTCACGGAGGGAGGAGCGGGACTTTGCGGTCTGGGGAAATCAGCCCATTGTACCGGAGCTGGATAAAGGGATTATTCTGGAGCAGATTCGGGCAGTTCAGAGGAGGAACCGGCTCGAGCCCTCCGGCCAGCTGGAAGGAACCTACAATCTGACCATAGAAATGGAGACCGGCGTGGGTAAAACCTATACCTATATCAAGACCATATATGAACTGAATAAGCATTATGGCTGGAGTAAATTTATTGTGGTCGTTCCAGGCATTGCAATCCGTGAGGGGGTCTATAAGGCCTTCCGGATTACCCGGGAGCATTTTGCGGAGGAATATGGCAGGAAGGTGCGGTTCTTTATCTATGATTCCGCCCGGATGTGGGAGATAGACCGGTTTGCCTCGGATCGTTCCATCCATGTGATGATTATCAATGCCCAGGCGTTCAATGCGAAAGGGAAGGACGCCAGAAGAATCTATATGAGACAGGATGCATTCCGTTCCGGAAGGCCCATCGACATGATTGCGGGGACAAATCCCATCGTCATTATCGATGAACCCCAGTCTGTGGAGGGAGTGCAGACCAGAAAGAGCCTGGAGGAATTCCGACCGCTGATGACGCTGCGCTATTCGGCCACTCATAAAAGCGACAGTATCTATAATATGGTATACCGCCTGGATGCGTTGGAAGCATATAATAAGAAGCTTGTGAAAAAAATTGCGGTAAAGGGGATTTCGCAATCCGGCGCGGCAGCGGGGGACAGCTATGTCTATCTGGAGGAAATCGACCTGTCCGGGGCAGAGCCGGCAGCGGACATACAGTTTCGTGTAAAAAGGGCATCAGGGATAAAAACCGTCTCAAAAAGGGTTGGTATCGGGTTTGACCTGTTTACGCATTCCGGCCGGCTGAAGGAGTACCGGAACTGCTTTCTGATAGAAGACATTGACGGGCGGGATAATTCCGTCACCTTTGCCAACGGGATTAAGATATACGCTGGGGATGTGCCAAAGAAGGCGGGAGAAGAACAGCTCAGGCGGATTCAGATCCGAGAGACCATTCTTTCCCATATTGAAAGGGAGCGCCGGCTGTTTCCCAGGGGGATCAAGGTGCTGTCCCTGTTCTTCATCGACGAGGTGGCGCATTACAGAAAATATGATGCATCCGGAAAGCCGGTAAACGGTCTTTTTGCGGATATTTTTGAGCAGGAATACAGGGATATTATCCGGGGGCTTGCGCTTGGAGCGGATGAGAAGGATTACAGGGGATATCTGCGGAGTATCGGTGCCGGGAAAACCCATGCGGGATACTTCTCAATCGACCGGAAGGGCCGTATGATCAACAGCAGGGTCGGGTGCAGGGAGGACTCGTCGAAGGATGCGGATGCCTATGACCTTATAATGAGAAACAAGGAGCTTCTGCTGGATCTGAGCCCGGAGAAATCACCGGTTCGGTTTATTTTTTCTCATTCCGCGCTGAAGGAGGGCTGGGATAATCCCAATGTATTTCAGATCTGTACATTGAAGGAGAGCGGCAGTGACATCCGCAGGCGCCAGGAAGTAGGGCGGGGGATGCGGCTATGTGTGAACAGGGACGGGGAGCGCATGGATGAGAGCGTGCTTGGCGGCGATGTCCA
Organism: uncultured Acetatifactor sp.; assembly: GCA_910589035.1. Taxonomy (GTDB): domain Bacteria; phylum Bacillota; class Clostridia; order Lachnospirales; family Lachnospiraceae; genus Acetatifactor. The sequence goes on along the minus strand of CAJUSI010000076.1, from coordinate 47,710 downwards.
TGCGGTCAATCTGCTCACCGTGATTGCGGGCGAGAGCTATGACGGCTTTGTCAGGGGATTGCAGTCTGAAATTGCGGAGGCCATGGGAAGCAGGCTGCACCGGGGGGAGGAAAACGGGCTGCCGGATCCTGATTATGATATGGAGAAGATGCTTCCCGAGGATGCCAGAAGCAATAATGTGGAGCTGAAAGTGAATCCGCAGATTCTGGCGATGCCCCGGTTCCAGGAGCTGTGGAACAGTATTAACACAAGAACCATATATACGGCGGACTTTGACACGGAGGAGCTTGTGGAAAACGCCATTGCGGCACTGGATTCCGGGCTTGATGTGCCCGGGATTTCCGGAAGAACCGGGACAGGCGAGAAAGCAGATGAAAAGTCCGAAGCCGGTGTGGATCCCAATGAAAAGCCCGAGACCTGCGTGCGGCCCGATATAAAGTATAATCTGGTGGGGAAGCTCGTGGAGGAAACCGGACTCACCAGAAAGGCGGTTGTCCGGATCCTGACAGGGATCGCTCCCTGTGTATTTCATCAGTTTCATAACAATCCGGAGGAATTTATGACTCAGGCCGCAGGACTTATCAACCAGGAGAAGAGGGCTGCGGCGACTCGGCATATCGTTTATAAGGCGCTGGAAGACAGATACGATACGGGGCTGTTTACCCGGGAGATCTTCAAGGGCAGACTGGACGTCAATGCCATGAAGACGAAGAAGCATTTGTATGATCATATTGTCTATACTTCAGAAGCGGAGCGAGAGTTTGTCCGGGAGCTTGAGGAAAGCCGGGAGGTTGCCGCATATGTGAAGCTTCCGGAGGAGTTCTGTATTCCTACTCCGGCGGGGCAGTACCATCCGGACTGGGCGATCGCTTTCAGCGACGGAAGCGTGAGGCATGGCTTCTTTGTTGCACAGATAAGGGGGGCTATGGGTACGAAAGGGCCAATGAATACGGTGATGCCTGTGGATACGAAGGAAGCCGGGGATGTAAAGATTTATTTCGCGAAACAGCATTTTAAGGCAATCAGTGGAGAGGATGTGCTTTGTGATGCGGCAGAAGATTATCAGGATCTGATTGAGAAGGCGTGGAGTAACTGAAATGCAACATGATAAAAATCGCGAGGCAGATCTGTAAAACAGACGCAGGATGATGAAAAAAAGCTTGCTATTATTCGCGAAAAGACTTAGAATACTATCTGAAGGGAGCAGAATGATATGAAATTTATATCGGTGCAGGAATTTTCAGATAAATGGCATATCAGCAAGAGACGAATTCAGATACTGTGCAGAGAGGGAAGAATCCAGGGGGCCAGGATGGCAGGTAATGCCTGGGTAATACCTGAGGATGCCGGAAGGCCCATGGATGCGCGGAAAAAAAGTCCTGTTGCATCTTCCAGCAATGAACCATTCGGCGTGCGGAGAGGGCTAAAACTTTTGCTGAGAAATTTATATAAAAGAACAGAGAATGCAGAGATTGCGGTAACGGATCAGAAGACATATGTTCTTTCCGCTATAGCGTGCGGCTTGTGCATTCACTATTTAGGAAGGAACGCGCTGATTGATCAAATTTATCAGACTATTTGCGGAGATATTTCGGGAACGAGAGTGGTACCGAAAATAGATGCAGAAGTCATGGAAGAGATTTGTTCCTATATCGAATGCTATAAAGATGATCCGGAGTTGGACAGTATTTTGTCCTGGGCATATCAGTATTCCAATCAATACACTGAAGGGAATAGACACAGCCGTACACAGTTTTTTACAGAAAAGTATATGATTCAATATTTGATAAAAAATGTGGGAAGTATAACGAAAGCTGCGAAGATAGTGGATCCCTGTGCAGGTGGCGGAAATTTTCTGGCGGAATGTCTGGAATACGCATGTGACAAGGAGAAAACAGAGAACCTGCCTGGGTTGGTAATGCAGTATGCCGGGAAATTATACGGATATGATATTGATGATCAAATTACACATATTGCGCTTGTCAATATCAGGCTCCGCGCATTGGCGGTTCTGAATCGCAGGAATGCAGATTTTTCCTTTGAGATATGGAGTCGGATCTCTCCCAATATATACAGATCAAAAGAAAATGACAATATCAGCGGCTCCCTGTCCAGGGATTACAAAGCATGGATAAATATTGTGTCCGGACAGGAAACAGGGATGGCTGATGTGCTGGGAAATGCAGATGTGATATTGACAAATCCTCCGTTTGCAACCATGAAAGGTATGGCACAGGAACAAAAAGACTTTTTGAAGAGGTATTATCCTGATGCAAATTGTGATACCTGCGTATGCTTTTTGGATGCGGTTTATGATATGTTGAATCCTGCGGGAATGTGCGGGATAGTCACTCAGAATGCATGGATGCACTTGAAATCATTCCAAAAAATAAGAGAAAAATTTACGTTACAGTATACGTTATATAAAATTATCGATTTAGGTTCAGGAGCATTTCAAGACTTGAGCGGCGAGAAATCAAATGTATCTCTGATTATATTGGGGAGAAAGGCAGTTCAGGACAACAGGGTTGATATCCTGAATCTGAATACAATGTCTTTAAAAGAGAAAATCACGGCGCTCGGAGACGAAAAGGAATACATTCGAATTGCGCAGAATGAAATAAACGGCAATAACGGTTATAATCTGTCGGGGAAGAAGATATTGGAAAACCTGGATGCCTGCGAAGAACATTATAAAGATATTGCGGTTCCTATGCAGGGAACTTCAACCGGAAATGCCAGAGAATTGGTGGGATATTTCTGGGAACATTTTGGAGAGGAAGACTGGGTAAGTGTCAGCAACGGCGGAGGGTATTGCAGATGGCAGGGGTTGAATGATTGTGTAGTCAAGTGGGGAAAGGAGGGAGAGTATATTAAGGAACAGAAGGGCTCCGCTCTGAGAAATGTGAAATATTTTCCGGAGACCCAGATGGTCTTTAGCGACACGGGAACAGCGGGATTAAATGTAAGGATATTATTGGAGCATCAGATATTTATTGCGTCAGGTCCGGGAATCAGAATTAAAAAAGGAGACACTTATGCCCATCTGGCGTTGCTGAATTCGAGGCTGGCTGCTTATTTTGTAAGAACCATGTCGCCAAAGCTTACCATAGCGGCAGGATACATAGGTCAGATTCCTGTGAACAGAAATATATATTCTTCCGTAATGCTTGAAAAAGACGCAAGACAATGTGTGGAACTTAAGCGGAAAGTATTGTCTGTCAGACCCAATAACCTGGAATATGATTCGGTATTTATGGAGGAAATTCCGGGTGAACTTGACAAAGCTGCAACTCTGCTGTTTCATCTTGACATAACAAATGAGCTGCATAAGCTGGAGCTTGAAAGCAAAATGGATCGGTATATTTGTCAGACATACGGTTTTTCAGATGCGGACAGAGAATTGTTGGACATGAATGTGGGCGAATGCGCATATCTCATAGATGGAACATATGAAATTGACTTTACGAGGCTTGATAAATATATGGATAGTCTTTTGGATGCGTCCTGTTGTCTGAAAAGAACCAGAACCTCGAAAAATACGCTGGGCTGTGACGGGATAATAGAATATATTGCCCGGGACTTAAACGTCAATCCGGAAGTACTGGTAAAAGGGATCAGGGAAAATGCCTCTGCAATGAAAAGGGTTCTGGCACGGTACAGGACTCTGTTGGTGCATAATAGTATCCTTTCTTATTTGGGCTATAATGTCATAAGAGGAATAGAAATGATTTCGTGCAGGATTGATGAAATCATTTCATTTCTGTCGGACAGATTTGGAAAAGAAATGGACTATAAAGAGTGGATATGCAGGTCTTTCAACGGCGTGCACAAGGAGATTTTTAAGGGTGTTCCGTATTTGAAATATGAGAATGGAGTGATTTGCAAGAATGATTTCAGAACTGCAGGATAAAATAGCGGAATATATTACCCGGGGTGTGGATATTACAAGTTGGAGGGATATCCGGGAAAAATATGAGATGTATTCCTATCTGGCGTTTCTGTGTTTTGCGGCCATTGGGTTAAATCCTGATTGCAGGGCACAAAATGTGGGCGATGTGATAATAGAACATAATCTGGAGGAAGAAAATATCATTCAGTTTGCCATGTCATTTTATGGTGCAGAGAACTTCTTGGACGAAATCCTGATATTGGCAAGAAAATCTAAAGAGATTGATATGAATGGTATTTACCAGAGCTATCTGGCAAGAGAGTATATCATTGTCGACAATACCGTGGTTTTTGAGGGGGGAAAGAATAAGCGGGATATATTAGGAGCGTATTATACACAGGAAGATTTTGCTCGAGAGATTACGCAAAAAGCGATGGAAGAGTTTTTCGCAAAGGATCCGGGGGAGGGACAAAGGATCAAAATTGCGGATTATTCGTGCGGCGGTGGAGCCTTTTTGACGGCGGCATATAGAATATGCAATGAAAAAAATACTCCTGTCCAGATATATGGATATGATGTGGATCCAATCGCTGTCCTTATCACACGCTTCCGGCTTTATCATGAGATTGGTGCAAAAAAGGAGGATATCAATATTTTCCTGGGAAACCCTTTACTGCGGCAGGGGAGAACTGAGGATCCTTTCAGTGTGTTCAGGCTTGCTGTCGCAGGCAGATTTTACTGTTCGGGGATGGGTATCTCTGTGGAGGAGAACATGGATATTGTGCTGGGAAATCCTCCATGGGAAAAAATAAGGTTTGAGGAGAAAAAATTTTTGCATCATTATGCATCGGAAGGAGAGATCGGGACAAAGCTTCAAAGAGAAAACTATTTGAAAATGATTTCATGTGATAACAGGGGTTACTATGAGAGCTTGTCCGGTGATTATGAAGCGGCGAAACGAAGAATAAGAAAAGATCCTTTTTTTGCCGGAACCGCTTGCGGTGAGCTGAATACTTATGCACTGTTCGCCGAACTATGCCTTAATGCTTTGAGAGAGGGAGGAACCGCAGGGATCATCATAAAATCATCATTGGTTAAAATGCCGGTATACCGTACCTTCTTGGATAAAATTACAAGCCAAAAAATGTTGTTGGAGTTGTATCTTTTTGTAAACAGAAAAAAAATATTTAATATAGATTCAAGGGAAGAGTTTTCAGTTGTTTATTTCAAAAAAGGAAATCAGAAAGACCTTAAATTAGTACTGAATCTTGATACATATAAAAATTTCAGCAGGGAAAAGAAAATAGAAGTATCGTATAAATTGCTTAATATATTAAACCCCGATACGGGAATGCTGCCCAATATAAAGAGTAATGAGGAACTGGAATTTCTCACAACGATGTACAGAAGTAAAAAAACATTTGATGAGGTATATTCTGCCTGTAAATTTGGACGTCTGGTACATCTGACCAATCATGCAGGCAGCATCAGGAGACAGGCAGGGGAGGGTTATGTCCCTGTATACGAGGGAAAGTTTATTGAAATATACACAGGCAAATATGCGACCTATGGGGGAATGGAGGAATCGGATAAGTACAAAAACAAAGCGGCGGCAAGATTGATACAGGATATAGAAGGTACAGAATATCCGCAGGCAAGGTTCTATATCAAAAAGGATGTGTGGGAAAGCCTGTCAAAGAGATTTGACGGAACATATGTGGTTGCCTGGAGAAGTCTTACATCTGCTACAAACAGGAGGACAATGCTGGCGACGATGCTGCCTCTTGTTCCTGCATGCCAGTCCATACAGCTGCTTCAGTCTGGCAGAAAGGAAATGCTCCATATATTATCACTTTTTAATTCCATTATTTTTGATTATATAGTAAGATTGAAAATGGTGGGGCTGGACCTTACCCAGACTATAATCCGGCAGATTCCGGTTCCCGAAGAAGAAGCTTTTTATGAGGAGCTTGACTTTATGGGGAAAACTGCGTCCGTGGAAACGCATATTAATTCAAGACTGAAGCAATTATATTTCTCTGATTTCAGACTAAAGGATTTGTTTGAGGGCATAGAGACCTATGCCCTGGACAGTGGGACATCAAGAAAACAGATAATTGCGGAAATTGATCAATTGACAGCTTTTTTATATTCCATAAACGAAGAATCTTTAAAAAAAATTGCATTGACATTCAAAAAATATTATTCGGAAGAGGAAGTTGAAATGTTTTTTTAGGATTTCCATTTGCTCAGGGATTATAACATTCCATATGCCTTGGAGGATGCTCCGCTGCCGTTACGGGCCCATACCCGGCTGAGAGCTTTTATTTTATCAAGTTCACTATCATTTAAAATGGAAAGAACATAATAATTTGTATTGATTTTTTCAAATACAAGTATTTTGTATACAAAATCGCCCCGATTACCATATCTGGACAACTCGTCGGAACCATCATTGGGAGATCCTTTTAATTGAATGCGCCAGCTTCCGTTATTTGGAACAAACTTAATTGTGGATGGATAATAATCCCGGCCAAGATAATTGATAGTGATATTTTTTTCGTGGGAAGTATCTTCCGGATCGATGTCAAAGAATTTGATACCGCCGTACATACGGGCTGGATCTGTATATTCATAAGGCGTACCGGTCACAGAGCCGGCTTCGATTTGTCCTAATTTAGATAAATCAAGAATATTTCGGGAGCCGCCGGTGGATTTTCGCATTTCAAACCAGAATTGTTCGTTTGTAAAAGCAGGAGCGGGTGTAACTGTAATGTCGACCAAAGGCTCGGTTGGCCTTGAAAATACGGCATGGGGCTTTTGGGCAGTGAGAACAACAGGCATGGAAATACTCTCTGTGCCAAACAGAGGATTCTTTTTCAGACTATTTTTCTGAGATACTCTCTTTGCAATATTGTGGATCCTTTGAGCGACTTCCTTTGAAATATAATTGGCATCTAAAAGAGCATTGATATCATTAACACAAGTAATCCTGGCAGAACAGGAATAATGGGGATCGGTATATCTATCCATAACGGAATATATATTATCAAGCTCATGATTCTGAGCCGGGAGCTGAAAGGTCTGAATGGAACAGCTTTCAAAATTAGTCCAAAGCCCGCCTCCGGTAAGATTGTTGGAGCCAATCGCGCACCATGCTTTTTCTGCATTTTTCAACAGATAGATTTTGCTGTGATAGGTAGTAGAAAAGCTTTCTGAATGAATCACATATAGCTCATCACATAGGGCAAGGAGATTTAAAAGAGCCTCATACGACGTGCCGTCAAGGTCGATTCCTATAAATGCTCTTATCCTTCCGCCCAGAGACCGGAACTTCTCTAAGGATTCTTTCAGGCGTAATACCCCGCTGTTTTTGGCAAATGCTGAGAAAATTGTGAGGGACTGATAGTTACCGGACAGTTCGGCTTTGATTATTTCACCCAGTTGTCCCTGAAAGGGCTGATTGAGAATCGGCATTGTGTTCCTCCTGTTTTTCTGGTGTCCTATTAAGTGTAGCATTGTATCGGTTCTTTTTCAATCGCAGAATAATATATTTGTATAATTTCACTAAATTTGAATGCCCGCTTTTGTGGATTAATGAAATTGACATCTGCGGGTATTTCTATTATAATTTGCTTAACTGGTTAAGCAAGGGCGGAACCAATATTTTTTACATATTTGCTTAACTGGTTAAGCAATAGCGGTAATTATTTCTAAAGGAGGAGAACAAGGATGAAGAAAAAAGTATTGAGTATGATACTGGCGGCGGTTATGACGCTTGCGCTTGCGGCCTGCGGGGATACGGGAAATGACGGAAGCGGCGCAACGGGGCAGGGCAGTGATTCCGTGGGGCAGGAAAGCGGGGACAGTACCGGACAGGATGGCGAGACAAAGTCTTTCAAGGTAACCTTTTACGATGCGGACGGAACCACGGTCCTGTCCGAGGAAGAGGTGGCAGAAGGCGCTTCCCCCACGGAGTACACGCCCGAGAAGGAGGGGCAGGTATTCATGGGCTGGTTTGCAACCCCGTCCCTGGGCCATGAATTTGATTTCTCACAGCCTGTCACAGAGGACATCTCAGTCTTTGCAGGATTCATGGAAGCGGTGGAGGATACCAGAACCTTTGCCATTCTGGGCAGCGGCAAGAGCCCTCTGCTGGCGGTTTCCAGCTGGGGAAAGGTACTGGATGAGGAGCATTACATGACCAGGGCGGAGGGAGAAAATGTCTATACGATTACGCTTGACCTCTGCGAGGGAGATGAGTTCCAGTTTGCCATCGACACGTCATGGAGCAACCAGCGGGGCGGCGGTTACCTGGAGACTACGGATGCGGACGGAACCACCTATTTCAGTGTATCCGGCGGGCTTTCCGACAGCACAAAGAAAGCGAATATCAAGTGCCTGAAGGATGGAAATTACACCTTTACTCTGACCACCTATCCCGGCGCCGATGTGTATGATACGGAGAACAGCTATTACACGGAGGAGACCAAGGAAAATTACAACTCCAATCCCTATGATACCATCCGCTTTACCTACAATGGAGAGATGCAGGCGGAGGTGGAGGAACTGACAACCACTTACTACATCAAGGGTGCGATTGTCACCGAATGGCAGGATAAATATGACGAGGAGTATACTTTTAAGGAAGAAAACGGAATTCATACTCTGGTAATCGATCTGGAGAAGGGGGACGAGTTCCTGCTCACCACGCTGGTCACCGGGGCAGACGGAAGCTCCGCCACAGGAAATGAATATGTTCGTTACAGCAATATTACGGATGAGGCTTCTCTGGCCTTTGTGGATGGAACGGAGAGCTACAATATTGTGACAAAGGAGGCGGGTACCTATACATTTACCTACGACCCCGCATCCGCCCAACTGACAGTGGGATTTGAAGCAAAATAAAAGCCATTTTCACGGCGGGCAAAAGGCCGGAATGGAAGCAACGGAAAAGGCATCTGAACAGAGAAGGCCGGAATAGCAGCAGCCAGGAATGCGGCCGAACAGACAAAGACAGCACGGAAGCAGCCGAACAGCCGTCTGAACAGCCGAAACCAGTGCGGAAGCAGCCGAACAGCCGTCTGAACAGACAAAGCCAGCATGGAAGCAGCCGAACAGCCGACTGATCAGACAAAGACCGTATGGCAGCAGTCGGGAACACGGTTGATGGCAAGCTCCATACAGGAGAAGACCTTTTCCAGCTTCTCCTGCAGACCGCAGGAGGCAAAAAGGGCTTCTCCGCCTGCCAGGCAGGCCAGGGATCTCTGGCTGTAGGCTATGTTGCCCGGGAGGGCCTTTTCATCCTCCGCATTTTCTTCTCCGGAAATGAAATGCACATGGGGGAAGGTCTTCAGGATCAGTGTCCTGATGTCCCCGTTGTTGGGGGCGAGGCACAGGTATGTATAGCAGCCGCTGCCGAAACAGGCATCCGCCCGGGCCTTCACTGACTTGTAATCGGTGCAGATCTGGAAAAAGATATCCGGCGGCACCGTAATGAGGCTGTCGATGGAGATTAACGGAATCAGGTTTTTGTCGCCCACTGCGCGGAAGAAATCCGCATTGGTGTCATAGCAGAGGATGGCGTCCGCGTAATCCACCTGAACCACTTCGTCCGAAGGCTGCAGCAACAGACGATAGCCGTGGGCATGGAGAACGGCTGCCAGCTCTTCGGCAACGATCATCTGCTCACAGCGCTTGTATATGCATTCTTCGCGGGTCAGGTACAGGGCTACGTTGCAGGTTCTGCTGGTGGCCAGAGATTTGGCGGAGGTGTTCGGTCTGTAATCAAGCAGATTGACGATCTGCCATACCTTCCGCTTTGTCTCTTCACTGATGCGCTGGTCATCCCGGTGATTTATTACATAAGATACGGTTGCTACGGAGACACCTGCCTGTCTGGCGATATCTCGAATGGTGTATTTTTTGCTCATAACTTATTTATATACTGTGGATGCTTTTTTGTCAATGAAATGTGTCAGATTATTAGAATAGCAGGACGGATAGAATATGAACGAACAGGGAATTTTACATATTCCGGATTCTCAATACTGTTTTCCGGTCTCAGAGAGAGAAGTTGTGCTGCGGCTGCGGACAGACAGGCGGGATTCGATTGATGGGGTATGGGTGGTATATGAGAACAAGTATGCCATTCAGACGCGCCGGCTCAGCGGGAGGATGGAGCGGAAGTATGAAGACAGGCTGTTCGCCTGGTACGAGACGAAGCTGGAGCTGGAGGATCCGCGGCTCAGCTATGTATTCAGATTGATTGCAAATGGGAAGGAACAGTATTATTCGGAGGACGGACTGAGCGAAACCTATAATTTTTCTCTGGCCTATTTTAACTTTTTCCAGCTTCCCTTTATTAATTCGGCGGATATACACAGGGAAGTGCCCTGGATGAGGAGCGCGGTATTCTATGAAATCTTTGTAGAGCGCTTCTGCAGGGGGCGGAATGAGAAAAATGACGGATATGTCAACATGAAATGGGGAGAGAAGCCCCATCCCAAGAGCTTTGCGGGGGGAGATCTTCCCGGCATCACCCAAAAGCTGGACTACATTAAGGGGCTTGGGGTGAATGCACTGTATCTGACTCCGGTTTTTCAATCCATTTCCAACCATAAATACGATATTTCGGATTATCATGCCATTGACGCTGACTTCGGCACAAATGCGGATTTCGCCAGACTGGTGGAGGAGGCGCATGGACGAGGCATCAGGGTAGTACTGGACGCCGTTTTTAACCATTGCAGCGAAAACCTTGCCCAGTTTCAGGATGTGATCCGGAAGGGAAGACAGTCGCCCTATTATGACTGGTTTCTCATCCGTGGGGATAAGCCGGAGAAGAGCCCGCTGAATTATGAGGTATTTGCCTACTGTGATTATATGCCCAAGTTTAATACATCCAATCCGAAGGTGCAGGAATTCCTGCTGGAGGTGGCGGTATCCTGGATTACGGAGTATAATATAGACGGCTGGCGTCTGGATGTGTCCGACGAGGTGTCCCATGACTTCTGGCGGCTGTTTCGCAAAAGGGTGAAAGAGGCGAAACCGGACTGCGTTATCATCGGGGAAAACTGGCATGACGCCAGACCCTTTCTGCAGGGAGACCAGTATGACGGCATAATGAACTATGCCTTTACCAAGGCCTGTCTGGACTATTATGCCTTCGGGAATCTTGACGCGGAAGGGTTCGCGCAAAAGCTCAGCGCTCTTCTCATGAGGAATACGGATCAGGTCAACCGTATGATGCTGAACCTGCTGGATTCCCATGACACGGATCGATTCTATACCAGTGTGGGGGGCGACAGGGACAGGCTGCTGTCTGCGGCGGCGGTGATGGTGATGTTTCCCGGAGCGCCATGCGTTTACTACGGCACGGAGCTGCCTCTGGAGGGCGGGTACGACCCGGACAACCGGAGGTGCTTTGACTGGGAGCAGGCTCATTGGGATGCGGCGTACATGGAGAAGCTGAAAGCTCTCATGGAATTGCGGGAAGAGCGTATCCTGCAGACCGGCGAGATCCGGATGCACGCCGGGAATGGCCTGTTCATACTGAAGCGGTTTGACCGCAGCGGAGAATTGACGCTGTACTGCAACCGCAGAGACGAAAGCCTTCCGCTGGCGGCGGAGGGACCGATTGCGGCACAAAACGGTTATGGCCGCGGGAAGATCGGCCCGGAGGGCTTTGTGATATTCAGAAACAGGATTCCGGAGGAGGAATAAGGATGAGAAAGAAATTGACAGCGCTTTTGATGACAGGTGTCTTATGCGCCGGACTGTTCTGCGGCTGCGGCAGTGAGGGGGCGGAGGGAACGGGACAGCAGACGGGAACGGAAGGAAGCGGACCGGACGCAGGCGGTGAAAAGGAGAACGCCGGCGTGGACTTGAGCGGCATCTACAGCGGAGAGCTGGAGCGCAATGTCACCATCCGCGTGCTGGAGAACGATACAGCCATCGAACAGGGATATTTTCAGGAGCTGATCGATGCTTTCAATGCGGAATATGCCGAGTACGGTATCGTGGCGGTGGACGCCAATATGGACCAGTACAGCAATCTGGCTGACGACGGCCCTTACGGATACGGCCCGGATGTGCTTTATCAGGCCAATGACGTGCTGATGAAATATGTGGAGGGAAAGCATATCTACCCCATTCCGGCGGAGAGCATGGAGTGCTTCCCGCAGATTACGGAAAATGCCTGGAACGCTTACCAGGCCACCGTAAACGGCGTCCGGTATTACATGGGAGTACCTGTAAACGTTCAGTCCTCCATGCTGTATTACCGCAAGGACCTGCTGCCGGAGGACTGGGAGACCACATGGGACAAGAACGGCAATAAGATCCCGGACATGGTGGAAAACTGGAACGATATGTACAAATATTCCCAGGAGATTGCGGCGAAAAACGACGGGCATTTCGGATACATGCGCTCTCTCTATGACGTCTATTTTTCTTCCGGGTTTCTCTTCTCCTACGGAGGCTATGTGTTTGGGGATAATAACACCAACCCGGACGATATCGGCTTTTCCGCCGGCAACGCGGAGATTGGTGCAAATGTGCTCCTGCAGCAGGCGGCGCTGATGAACGAGGGCTGCATTGACGATTCGATTACGGTGGGCGCTTACAGCAGGCTTGCGGACGGTACTTACTTTGCCACAATGACAACTCCGGATGTATATACCCTGTTTTTAAAGGAACTCCGGCTGGCCTATCAGGCGGAGGGGATGGATGAGGCTCAGGCGCAGGCGCTGGCGGAGGAAAATCTGGTGATTACACAGGTGCCGAAGCTGCCGGCCAGCGGAGACCTGACGGAAGAGAATCCGGAGCTGATTCCCCTGAAGGCCATGGGCGGCGTCAACGGTTATGCCATCAGCGCATACACAAAGGCACCCAATGCCTGTCTGGCTTTTGTGGAGTTTGCGGTGAGCTACGATATGATGCTGCGCAGAAACGAGCTGTTGGGCATTGTGCCCGCAAGAAACGATGTGGCGCAGGCCGTGGGCGGCGTATCCGAGATCATGTACAATAATCTGGATGCAGGCAATATAGTGGTAATGCCGTCCATCCGTGCCGTGGAGCAGGTTTGGACGCCGGGCCGGACCTTCTTCGAGGACCTGGCAAAGGACGCATTCCGGCCGGAGGCGGAGAAAAAGTATAAAACGCTGCAGGAGATTAAGGACGGCCTGGCTGCCGTGGACGCCCAGATTTATGACGCCATTCATACACTGGCAGGGACAGACTGACTGAAGGCAGGCAGCGGAGACGGACAGACTGGGGCAAAACCGAGAGAGCAGGCTGTCAGAAATCAACGGATGGGAGTAACTGGCAGGAACAGTCTGCCGGAAGTCGGTTGCCGGGAGGAGGCTGATGAAAAAGACTGCCGGGAACTGATCGACAGAAACAGACGTATTTCAGAAAGGCATGAGAACCCATATGAAGAGTGCAGATAAAAATATGTCAACTAAAAAAGCGCCAACTGAGAAGGCGCCGATTAAGAAAGCGCCCAATAAAAACGTGAAAGCCAGCATGTGCCTCATGGGCCTGGGACAGCTTATGTACGGACAGATCGGGAAGGGGCTGCTTTATCTGGCAGTGCTGGCTTTAGGTGTCGCTTACTTCATACGCCGGGGCGGGGCGGATCTGGCGGGACTGTTCACTCTGGGAACCCGGGAGGCGGACACCTGGCTGGGAATACAGGGGGATAATTCCGTGGTGATGCTGCTCATGGGAATCCTTGCGGTGATTGCGCTTCTGCTCCTGGCAGCGGTGCATGTGTCCAATGTGCGGGACGCCCGGGAGACCCAGAGACGGACGGAGAGGGGAGGCCGTCCGGCCACCTTCCGGGAGGATGTTAAGCAGCTGCTGGACAGAAAGTTTTACAAGACGGTATTGTTTCTTCCGGTTTTGGGAGTCTGTGTGTTTAATATTCTCCCCATCCTTTTCATGATAGCCATTGCCTTTACCAATTACGGGGGAAATATCGTGCCGCCGAAGCTGGTGGACTGGGTGGGCCTGGACAATTTCGTGCAGATCACCACGCTGTCCCAGTTCGCGCCTACCTTCGGGAGGATTCTGGCATGGAATCTGCTCTGGGCGGTCTGCTCCACAGCCCTGAACTATTTTGCAGGGCTGGGGCTGGCGCTTCTGCTGAACAAGGACTGTGTCAAGGGGAAGGTGTTCTGGAGGGCATTTCCCATCCTGGCTTACGCGGTTCCGGGCTTTATCACGCTTCTGGGATTTAAGTTTATGTTCTCTTACGGCGGTCCCATCAACCAGCTGATTACGGCCGCAGGGTACAGGGCTGTGGGTTTTCTGGACATCGATGCAAAGTGGATTGCCAGACTGATCGGATTCGGGGTCAACGCCTGGGTCAGTATTCCCTCCATCATGCTGCTGGCCACGGGAATTCTGTCCAATCGGGATATGACGCTGACAGAGGCGGCCAGAATCGACGGCGCGAGTCCGTGGCAGCAGTTTCGGCGCATTACACTGCCCTTTGTACTGTTCTCCACCACCCCCGTACTGCTGGGGCAGTTTATCGGGAATTTCAACAATTTCGGCGTATTTTACTTTCTGAGGGGCGGGCTGTACATAGACGGGTATTTTCTGGCCAGCGACACGGATCTGCTGATAAACTGGCTTTACAATCTGTCCATCAGCAATAATTACTATAATATCGGCGCCGCTATCAGCCTTGTGATCTTCGGGATTACTTCGCTGATTTCCCTGGTGATTTATACCAGGAGTTCATCCTACAGGGAGGAGGACACTTTCCGATGAAAAAGAGAAAATTTTCGAGAACAGCTGACACCTGTGTCACTTATCTGATTCTGATTGCGGTGTGCTTCCTCTTCTTCTTTCCATGCCTGTGGCTGATTCTGGCTTCCTTCAGCAAGTCGGGCTCCATCTATTCCTTTGAAGGATTTTTCCCTGGAGCATACAGTCTGGATACCTTCAGGGCGCTGTTTACGGACACGGCCATGTACAATTATCCCAGGTGGTTTCGAAACACTCTGTTTATTGCAGTTATGAGCTGCCTGGCGGGGACATTCCTGACGATTCTGACAGCTTACACCATGTCCCGCTTTCAGTTCGGAGCCAGAAAGACCATGATGAAGACCACGCTGCTTCTGGGAATGTTCCCATCCTTCATGGGGATGATTGCGGTGTATATTATCATGACCCAGTTCGGGCTGATCAATAATGTATGGGGGCTGATCTTGATTTACAGCGCAAACGCGCCCATGGGCTACCTGACACAGAAAGGATTCTTTGACACGATCCCCGCCTCCATCGACGAGGCGGCGCGCATCGACGGGGCCACCAACTTTCAGGTATTTACAAGGATCAACCTGCCCATTTCCATGCCCATCATCGTCTACACAGCGCTGACCAGCTTCACCTTTCCCTGGAGCGACTTCATCCTCCCGAAGCTTCTTTTAAAGGAGAAGGATCTGTACACCGTGGCCGTAGGGCTCATGAGCCTGGGGGAAACGGAATTTGCCCGCTTCGCGGCGGGAGCCGTGTTCATTGCGGTGCCCATCGTCATCCTCTATTTCTGCCTGGTCCGGTTCATGGTGAACGGCATGACGGCGGGAGCGGTGAAGGGATAGGCGCGGCAATTTTCCAAAGCAAAACCGCATCACGGGGATAAACCCTGGATGCGGTTTTCGGCGCTTATGCCAGCTTCTGGAGCTGTGCGCTATGTTCCATAATGACTTGCTTCATGAGCTCATTGTCAGCCTGCAGCGCTTCATAGCCCTCTGCGGAATTCTTGTATTTTTCGTAGGTTGAGAGGTAGCAGGCTTCGATTGTGCGCAATCGAGGCATCATTACATTTTCCTGGAACAGTTTCATCTGAAGTGATTCGGCCTGCATCTCCTGCATCTGAGCCTGCAGTTCCTGTATCTGAGCCCGCATCTTCTGCATCTGAGCCTGCATCTCCTGCATCTGAGCCCGCAGTTCCTGTATCTGAGCCTGCATCTCCTGTATCTGAGCCTGCATCTCCTGCATCTGAGCCCGCAGTTCCTGTATTTGAGCCTGCATCTCCTGCATCTGAGCCTGGAGCTCAGATCTGACAGCTTGTATTTCAGCATGAAGTTCAGCTTTAACAGCTTGTATTTCGGCCCGAAGTTCGGCTTTAACGGATTGTATTTCGGTCTTGACGGCTTGCAGTTCATTTTTTATCGGCTGTATCTCTGCTTTCAATTTTACATCCAATAATTGCGAAATTGCCAGCAGATCATCTGGTGTCAATGCCATAATGAGGTACCTCCTTTCAAAGACTGTATCCATCATATCACAGACGAGAGATATTGTCATTGACTTTTTCATAATATCCGAAAATTCGACGGAATTCCCTTTTTCTTTTTACAGGGATTCCTCAGAACAGCCGCAGATGTTCTTTTCAGGTTTTTCCATTGTCTGTTGCTTTCACAGCTCTTTTGAACCAAAATATTCCAGAATGCCATGTCTGTCAGACGGAAAAGGCTGTCATTTCAGTAAAAGTACGGAAAGAACCACATTTTACTTGACATATCCGCTTTGCTGTGGAATCGTAGAAGAGAGGTACAGGGCCGGTTCGGCAGCCGGCGGGCTGTAAGAAATTTGTAAGAAATACCCCGGCAAATTTGTAAAAAAGCTGTGATAGACTTACTTCAGCTCAAAGGATACGGTTCGGCATGCAGCTTCAGGCAGAGAGACAGCCGCGCAGGACGGGGCGATAAGGACCGGCTGCGCGGTACGAATCCCATGAAGAATGGTCATGCGGAGGCGGCCGGGAAAAGGGTATTAGGAAAGCAGGGAAAGGCGGGAACAGGGAAATGGGAGAGTGCGTACTGGTAGTGGATGATGACAGGGAGATCGTGAGGGCCATCGGCATTTTGCTGGAGGGCGAGGGATACAGGGTGCTGAAGGCCTATGACGGGAAGCAGGCTCTGGAGATTCTTGCCACACAGCCGGTCCGCCTGGTGCTCATCGATGTGATGATGCCGAAGCTGGACGGACTCTCCGCGCTGATGCGTATCAGGGAAAAGCAGAATATTCCCGTGATCATCTTGAGTGCCAAAAGCGAGGACAGCGACAAGGTGCTGGGGCTTTCCATGGGGGCGGACGATTATGTGGCCAAGCCCTATAATCCCCAGGAACTGGCCGCCCGGGTGAAAAGCCATCTGCGCAGATACACCAGCCTGGGGGATATCCACACAGGCAGCAGAGGCGGTGAGATCAGAAACGGCCGCCTGGCCTACCGGACGGATGAGAAAATCCTGTATGCGGACGGAGAACCGGTGAAGCTTACTGCCACGGAGACCAAAATTGTGGAGCTCTTCATGCATAATCTTGGCAGAGTATTTCCGGCAGAAGAGATTTACCGACGGGTGTGGGAGGAGGAAGCCTTTGCGTCGGAGAGCACGGTTATGGTGCATATCCGGCGCATCCGGGAGAAGCTGGAACTGAATCCGAAGGAGCCAGAATATATAAAGGTGGTGTGGGGCATTGGATACAAAATGGAAAAACAGGAAAAAGGCAATTAGTTTTATCATTTTCTTTCTGGGCGTGAGCCTGGCGATCGGCGGCTTTGCGGGGATTTTAAAAAACAAACCCGGCAGTGTCAGATTCTGGCAGGTGGGAAAGCTGCTGGAGGACGATTATCAGCGCAGCGGAAGGTTCCGGTCCTATATAGCGGGGCGTCTGGAAAACCTTCTGATTATGGCATCGGGAGGGGCGCTTGGGTCTGTGAGCACATACGGGGACGGTACATCCTATACCTTTTATAATTACGGAGGGTATGAATGGTATGACGGCTTCCGCTATTATGAAGACGGCGGTTATGACGATGATGCGCAGTGGGAATGGGAGAATTACCGCTATGCGCAGGAGCAGTATATAGATTCCCTGTCGGAGACTCTGGACGGTATAGGGGAGATGTGGGATGTATACAGCAACATACTGGCGGGGCTGACGGCTGAGAGCGGGGAAAACGCCGGGAAGGAGCTGGAAAGTCTCCGGGAAGAAATAGGAGCCTTCCGTGAGGAACTGGAGTCTTATCGAATGGGACTGCGGGCTGACCGTGCAGAGGCGGAAGCGGAAGCAAGTACACTGCCGGAGACAGAAGCCGGGAAACAGGAGGGCATTGAGAAGGCAAATGAGAAAATCGCCCGGAAATATCACGATCTGATCAAAGGGGATCAGAATCTGCTCTACAGCGTTTCCAGGGACGGAAAGGTACTGTACGCCAATGCCGAACTGTCTGCGGAGAACGGAATGGCAGCCGCCCCGGAGGGTTACAACTTCCTTCTGTATTTTGACGGGGAAAAGGTGAGGATATGGAAGGACGGGAAGGAAGAGGATGTCTACGGGGACGGCTATTACCGGGAGGAGGACGGGACGGGCGCCTGGTATGTGCCCGGATACCGCAATTTCCCCGCGGATGAAAATCTGAAGAATGTGACGGTCTGCATGGCTGTGGCAAAGGACCCCTTCCTGTATGTGAAAGGCGCCTATGAAAACGGGGGCAGCAGGCAGTACGACAACACCCTGTACTGGATGAACTATAATACGGCATCGTCCCGGAAGGTTCTTCTCATGGATATGGTATGCCTGACTCTGGGGCTGATACTTCTGCTCTTGTCGGCCATATGCAGGAAGAACAGGCGGGAGGCGGAAGCAGGAATTGCCCGTTTTCTGGGAAAAATCTGGGTAGAGTGCAAGGCGCTGTACTTCTGCGGTCTGTTTTTTGGGATTCTTTACTATATACGAAGGGCTTCCTATTACCTGTGGGGAGAATGGGAATATGCTTTCCCGGAATATTACACCATGGAAGGGCTGTCCGTCTGGGGAAGGGAGATCCTGGAAGCTTTGCCGACGCTTCTTATCCTTCTGTGCTTCTGGAGCCTTTTCTTCCTCTGGAAGGATCTGAAATATAACAAGAGGATCTGGAAAAACGGATTGATTGCCCGGCTGTACCGGACTTTCTCTTCCGGAAATTTGAACCGCCCTCTGTCGAAGCGGATGGCTGCAAGGAATCTGGCGGTGTTCCTATGTGCGGCGGTATTTGGAATCATGATGTTCGCGCTGGCGGTCTATGGCCGCAGGGGGTACGGGAATGCCCGGGGGATCTGGGGGATAGGGGCTGCGGCCGTCCTGGGAGTGTTCCTGTTTATCCTGGCAGCATATCTGGCAGGGAAGAAGAATATGGAGACTGCAAGGGATCTGGAAGAGCTGGCCAAGTGCGTGGGGGAAATCCGCGACGGCAATTATAAGGATTTCGGCGGGCAGTTTGCGGGACACGACCTGGAAAGTATCATGGAGCAGATGGAGGATATCCGCTGCGGCATGGAGAAGGCTGTGGACGAGCAGATGAAGAGCGAGCGGATGAAGGTGGAGCTCATCGCCAATGTGTCCCACGATATTAAGACGCCCCTGACTTCCATTATCAGCTATGTGCAGTTCTTAAAGCAGGAGGAGGGACTGCCGGAGCATGTGAAGGAGTACGTGGCGATTCTGGACGAGAAGTCCCAGCGGCTGAAAAATATGGTGCAGGATGTGTTTGCGGTGAGCAAGGCCGCCTCCGGGGAGCTGCCCATGCAGATGGAGGAGCTGGATTTCGGCAAGCTTCTGCGCCAGACACTGGCGGATATGGAGGAAGAGATCGGGAGGAGTCCTGTGGTCTTCCGGACGGAGATTCCGGAGGAGGCTGTGATGATCCGGGCGGACGGGCAGCGGATGTACCGGGTGTTCCAGAATCTGTTCCAGAATGCGATTCAGTATTCGCTGGAGGGCTCACGGGTGTATGTGAGCCTGCGGAGAGACGGAAGAATGGCGGTTGCCAGTGTGAAGAACACTTCCTCCCAGGAGCTGGAGAAGGGGAAGGATTTTGCGGAGCGCTTTGCCCGGGGAGACAGGAGCCGCACGGACGGCGGCAGCGGGCTGGGGCTGTCCATTGCCCAGAGCTTTACGGAGGCCTGCGGCGGGGAATTCGGCTGGGAGACGGATGCGGATCTCTTTGTGGTGCGGATTGGCTTTCAGACTATTTGATTCAACCTGAATGGAAACCTGAAAAATTCCGATCAGTATATTTTTGGAGGGTCATTTCAGTGCTATAATATAAAAAAGAAACATCGATTCAGGGCAGAAAGAACGGCCTTCTGCAAGTGACGGAGCCGGCAGATAAGACAGTTGCACGCTGATGGTGAAAACAGGCTGCGCCAAAGCAGAAGACCTGACAGGCTGCCCGTGACGGTTTGGCATAGGCATGGGGCAAAGAAGCGGGGGATGTTCCGCATAAAATTGATTACAAAGGAGATGCACACAGTGGGAATGAAATTTAGAAACAGATTGAAGAAAATTTTGACAGAGGCGCTGATTGTGGGATTGCTGTTTATGTCGGCGGCTATGCCTTCCACGGATGCCGGGGCAGCAGGAAGCCTGATGGGAGAGACGGATGTCGGAAGCGAACAGCCGGGGGCTGGTAATGGCGAGGATGACGATATTATGCCCTGCGGGGATTTGGTGGATGAAGATGATATTCAAATTATTGCTGAATGAAAAAGCAAATTCCCCAGCTATATTGGAACGAATAGAGTAGGCGGAAGCGTAGAAGATGACAGAATAAAGCCTCCATTCATACGGAAGAAAGGAAACTATAGATTACGGATTAATAATCTAATTCGATGTCAAAATCATCATGAAAGTACTGCTTCAGGGCAGAAGCGTTTTGGGGACGTTCTGTTAATATGCTGATAGCATATGATTGTATTGCTGCCGTGCGGGCTTCTTCCAGGCAGGCGCATTCCCCCAGAGCCTGAGAATAACAAAACAGGAAGGTACCGTAACTGTTGATATAGTATTTCATAATATTCATATCAAGTGAAGCAGGAAGTGCCGCAGTTTCCTGATAGAACTTCAAAATGTACAGACTGCGACAGTACATGAAGCCAGTAATAGGCAGAAATTTGGCCAGTAATAAGATATCCGGCTTTGTTTTTTGGACATAGGCCAGTATCTGCAGAAAGTAAAGGGAGCTTAGATGAGAGTCTCTGGTATGTCTGTATTCATGGGCGATATTGCTGAGGATGGATAGTTCTTCGCAAGTCAGCCGATAGTTACAGATTTGGTGTATGTCAAAACCGGGCAGTGTAAGGAGCAGGGCTTCGGTAAGACTGTGGATTTTCTCATCAGGAGAGTCTAAACGGAGCGCTCTAAGAGTGAGATATTCCTGATAGTATAAAATATCATTCGGACTAATCAAATTTTCTAATTTGTTATATTGCTTTATCAATATTTCGTTTGGTATAACTCGATGATGCACTGTTTTAAAATACAAATCATTAAATTCAGCATCCGTTTGATTCCCCCAATAAGGGAAAATTTTGCCGGATAAGCCCAGGCGCTGCAATAGCGCGGCTACAAGAGAGACATCAGGCTGCAGTATATTATTCTCTATTTTGGATAGCTTGGATTTACTGCATAATCCATGGCAGAGAGACTGCTGGCTGACTTTCTGTTCCAGCCGCAGATCCTGTATCAGATTGCCCAGGGTGTAGGGACTATCGGTGTTTGTCTCGTAAAGTCCGTCGGTTACCTTGACAGAATCCTGAAAAACCCTGGCAGGATATGCAGTCAGGGGAACCGTTGGAAAGTCCATCATACTGCCGGTGATCCGATAATCGGTCTTTGCTCTCAGGAAATCCCGGCACAATGTAGCATAGCAGCTTTCTATTGCCTGGGCAGAATAGAAAGCTGCCTTTATATGGATGTCTGCCAAATTATATTCCTTTAAATAATGGCAGCATAATCCGGTGAGAAAGGTTAACTCGATTAAGGGTGCATCATAGGCATTTACGGCAGCTTTTTTACGGCTGGAGTCAGCCAATTCCAAAGCGGTGCTGTAATCTTCCATCCCAATCAGGTATTTTGTATCGACAATGGCAACATCTGCCAGCATCCGTTCCTTCTCAATAAGAGCAAATGTGCTGCTTTCCAAGCAGCTAATTAACTGAACACTGATCTGACGACAAAGCGACGGCATATCCAGATATAGCGCTTCCTGAGCGATTAAGGTTAGAATCTGGATTTCATTCTGGGACAGGAGGCATTCGCGGAAATCTGACAAATCAATATTCGGTCTGGTTATGTGCAGCGTATCCAGGAGGGTGTCGTAGTTTAGCTGGTGGGAGCAGCGGCCGGAGAGGAATTGGAGCCTGCAGTGAAGCAGCAGCCATTCCTGATAATACAACCTGTTGTCAGCCCAGTTCTTTTTTTCTATTTTATCAAGCTCATCATAGGCAGAAAGCAGCTGCCAGGCATCCAGATAGAGGCGGACACGCTTAAGCCCATAGAAACATTCAAACCCGTCCCGGCTGTTGAAGACAGGAAAACGTCCATACTGTGCCCCAGCACGCTCCATAAGCGCCTGAAAAGTGACATGGCTTACGTTTGCCATTCCGGTCTCAATTCTGGAGAGCGCCTGAGGGGTGCAGATGCCCTCAGAAAGCTGTTCCTGGGTGAGGCCAGCTTTTATCCGGGCGTCTCTGATGAGCAGGTTGGCGTTATGTACTGGCATGGACATTCCCTCCGTTCAGACATATTTGTATTCTATTCTATTATATTATGGTGCAGTATAAAACACAAGGGTTTAACATAAAAGGAAACCTGAAAAATTCTGTTTAGATAGTGGCAGGGGGAGTGAGTGAGGACTATAATGTACTTACTTTCAACTCTTAAGAATCAGTTCAAACTTAAGGTGAATTAGTATGGCAAGCTGCCGGAATTCGGACAGAATTCTGGTGATGGATCAGGGAGCCTGTCGGAATGCGGGACGCATAAAGAACTTGTGGATGCAGGAGGGATTTATGCGCAGTTGTGGTTTACGCAGGCGCAGTGGTATAGCCCACAGCCCGCAGCTGTTCATTCGTGAGATGTGTGCTCGACAGGAAAGAGATGGAAAAGTATAAGGAAGGTGTATAAATGGAAAGTAAATATGAGGTACATTATCATGTAAATGAAGACGGCAGTGCAAATGTGTTATGCGAATTATTAGATTGTTTTGAACAACCATGTTATTTTAAATATAGAAAAATATGCGATAGAAATCCTTGGATATTTTTTTGTAGTAATATAAATATAAGTTTTAGTGAAGAAAAGTTATTCTTTGGGGTGAAGAATTGCGAAGAAAGGGAGCAATATCTTAACATACAAACTGTTCCAATTACAGATGAACATTTCTGGAGATAGAATCGAAGCGGATGTCGTAGTGATTGATTCAGGTGCAAATCAATTCCACCCGGGTTTTCAGAAGGTTATATTAGGCGGAATTGGAGTTCAAGGGCAGAAGGATTTTGAGGTTGCGGAGGACTGGCGTGATGTGTTTGGGCATGGGACCGCCGTCTGCGGCATCATCCATAAGCATGCTCCGTCTGCAAGGATTTTCGTCATTAAGATAATGGAGACGCCGACGCAGGTAATTAATGAGGAGCGTTTGTGCTTTGCCTTATCTTATGTGCTTAAGCATATACAGTGCAGGATTGTTAATATGAGTCTGGGCATGGATATTCTCCAAGACAGAGGCAGAATGTATGAACTATGCAGCAAGTTGCATCAAAAAGGAGTGCAGCTGGTAGCTGCATATGATAATAACGGGGCTGTTTCATACCCGGCCTTTTTTGAATGTGTTTGGGGAGTAGTGGCGCATGATGGCTGCTGTAATGCCGAAGAAATCGGTTATTGTGTGAATTCAGAAATTAATTTATGTGCATATGGAAAAACACAAAGGGTATTCTGGAGTGATGGGAGGTATACTATATCCGGCGGGAATAGTTATGCCTGTGCCCATGTGACTGGTATTATGGCTAAGGCTTTATTAGGGAACCCAAATGTCGACATAGGTAATTATCTAAGAAAAAAGGCGAAATTCATATTGGAATTCGGAGATTATGGGGCAAAGAATATAGTTCCGGATATCAGACAATATCGAAGAGCAGCGATATATCCATTCAATAAAGAAATGCACAGTCTTATCAGGTTTGAAGAGCAGCTGTCTTTTCATATAGCAGGTGTATACGATACAAAATATTCTGCGAGGATTAATTCATCGACAAATACTATCTTGAACATTAAGGGAACAAAGAATCATGTAATAGAAAATATTGAGAGTCTTGACTGGGAAAATATTGACACTTTGATTTTGGGGCATACAAAGGAAATGACGGATGTCCTGGGCGAAAAGATTCCGAGGACGCATGAATTGATTCATCAGGCCTTGCAGAGGGGAATAAATGTCTATTCTTTTGATGATTATTATGACATGTTTGGGGAAAACCCACGTTATTTTTCTCCTTCTCTGCGTAGTCTGGAAGAATTTCGGCTTTTGCCTTTTGGGAAGCTTTATAAGTTTACAAAGCCGGTAGTCGGCGTCTTTGGGACAAATTCGAAACAGGGGAAATTCACTCTTCAGCTATATTTGAGGTATATTTTGAAGGAGCGGGGATATTCTTTATCACAATTGGGCAGCGAACCAACAGCATATTTATACGGGATGGATGCCTGCTGTCATTTTGGGTATGGCACCAGGATAAACAGTTCATATGCCCTGTTTGCTGCTTATATCAACAATATAATGGGATATCTTGATCAATCAGAAAGCGATTTGATTCTAGTCGGATGTCAATCGAATACGGTACCCTATGAGCTTGGAAACGTTAACGATTTTACTTTTCTGCAGACTGCGTTTTTATGGGGAACGTCGCCAGATATTGTCGTGTTATGCATTAATCCCTATGATGAGATTAGCTATATTCTTCAGACAGTGAAGTATATAGAAGCAGCTGTAGAATGCAAGGTGGCCGCAGTGGCAGTATTTCCTTCAGATGTGCAGAACATTTACGCAGGGATATATGGAACACAGATAACGCTGGATGAGGAAAGGTTTCTACAACTAAAGGAGAGGATTAAAGCCGAAGCAGAAATACCGGTATATTGGCTGGGGGATATGGAACAGATGAATGAAATGACGGATATAATTTTAGAGTATTTATCGTAAATGGGGTACCTTGGGAGTGGAAAATGAAATCATTGGACAATGCAAAACAGATTTTTGGTAATGCGAAATATGCGTTGTATTTAGCTTACAGAACGGAAAAGAAGTACTATCTGTACCGTGGTATGGCGGCTTTTGCAGATACAGTGCTGACATTAGCCGACGTTATATTTCCGGCTGTGATCATTGCATATCTATACCCGAATCTATATCCGGAGCATGCAGCTTTCTGTGCGGTTTTATGGGGGATCATTTGTTTATCAGTCAGGCTTTCTAAAAATATCCTGGAAAAGAAAACATGGGATTCTAATGAAAAGATTGCCATGGAAACGAAGCTGAAGATGGACGAGGGAGTCTCCTGTATCCGTTATGAGGAGCTGGAACTGTCAGATACCCAGGATGAGCTTGCATTCGCAAAACAGTCCGTTGAAAGGGGCAGTGTGGGTGTGATTGTCAGCACATTGATCGGGATTGCAGGGACAATGGTTTCTCTCTGCAGTCTGATAGGCATTTTGTCCAGAGTATCCATTTTTTTCCTGTTCCTTGCGGTACTTGCCCTGCTTGTGAATTCCCGTACAAGCGCCCAGCTGGAAAATGTACTCTATAAAAAGCAGGAGGCCCTCGTGCCTGTCCAGAGAAAAGCCGATTACACCATCTGGGGGCTTACAGATGCAAAAAATGCCAAGGAACAGCGTTTGTACAATATGCAGGAATACACGATGCGAAAGATGAAGGAAGCGACAGGGCTGCTTTTGAAGATAGGGAGAGGCTATGCCTGGCCTTATGCAAAACTGGAGTTTGCTCCTTCCCTGTTTAATGGCATCCAACATTTTATTATATATGGCTGGGCAGCATACCGCCTCTGGCAGGGCAGTATAACTGTCAGTGAATTCACGCTGTTTACTGCGGCAATACTGCAGTTCAACGGCATGGTATCATCCATAGGAAGAAGTGTGGCCAATATCAGGGCGGAGAGTCGGTATATAGAAAAATACTGTATTTTTGCCAGGAAGAGACGCGGGCAGGAGGAGGGGAGGGAAGCAGAGAGGACTTTCGATGGAAGGTACAATGGCTTTGTCATTGAATACCAGCATGTGTGGTATCGTTATCCAGGCAGAGAAGACTATGCATTGAAAGATATAAATACAGTTATACATCCTGGTTCCGGGGTATCCATCGTAGGGATGAATGGATCTGGAAAGACCACTTTTATCAAGCTGATGATGGGGTTCTGCCGTCCCACAAAAGGTAAAATCCTTGTAAACGGTGTGGATCTGGAAGAACTGTCCCAAGAACAGCGGAGCCGCATGTTTGCGCCAGTATTCCAGGACTATTTCCTGACAGACTATTCTGTGCGTGAGAACATCACATTTTCAGAAGCGGAAGCCGACGTGGGGCTGATCAACCAGGCGCTGGAAGAAGCGGGGGTCAGGGAGGCGGTGGAGGCCATGCCTAAAGGGATGGAGTGTGCTGTGTCCAGAAAGCTGGATCCTGAGGGAAGCGAGTTGTCAGGCGGAGAGAAGCAGAAGCTTGCCATTGCCCGGGCGCTTTATAAGGCTGCCCCGTTTCTGATCATGGATGAACCTACCGCTGCCCTGTCTCCCAATGCGGAGTATGAGATCTACCGCAATATGGAACGGATATCTGCCGGAAGGACGGTGCTGTTTATTTCGCACAGGCTTGCCAGCTGCAGATTCTGCAGCCGGATTATGGTGTTTAACAGGGGGGCAGTCTGCGAGGAGGGCACTCACGAGGAGCTGATGGGGAAGGAAGGCCTGTATTACAGGATGTTCATGACCCAGGCGCATTATTATGAGGGGGAGGGACAGGATGAAAAAGAAAAGTGCATTTAAAGCTTTGGGGCATGTCATGTTATGCAGCCTGAAGGAAAATCCGAAAGGGCTTCTGCTGGAACTGGCCTGCGGAATGATTGAGGGGTTCCAAAGTCTTCCCCAGGCTGTTTTTCCCGCGATGGTCATCAATGCGGCGTTGGGACAGCAACAGCCGGGTAAAGTGCTGGTTCTGGCAGGAGTATTTGCATTTGTGATGTTTCTGCTCTATTATATAGCTTCCTTTATTGGAACCTTGCAGGGATGGTATATGGTCAGGTTGCCTCATATCTTCCAGCGGAAGTTGGTAAAAAAATCATTGCTGCTCGACTTTAGGGATGTGGATAATGCGGACAGGATAAACCAGTATGTCCATGCCCTGGAGATGACATTCCGCTTCTGTGATACCCCCAGCAAGCTTATCAGGACAGGCCTTACGTCCATGATCGAGCTGGCGGTCCTGGCCTCGCTGCTGTCGACCCTGGACGGCATAGTGGCGGCAGCTCTTGTAGTATACGCCGTCGGTGTGTATTTTTTGAATCGGAAAGTGGCTGCAATAAGTAAAAAGAAAGAGGACGAAAAGGTTCTTGCCAGACGAAAAGCAGATTATGCCCAGGAATTAATGTTTTCCGGTGAATTTGCCAAGGACAGTCGTGCATATGGGGCAAATTCCATGGTAAGGAATAAATTCAGGCAGGCAGCAGATGAGGTTGTAGAAATAGAGAAGCGCGGGCAGAAAACTCTTTTCGGTTGGGAAGCATTGCAGGAGGCAATTAGCGCGGGGCAGAACTTGTTCCTTTACCTTTTCATGATTGTGAAGTATGCCGCAGGCGCTATTTCCATCGGTTCTTTTACAATGTATGTGAGTGCTGCCAACAGCTTGTACAGATCCGTTTCACGTCTCTTGCAGATGTATGCGTCAGCAATGGATTTTCCTATGTATTTTCGGGATTACCAGGATTATATGGAGCTGTCCGAGGAAATGCGGCAGACTGCCAGGCAGGGTCTGCATATTGAGCCAGACCATTGTCCGACTATTGAGTTTTGCAATGTATCCTTCCGCTATCCGTCCAGAAGCGAGTATGCGTTGCGGAATGTGAATCTGACAATACCACCTTGTGGAAGTGTGGCTGTGGTAGGGGAAAACGGGGCAGGAAAATCAACTTTTGTTAAGCTTTTGCTGCGTCTCTATGATGTTACGGAAGGAGAGATCCTGGTAGACGGCCATGATATCAGGGAATATCCCTATGACGAATATATGAGGCTCTTTTCTACGGTTTTCCAGGATTTTATCATTTTCATTTATTCTGTAAAGGAAAATATCGGGTTTGATAGGGCGGAAAAGGAATATCTGGAGGCAGCTATGAAAAAGGCAGGTGTGTATCAATGCATTGAAAGATTGCCGAAGAAGGAGAAAACGATTCTGGGGAAACGGTATGACAGCGAAGGGGTGGATTTGTCCGGCGGGGAAAAGCAGAAGGTAGCTATAGCGAGGGCTTTCTATAAAGATGCTTCAGTGGCGGTGCTGGACGAACCTACTGCTGCCCTGGATCCATTGGCAGAGTACGAAGTATATCACAACTTTCAGAAATTTGCGGCGGATAAAACAGCCATTTATATCTCTCATCGGATGAGCAGCTCCCGATTTTGCGATCAAATTCTTGTATTTTCCGAGGGACAGGTGGCAGAATCCGGAACCCATGCAGAATTGATGGAAAAGAAGGGAATTTATTATAATATGTATGAAAAGCAGTCTTCTTATTATTCATCGTAACTGGTAAACTGGTTATTTATCTGATTTTAACACGCGGCGTTGAATGGTATACATTGTTTTCTTCCGAGATTATCCTTTGCAGGGTATTGTTTTCTGGACACGCTTTGGCTGATATGAGTTATTTCTATTTGGCTGAAGAACGGATATGCTGTAAGTAAAGGAAGAGGAAGAAGTTCTATTTAGACGAGACTGCAGGCTTAAGGTCAATCGAATAAATGTTATTGAAAAACTTTCAATATGCCTATTGCAGGATAAAAGGAGACAAATTTTGTATCCCTGAAAAATACATTCTTGACGATTATATAGTGAGGCTATAGAATGAGGCACGAAAACAAATAGGAGAGGAGACAGGTTTATGAAAAGGATATCTCAGACTGCTGTCATTAAAATACCGGTTTCAGGTGCTGTGGAACGGATTATCATGCAGCTTGCGGGGTTCGGACTGATGCTTGTGCCGTCTTTTATTACCCGCTTCCTTATGGATGAAAGGATAGAACAGGGTCTGGAAATCCCTTTGTATTGGGTCGGGATAGCAATTGGAGTGACATTTGTAATACATCTGTTCAGATATTACTTTGTGAACTATAAATCACAGGTTTTTGCCAATGCAATGACGTCAGATTTCTGCGGCGTGATAGGGCGTAAAATTGCATCCAGCCGTATGCCGGAGTATGAGGCGGAATCCAAAAGCAAGATTCTGAATATCATGAATATGGATATCGCATCAATATATACGCTGGTAAATTATGTGACAGGCATTCCGGTCAGTATCATATAAATTGTGGTCGTAATGTGGCTGCTGTTTAACGCGCATTATGGATTTGCGTTGATGGCGCTGGTGCTTGCCCCTTTTTATGTCATGTCCAGTTATGTGAATAAGGGGAGGCTGGCAGAGCTGGTGAAGGAGGAGCGGAAAGCGGCGGATATCTGGGTACAGGAATATCAGGTTATGATCAACAGTAAGGTAAGCATCGGACTGAACAGGGCTTTTCCTTATATTATGGATCGGTTTGAAAAGAAGAAAGATTCTTTTTACATAGCCCGGAATCGGCAGCATCTCTACCTGCTGATAACGAAGGAACTTCCCAGGATGATTAATACGCTTGCCCTTTTGATTGTCCTGATTGCAGGGGGGAACCTGGTGGTATCGGGGCAGCTTACCGTGGGCACCCTGTTGTTTGTCACCCAGCTGATAGGGCTTATATTTGAACCGTTGGCGGAGATTGCCTCCTTACAGGCGGATCTGATGAGCCAGAAGCCGATTTTCCAGAGGGGGAAAGACTTCGCGGCCCTGCCGGACGGAGATACGGCAGCGCCAGCAGATAGGAAGGAAGGGGAATCCGGGGAGGGCAATACCGATGTAATCAGCCTGAAAAACGTGTCCATACTGCGTCCTGATGGGAGCAGACTGGTTCAAATAGACGACTTTACCGCCAGGGGGCCGGGCCTTATTCTCATCAGAGGGGAAAACGGGTGCGGCAAATCCACGCTGTTCAACATCTTTTCCGGCGTGTTTTCAGAGAAGCAGCTGGAGATGGGGGCGGGAGGAAAATACAATATTTCGGACGAGTACAGGGACAGTCTGGGATATCTGTTTTATCCCAACTTTATCTTCGCCGGCACAGTGAAGGAAAATGTGCTCTATGGACGGGATATTCCTGATCGGGAATTTGAAAGAGTTCATAAGCTGCTGAACCTTCCTCCAGCGGACAAAGAGGTGAGGATAAAGCCGGAGAATCTGTCCCTTGGGGAAAAACAGAAAATCTATCTGGCAAGGCTGCTGCTGGGGGATTACAGATGTCTCTTCCTGGACGAGCCGGGCGGCAATCTGGATGACAGGACAGAGGAGAATCTGATACAGACTCTGGATGAGATGAAGCACAGCAGGCTCCTGCTGGTAATCAGCCATAATGACCGCTACGACAGGATTGCAGACAGGATTTACACGATAAGAGACGGCCGCATGGCAATGTCATTAAGTTAGCAACAAACTACGCCTTTTGGTAAAATTTTGGTTCCGTTTTATCCGGACCAGGATTCCGTGTAAAAGAGTACGAAACGCCTCGAGGCGTCGTAGAGCTGGATTTTAAGATTTTCATGATGAAACAATCAAACATTCGCCGCCGTCCCATGCCGGTTCCCACCCAAAATCCAGCTTTAACCTGAGGGCAGCCGAACCCCACCCAACCCCGAGCTTCACCCTGAAGGTTGCCGTCCCACAAGAACGCAAGAACGAATTCCGCCCCAGCATATCTTGACAAATCCCCTTCCAAACTATATACTAGTGCGTGAAATGAATGCAGCGCAGGAAAATTCTACCGGAGCGCCGCCGAAAACAGCCCCATCCGGGGGCGGAATCTCAAGAGTGACAATTATGCAGAATAATGTACTGAATTACCTGAATAAGATCGTAAAAGAAAAGCCGGACAAGACAGCCTATTCCGACGGCACCCTGTCCCTCACCTTCCGTGAGGTATATCAGCAGAGCCGCAGCATAGGCAGCTTCCTCCACAAAAAAGGCGTCTACAAGAAGCCTGTG
Source organism: uncultured Acetatifactor sp. (assembly GCA_910589035.1). GTDB lineage: Bacteria > Bacillota > Clostridia > Lachnospirales > Lachnospiraceae > Acetatifactor. The sequence goes on along the minus strand of CAJUSI010000076.1, from coordinate 16,639 downwards.
GTAGTATTCATGCGCAAATCCCCCTATGAAGTGGCGGCCTTCTTCGGCATCGTCACCGGCGGGGACTTTTACGTGCCCATAGACGAGGAAATGCCGGGCAGCAGGATTCAGCTGATACTGGACAATGTGAAATCCCCAGTTATTCTCTGCGACAGGGATACCGTCGAGATAGCAAAATCCTTCGGCAGACAGGAGAGCGAGATCGTTCTCTACGACGATATCAAGGATACCGAAATCGACGACAATGCCCTGGAGGAAATCTGCCGCAGAGCCATCGACACGGATCCCATCTACATCGTATTTACCTCCGGGTCCACCGGAATCCCGAAAGGCGTGGCCGCCTGCCACAGATCGGTGATCGATTATATTGAACAGCTTTCGGAAATACTGGACTTTAACGGGGATACCGTGTTCGGCAACCAGGCGCCCCTTTATTTTGACGCCTGCCTGAAGGAACTGTACCCCACGCTGAAATTCGGAGCCACCACCTACTTGATCCCCAGGAATCTCTTCTCCATACCCGTAGCGCTGGTGGAGTATCTGAACGAGCACCGGATCAATACCATCTGCTGGGTGGTTTCCGCCCTCACCATGGTGAGCGCCTTCGGCACCTTTGAGGTGGTGAAGCCTGAGTACCTGCATACCATCGCCTTCGGAAGCGAGGTGTTTCCCATAAAGCAATTCAGAATCTGGCGCCGGGCGCTGCCGGACGCCACCTTCACCAATCTCTACGGCCCCACGGAGGGCACGGGAATGTGCTGCTACTACAGGGTGGAACGGGAATTCGAAGAAAAGGAAGCCATTCCCATCGGACGTCCCTTCCCCAACCGGGAGATTCTTCTCCTGACAGAGGAGGGAAAAGCGGCGAAGCCCGGGGAAGAGGGAGAGATCTGCATCCGGGGGACAAGCCTGACCCTTGGGTATTATAACGACCCGGAGCGCACGGCTGCGGCCTTTGTCCAGAACCCCTTAAACAGCGCATATCCCGAGCTGATCTATAAGACCGGGGATATGGGCCGTATCAATGAGGCAGGGGAGTTGATGTTTGTCTCCCGCAGGGATTACCAGATCAAGCACATGGGACACAGGATTGAACTGGGGGAAATTGAAGTCAATGTGAACATGCTGTCCGGGATTCAGATGGCGGCATGTGTGTACAACACAGAGAAAGGGAAGATTATACTGTACTATGTGGGGGATATTGGGGAGAAAGAGCTGACGGCTGCCCTGAAGATCCGGCTGCCCCGCTATATGCTTCCGAATAAAACCGTGAGACTGGAAAAAATGCCTTTTACGGCAAACGGGAAAATAGACCGTGTTGCCTTAAAAAATTTATAAAACTATACAGAAAGGATGAAAAATATGGAAGATTTATTGGAGATTCTCAGGAGCCTGCACCCGGATGTGGATTTTGAGACGGAGGAATATCTGATAGACAAGGGAATTCTGGATTCCATGGATATCGTGAGCCTCATCTCGGAGATTAATGACGCTTTTGAGGTAACTATTACCGCAAAGGATATTGTTCCCGCGAACTTCAATTCCGCGCAGGCTCTGTATGAGCTGATTCAGGAGTTGGCGGACGAGGAGTAATTATGCTGTTCACATCATACGAATTTCTGGGATTTGTGGCCGTCGTTATCCTGGCCTACTACCTGATCCCGAAAAAATGTCAGTGGCCGCTTTTGCTGGCAGCCAGCTACCTCTTCTATCTGATAGCGGGAGTGGATTGCCTGGTCTACATTCTGGCGACAACGGTCACTGTCTATTTTGTTGCCCTCAGGATAGAGCGCAACACCTTGAGACAGACTGCTTATCTGAAAGAGCATAAGGGGGAGCTGTCGAAGGACGAGAAAAAGGCGTACAAGGAGGGGCAGAAAAAGATCCGCCTGCGCTGGTTTGTTTGCTGTGTCCTTTTGAACATCGGCATATTGGCAGCGGTAAAGTATACCAATTTCTTTCTTTCCAATGTGAATGGGATATTGACCGCCTTTGGGCAGACGAAACAGCTGTCCTTTTTTTCGTTGGCTCTGCCCATGGGTATTTCCTTCTACACCTTTCAGGCCCTTGGATATCTCATCGATGTTTACCGGGGGACCGTACCGGCGGAGAAGAATCCCTTCCGTTTTGCCCTGTTCGTCTCCTTCTTTCCCCAGCTGGTGCAGGGGCCCATCAGCCGTTTCGGCGATCTGGGGAGGACGCTCTATGGAGAGCATGCCTTTGACGCCAGGACGGTGAGCTATGGACTGCAGCGTGTTCTCTGGGGATATTTTAAGAAAATGGTTGTGGCGGACAGGATTCTGGCGGCTGTCACAGCCATTATCGGAGATACCAATACATATGGGGGTGCCTATGTGTTTGTTGGGATGCTTTTTTACACTCTGCAGCTCTATGCGGATTTTACCGGCGGAATCGATATCACCATCGGAATTGCGGAAACCATGGGAATTACGGTGCAGGAGAACTTTAACCGGCCCTATTTCTCCAAGTCCCTGAAGGAATACTGGCGCAGATGGCATATCTCCATGTGCTCCTGGTTCCGGGATTATGTTTTCTATCCGGTTTCCGTGTCCGGCTTTATGCAGAAATTCTCCAAATTTGCCAGGGGACATTTCGGACAGAAGGTGGGAAAGCGGCTTCCGGTTTATATTTCCTCCTTTGCCGTGTGGTTTGCCACCGGCATCTGGCATGGGGCAAGCTGGAATTTTATTGTGTGGGGGCTTGGGAACTGGGCTGTGCTGATGCTTTCCGAGGAGCTGGAGCCGCTTTACGAAAGGTTCCATGGCAGGTTCCGGTTCGGGGAGGGCCTTCCCTACCGGGTATTCCAGATGGGCCGCACCTTTCTGCTGGTGTGCTGTCTGAATATTTTCGACTGCTACCATTCCCTGGGGGAGACCTTCCGGGCCTTTGCCTCCATGTTCACCGCGGGGAACTGGAAGGTTCTGTGGGACGGTTCCCTGATGGAGCTGGGCCTCACCGGGCTGGATTACGGAATTCTCGGGGCGGGAGTGGCGCTGATGCTGTCGGTAAGCCTCCTGGGCAGAAGCGGCAGCGTGCGGGATAAAATCGCCGCAAGGCCGTATCCCCTGAGATTTGCGATCTGGTACGGATTGTTTCTGGCGGTGCTTCTGATGGGGGCTTACGGCATTGGATATGATGCCAGCCAGTTTATTTATAATCAATTTTAGAAGTATTTTGCGCGGCGGTCTTATTCCGGGCAGGTCAGTTCATCCCGTTATCTGAGGCGGGAACGGCTGGCCTGCAGATTGACCAAAGAGGCCGGAAGCGGTGCTGAGTATGAGAAATGGGGCATAAGAACGGAGTGGATATGAAACGAGAGCATAAGCATAGACCTGTGCTGAAATTCATCCTGTCAGCCATTGTGGCATTGGGAGGGCTTTTCCTGCTGCAGAGGCTTTTGGTGCCGAAGTATGTGGACGGCATCGTGGAGGGCGCGTTTGTAGCCGAGTATTATAAAGAAGAAAAGGATTTTGACGTGATCTTTATCGGCGACTGTGAGGTGTATGAGAATTTCTCTCCCATCGTGCTCTGGGAGCAGTACGGGATCAACAGCTATATCCGGGGCAGCGCCGAGCAGTATATCTGGCAGTCCTATTATCTGCTGGAGGATACGCTGCGCTATGAGACGCCGGAAGTGGTAATTTTCAACATCCAGTCCCTGCAGTTTGACGTATCCCAGAATGAGGCGTACAACCGTATGACGCTGGAGGGAATGGAGTGGTCCCCCGCGAAGGTGAAGGCCATCCTGGCTTCCATGAAACCGGGGGAGAAGTTCCTGGATTATGTCTTTCCCATTCTGCGCTACCACAGCAGGTGGAGCGAGCTGGAATCCACGGATCTCAGGTATCTGTTCGACACCAAAAAGGTTTCCCACAACGGCTATTACATGCGGGTGGACGTAAGGCCTGCGGAGAATGTGCCGGAGGGCAGGATTCTGGCCGATTACAGCTTTGGCGAGAACGCCTGGAAGTATCTGGATATGATGACGGAGCTCTGCGAGGAAAAGGGGATTGAGCTGATTCTCATCAAGGCTCCCAGCCTTTACCCCTACTGGTATGAGGAATGGGAGGTGCAGGTGGAGGATTACGCGGCGGAGCATAATCTGAAATATATTAATTTCCTGGAGCTCACTGAGGAAGTGGGGATTGATTACAGCCTGGATACTTATGACGCGGGACTTCATATGAACCTTTCGGGAGCGGAAAAGCTCGCCTCCTGGCTCGGGAACTTCCTCAAGGAGGAGATAGGGCTTTTGGACCGGCGCGGGGAGGAGGCGCTTGCCGCTTCCTGGAAGGAGAAAATCGCCGATTATGAGGCGGAGAAGCAGGCGCAGTATGAAAAATATGGCATGACGGGAGAGAAGTAAAATGTGCGGAATCTGTGGATTTTTTGATTTAGAGAAAAAGGACGGTCCTGGAACGCAGGTAAGGGAGAAGGAAGCCAGGGAGAAAATCGTGGAGCGTATGCTGACTGCCATAAGACATAGAGGTCCGGACGGCAGCAGGAGTCTGGTGCTGGACGGAGCGGCGCTGGGGTTTAACCGCTTAAGCTTTATCGACCTGGACGGGGGGATGCAGCCCATCCAGAATGAAGATGGGACCATATCCATGATATGCAACGGAGAGATCTATAATTTCCAGGCTCTCCGGGACGAGCTGACGGCCAGGGGACATGTGTTCCGCACGAAAACCGATGTGGAGGTCATCGTTCATCTCTATGAGGAGTACGGATGTGATTTCCCGAAACATTTAAACGGCCAATTTGCCATCGCGCTTCATGATGCCGGGAGCGGGCAGCTGATTCTGGTAAGAGACCATATAGGGATTTCCCCTTTGTTTTATACCGTCTCCAATGGGATGCTGATATTTGCCTCCGAGATCAAGGCGATTCTGGAGTATCCAGGGGTGGAGAGGAAGCTGAATCTGAAGGCTGTGGATCAGCTGATGAATTTTCCGGGCATTGTGTCCCCGGTGACCTTTTTCCAGGGGATTTCTTCCCTGGAGGGCGGGCATATGATATTGGCACGCCCGGGGCAGGAGATCAGGAATATAGAATACTGGGATCTGCTCTACGGTCCGGAGGAGGAAGACCGGGGAGAGGCTTATTATGTGGAGAGACTGAGGGAAATGATTAAGGAGGCCATCTCCAGGAGGCTTGTGGCGGATGTGCCTATCGGCTTCTACATCTCCGGCGGCCTGGACAGCTCGGTGGTGGCATGCTATATCGGGAAATACCTGCTGAACAGCTATTTTTCCTTCTCGGCGGAGGTGGCGGGGGAGCTGGACGAGAGCCGCTTCCAGCAGATAGTGAAGGACTGCGTGGGTTCCACCCATTACAGCGTCAGGGTGGCGGAGGAGGAGATCTGGGAGAATCTCTCCCATGTGATCTACCATGCGGAGGCTGCCGTAAAGGAGAGCTACGATGTGGCGGCCTATCTGCTGTCCGGCCTGGTGGGGGGGTCTCCCGCCAAGGCAGTGCTCACCGGGCAGGGGTCGGACGAGTTCTTCTGCGGTTATGTGGGCTATATGGTGGATTTCTTCCGGAATATGCAGAAAAGCCAGATGTCCCCTCTGGAATGCGAAGTCAACGAGAGACTCTGGGGAGATCCCTATTTCCGGTATGAGAGAAATCATCCGGAAATCCGGAAAATCCATGAGAAGGTTTACAGCGAAAATATCCGGGGGGAGATCGGTAAATTTTCCGCATGGGCTTCCAGCCCCATCAATACGGAGCATGTAAAGGGGCTGAGCACCCAGAAGAGAAGATCCTATATCGACTATAAGCTCCGGCTCTCGGACCATTTGCTGGGAGAGCATGGAGATCGGATGTTCTTCTCCCACTCCGTGGAGGGAAGGCATCCTTTCCTGGATGTGGAGCTGCTTTCCTTTGTCATGCAGATACCCGACAAGTACAAGCTCAACGGCACCAATGAGAAATACATCCTGAAGAAGGCGGGACAGGGGATTGTGCCGGACGAAATATTGAAGCGGAAGAAATTTCCCTTCCAGGCGCCGGGCATGTCCGCCATGGTGAAGCGTTCGGGAGGGGGAGAGTTCCTGAGCGACTCTCTGATTCGGAAATACGGGATCTTCGACGTGGATTATGTAAATGAGATGAAGAAGGTGTACATGCAGGACGATTTCAAGCTTATGGGCGCTTATGAGATCGATTATCTTCTGATCGTCATGACGGTGACCATGCTCTGCGAACGCTTTTCGCTTTCCGTATAGGGCAGGCCGCCTCTTGACAGGGTCCATACTGTGTATTACAATGCAGAGTATTGGGAAAGGAAGAAGGCAAGGGTTGATCATATGAATGAGAGAGCTTACAGGCCCGACAGGGGCAGACGGCGCAGGAGGAGAAGGAGAAGAAGAGAGCGGAGGCATGGGCTGGCGCCGTTTCTTATTCTGCTGTTCCTGGGACTGGCGGCAGCGGGCGGATGGTTTTACATTGACAGCCTGGCCTACAAGGTCTGCCGTGTGGAGGCGGGTGTCCAGGTGACGGCTTCCGATTTCCTGAAAAACGGGGATAAGGACGCGGTCTTTGCCCAGGACAGCCAGCCCTTTGACACAGGAGTGCCGGGGGAATATCATATCAGGGTAAAAAGCGGTCTGTTCACCCACAGCTGTACGTTGATCATCCAGGATACCGTTGCACCCACGGCGGACGCCGTGCAGGCAAAGGTGGGAATCGGCACTGTCTGCAGGGCGGATAAATTTGTGACCAATATCGTGGATGCCACGGCGGTAACGGTTTCCTATGTGGAGGAACCTGACTTTAATAAACCGGGCCTGCAGACGGTGGAGATTATTCTGGCGGACAGGGGACGGAACTTCACCATAGTGAGATCGGAGCTTTTCGTCATGCCGGTGATGGCGGATCTGAATGTGGAGGCGGGAAGCGTGGCGCCCGGCCTGGATGAGTTCGTCATTGAAGCCCGGGAAGCGGAGTTTCTCACCGGGGTGGAAGAGATTGATTACACGAAGGTGGCAGATCACCAGGTGCAGATCCGGGCGGACGGTGAGGTGTATACCTGCATGCTGCATGTGGTGGACACCGTCCCGCCCGTGGTGGAGGTTCAGAATATAGAAAGATATGCGCTGGCCCCCAGGAAGGCGGAGGACTTTGTGGTTCTTCTGGAGGATGTGACCACGGTGACGGGATCCTTCCGCACAGAACCGGATCTGACCCATATCGGAACTCAGGAGGTAGAGCTGGTCTTTACCGATGAGGGCGGAAACGAGACGGTGAAGACAGCTCAGCTTACCCTGCTGAAGGATGAGGAGGCTCCCGTCATCTCCGGAGCGGTGGATTTCACCGTGCAGAAGGGTGCAAGCGTTTCCTATAAGAAGATGGTGGATGTAAGGGACAACTGTCCGGAGGGACTGGAGCTGGAGGTGGACGCTTCCGGCGTGAACCTGAGTGAGGAGGGCGAATATTCGGTTACCTATACGGCCAGGGACCTGGCGGGGAATACCGATACCGCCACGGTGAAGGTGACGGTGATCGCAGCTACCTATGACGAGGAAGAGGTGAACCGGCTTGCAGACGAGGTGCTGGCCCGCATAATCACTCCGGAGATGAGCGATATGGACAAGCTGGAGGCCATCTATACTTACACCAAAACCCATATCGGCTACATAAACGATTCTGCCAAGGGCAACTGGGTGAGAGCGGCTTACGAGGGTCTGGCAGGAGGCAGGGGAGACTGCTATGTATATGCCTGTACGGCAAAGGTGCTGCTTACCAGGGCAGGTATTAAGAATATGGATATTGCAAAGATTCCGGACAGTACGGAGCATTACTGGAACCTGGTGGATATCGGCGAAGGCTGGTATCATTTTGACACCACACCCAGGGTGGACCACCCCACGATCTTTATGTGGACGGATGCGCAGATGATGGAGTATTCGGCAGGCCATGACAATTCCCATAACTATGACCATGATGTATACCCTGTGGTGAACTGATTTCCCCTGTGTGCAGCTACATTTCCGCTGTATGCACTGCAGATCTGTCCGGCTCCGTAAAACCAGCGTTTTGGAAGGCTGTGAAATGCGGAATGGAGATTCCGGAAGTTGATTAAGGAACAGGCTCACGGAATCCTGACAGACAAGACCAGGGTTCTGTGAAACCATGGAGCAGAAAAAGAAGGAATCGGTAAAAACGTTTCCGGAAAGCTCCGGGGAAAGCGGGAGAGAGTCCAGGAGTGTACAGGAGAAAAAGGAAGGCGCAGAAGATGAAGAAATTAGGTGTGATTGGCGGTCTGGGGCCTATGGCGACAGTATATTTCCTGCAGCTGATTACCCAGATGAGCGACGCCCGGACGGACCAGGAGCATATGGAAATCATACTTCACAGCAAGCCCCGGATTCCGGACCGTACAAGGTTTATAATAGGAAAGAGCACTGAGAATCCCATGCCCAGAATGGTGGAGGTGGGAGAGGGACTGGTGCGCCAGGGAGCGCAGATCCTTGCCATTCCCTGCATCACGGCGCATTATTTTCAGAGAGAACTGGAAGCACAGATCGGGATCCCTGTGCTGAACGCTATCGAGGAAACCGCTCTGTATCTGCAGGAAGCGGGGATTTCCAGGGCGGGGATTCTGGCCACGGACGGCACTATAGAGAGCAACTTGTTCCGCAGGGCGCTGGAAGAGCGGCAGATTTCCTGCATTACGCCCTCCGGCCGGGGGCAGAAGCATGTCATGCATCTTATCTACGAAAATGTAAAGGCCGGCTTGCCGGTGGAAATGGATCGATTTCGGAAGGTGTCGGAGGAGCTTCGGGAGGAGGGGGCCCAGGTTATCCTGCTCGCCTGCACGGAATTATCCCTGATCAAGCGGGATTATTCCCTGGGAGAGGGGTATCTGGATGTGCTGGATGTGCTGGCGAGGAAAGCGGTGGGAGCCTGCGGGCATTTGAAAAAAGAGTATGACTGCCTGATTACCGGACAGGAATGAATTGTACATTATCCCGTTATAAACTATAGCAAATGCCGTTTCTGCTTTTGCGCTGCATGAGGTACTGCGATTCAATGATTGAATTGCGGTGCCCTGGGAGCATGGTAGCGGAAGGTCCTCGGAAGATTCCATAGAATCTTCCGTACTATGGGGCGGGTAAAGGAAGTTATGACATTTGCTGTAATTCATTAATAAATAAAAAAGGAGAAAACAAAATGAAAAAACTGGTATCTGTATTGATGGCTGCCGCCATGATTTTATGTATGGCTGCATGCGGAAACGACGAAAAGGTGATTGGCGAAGAGGCCCAGAGCGGCGCGCAGTCCGGGGAAGCACAGAGCGGACAGAGCGGCAGCCAGGGAAGCTACAACGGGTATGCTTTTACCGCGGGAGGAACCACGGTGCAGGTGGATGCGGATTTTGCGCCGGTGCTGGAGAAGCTGGGAGAGCCTCTTTCCTACTTTGAGGCGGCGAGCTGTGCCTTTGAGGGGCTGGACAAGACCTATACCTACAGCGGCTTTCAGATTATCACCTACCCTGACGGGGAGAAGGACTGTGTGTCCACCATTGTCTTAAAGGATGATTCCGTGTCCACTGCGGAGGGCGTGAGCATTGGGGAATCCAAAGAGAGGCTTCAGGAGGTGTACGGAAGCGGAAGCGAGGAAGGCAATATGATCGTGTATGCAAAGGGCGATATGAAACTCTGCTTTATCATGCAGAATGACGAAATCGCCTCCATCGAGTACCGCTCCAAGGTACTGGAAGTGTAATGTGCCGGGCAGCTTTTCGCTGTTAAGTGCCTGACATGGCCGGAACCGGATTTTGACATCTTGCGCCGGAATCGGCTGATGAATGTCTGAGTATATAGGAGCTGTGGGCGGCACCTGTGAGGGTCAGCCGCCCACGGAGGATACGGGACGGAAAGGTACAAATGGAAAACGGATATGGATAACACGAAAATCAGACAAAATAATAATGAAAAACAGGAAAATAAAAATAAATGAAAAATACACTTGATTATTTGTACCTGTTTGTAGTATAATAAATTTCGTCGGTGCGGTGCTTGCAGGAAGAATTTCCAGTACCCGCCGGAGCCAGATATCCAGGGGAATAGTACAATGGTAGTGCGGCGGTCTCCAAAACCGTTGATGGGAGTTCGATCCTCTCTTCCCCTGCTGAAAGAGAAGTGTGAAGGAATGTCTGCGAAGCAGCATTGCCGGCACTTCTTTTTTACATTATAGGGAAGGGGCTGCCGCATTGCCATAAAGCGGAAACGGTTTTCGGAAGGAGAGAAAGAAATGGAAGAAAGAGAAAAACTGATACAGGCCATGAAAACCCTGGAAAATTATGTGTATGGACTGGCGGAGCAGGCGGGAGAGAGCAGGGAATACGGCGAGAGGCTCTGGCAGGGAATCTGCAGGTCGCCGGGGCTTTTGCAGGAACTGGCCTATTATCATGATTATGGCAGCTTTCTGTGCAGATATCAGGCTGCGGGTTATACCCTGGCCGATGCCCTGGTATGGCAGGTGGATCATTTTAAGCTCTATATGGACCGTCCGGAGGAAATGAACCGGTATCGGCAGCCAAGGCTTCTGCTTGCCGCCTTTGACACCATGCTTCAGCTGGAGACAGACCCGGAACCTCTGCGGGAGAAAATGCGCTCCGAGACAGGGCAGGATATTCTGGGATAAAGGAAGGTGTGCTCATTTTACGTTATAATTATGCTGTTATATGGGTTTCATAAGAAAAAACCGCCTGCGGGAATCCCGGTTCTTTCTGATGTTTGGGTAACTCCGTCATTCTCATTTGGCTTTGTTAAGTCGATTTGGTGACTTAGAACAAATTCGGAGAATATACGGATATCCAAAATGCAGAAAGAACCGGAATCTTCGCCTGCGGCGGGCCGTTTCAGCGGCATAATTCCAAGGGGCTGTCGGGAAATGTCTGTCCTGACACAATATATGCTGTGAAACATTGGAATTCACAACTGCATATTGTATGTTGACAGTATTTCTTGATAGTCCCCTTCCTATAGGGTAAAGGAGAGAAAAAGATGAAAGCACTCACGATCAAGTCGCAGGTGCTTTCATCTATAAAAGGGGAATTCGTTTATTATAATACACCAGTACCCGACATATGTCAACATTTTTTTACAATTTTTTTAAAAAAATTGTAAAAAAATTTGCAGCAGTATATTTTGTAGTTTTTCGGCATATTTTTGATGGGTGCTTCTCCGAAATTATGCTGTACTTTTAAGAAAAATGTGATAGAATATATTACATATGTGTCATTTTTTGTGACGGCACGGGGAGAAGGAATCTCGGGTGCGGGAGCGTATTCTCCGGGACTCCATGACTCGAACGAGGAAGAGCACGGCTTGTGGTCTGCAGAAAGGTGTGGAATAGCAATGGAACAGAACGCGGAATACCAACAGAAGATTGTACGGGAATACAGGCAGGAACTGGAACCTCTTTTAAAATACCTGCCCTGGCTGAAGAAGAATGCCGGAAAGCCCGGAAGCCACAGCTACCAGGGACAGGGGGTCGGCAAAAATTCCATGAGCTTTCCGGTATATGATTCCAATCTGATCAATTTTGTCAAAGAAGCCTCCGCCTCGCCGCTGATGGATCAGAATTACAGATATGTGTATTCCAGAAATGCCATCAGGAATCATGATGATGAGAGAAGAATAATTGCCGGAGCGGAGCTTAGGGACTGGGATATTCTGAGGGGAATACTGTCTAAATATGTGCTTGGGGGAAGGACACGGGCGCTTCTGTGGAGCGAGGCGGCACAGGAGGATATTTTTGTACTGGTGTTGGAGCAGATGCAGAAGATCGTCAATTACTGGGACAGATCGTAAAAATTGTAAAAAACGGGGATGGGGTAGGCAATGGGAGAAAAGTCGGTACAGAAGAAAAAGTTCATCGTGGAGACTGCCAGAAAGGTTTTTATCGAGAAGGGATTCAAGAAGGTCACCATGAAGGACATCGTGGAGGCCTGCGAGATCAGCCGGGGCGGTCTTTACCTATATTTCGAGAATACCAGCCAGATATTTCTGGAGGTGATGAAGCTGGAGCGTGAGGAGGCGGACGATGTGTTCTCCGACAGCATTGCGGAGGATGCCACGGCGGCGGATATCCTGCTTCTTTTTCTGAGGGAGCAGAAGAAGGAGCTTCTTCGGAAAAGCGACACCCTTACCCAGGCTGTCTATGAATTTTACTTCCAGGATCAGCCGGTCAGGAAGGGCAATGTGCTGAAAAGGCAGTTTGATTCCGCCGTGAAGATTATGGAGAAGCTCATCGAGACTGGCAGGGTGAGCGGAGAGTTTTCCTGCGGGGACTGCAGGGGGATGGCCAGGCATATCATGTTTGTGCTGGAGGGACTGAAGATTTCCGCCCAGACCACAGGTATCACCCCGGAAACCGTGGACAGGGAAATCCTCTTTATCCTGAGGACATTAGGGGTGGAGGAAGACAAGATTTCGCTGGAGTGAATCCGCAGAGCAGGCATTTCATCGGACGCGTGGAACATGGCCTGGAGATGCCCGGATCTTTGAAAATCAATAGGGAGGATATGCACGAATGGTAAGACGGGTTTATGTAGAAAAAAAGGAGCCCTTTGCCGTAAAGGCGAAGGAGCTGCATGAGGAGATCGAAAGCTTTCTGGGGATTCGGACGGAAGGCGTCAGGGTGTTCATCCGATATGATGTGGAGAATATTTCCGGAGAAATATTTGAGACGGCATGCAAAACCGTATTTTCGGAGCTGCCGGTGGATGATCTCTATCATGAGACCATTGAAATTCCGGAGGGGGCCAGGATATTTACCGTGGAGTACCTGCCGGGACAGTTTGACCAGAGAGCGGATTCCGCGGTGCAGTGCGTGCGCTTCTTAAAGGAGGATGAGGAACCGGTTATCCGTACGGCCACCGCCTATATGATACAGGGAAGCATCACGGAGGAGGAGTTCGCAAGGATTAAGGCATACTGTATCAATCCGGTGGATTCCCGGGAGACGGGAATGGCCAAGCCCGACACTCTGATTACGGAGTATGAAGAGCCGGCGGACATTATCGTTCTGGAGGAATTTATCCGGATGGGAGAGGAGGAGCTTAAGAAGCTCTATGATTCTCTTTCCCTGGCCATGACATTCAAGGATTTTCTGCATATCCGGAATTATTTCCGGGAGGACGAGAAGCGGAATCCCACCATGACGGAAATCCGTGTACTGGATACCTACTGGTCGGACCATTGCCGCCATACCACCTTTTCCACGGAATTGACGGATGTGGAGTTCGGAGAGGGATATTACCGTTCTCCCATTGAGACCACTTACAGAAGTTACCTGGATACCCGGGAGGAAATATTCGGGATAAGGCCTGAAGGGCAATCCGGAGATAAATTCATCTGCCTTATGGACCTGGCGCTCATGGCCATGAGAAAGCTGAAAAAAGAGGGAAAGCTGGAGGATATGGAGGTATCCGACGAGATCAACGCCTGCTCCGTTGTGGTGCCCGTGGAGATGGATTATGGGAGCCACAGGGAGACGGAGGAATGGCTGGTATTTTTCAAGAACGAAACCCACAATCATCCCACGGAGATAGAGCCCTTCGGCGGTGCGGCTACCTGCCTGGGCGGTGCCATAAGGGATCCTCTCTCCGGCAGAGGCTATGTCTATCAGGCCATGCGTGTTACCGGGGCCGCTGATCCCACGGTTCCCGTTTCGGAGACCCTGAAGGGCAAGCTCCCTCAGAAGAGACTGGTGCGGGGAGCGGCGGGAGGGTATTCCTCCTACGGGAATCAGATCGGTCTGGCCACGGGATTTGTAAAGGAAATCTACCACCCGGATTATGTGGCCAAGAGGATGGAGATCGGCGCGGTTATGGGAGCTGCGCCCAGGAAGAATGTGGTTCGCGGCACTTCGGATCCGGGGGATGCGATCATTCTCCTGGGCGGACGTACCGGAAGGGACGGCTGTGGCGGCGCCACCGGTTCCTCCAAGGTACATACGGAGAAATCCATCGAGACCTGCGGTGCGGAGGTGCAGAAGGGAAATGCGCCCACCGAGCGGAAGATTCAGAGGCTTTTCAGGAGAGAAGAGGTCAGCCGTATCATTAAGAAATGTAATGATTTCGGGGCGGGCGGTGTATCCGTTGCCATCGGGGAGCTGGCGGACGGCCTGACGGTAGACCTGGACAAGGTGCCCAAGAAATACGCGGGCCTGGACGGCACGGAGCTTGCCATCTCGGAATCCCAGGAGCGCATGGCTGTGGTGGTGTCCCCTGAGAATGTAGAGAAATTTCTGTCCTATGCGGCGGAGGAAAATCTGGAGGCCGTGACCGTGGCTCTGGTGACGGCAGAGCCCAGGCTGGTGCTGAACTGGAGGGGCAGGAAGATCGTGGATTTAAAGCGGGCTTTTCTGGATACCAACGGTGCGCATCAGGAGACTGCCGTGAAGGTGGATATTCCTGAGGAAAAAGACAATTATTTCGATAAATGGGCAGTGCCTGCAGTGGGCAGGGCATTGGAGGCGGAGGATGTGAAGGGCGCCTGGCTTGCCCTTTTGAACGATCTGAACGTATGTTCCCAGAAGGGGCTTGTGGAGATGTTCGACTCCTCCATCGGCGCGGGGAGCGTGCTGATGCCCTACGGGGGAAAATATCAGCTGACGGAGACTCAGGCCATGGTGGCAAAGCTTCCGGTGCTGAAGGGGCGCACCGATACGGTAACCATGATGAGCTACGGCTTTGACCCTTATCTTTCCTCCTGGAGCCCTTATCACGGGGCAGTGTATGCGGTGCTGGAGTCCATGGCGAAAATCGTGGCTTCCGGAGGGGATTATTCCGCCATCCGCTTTACCTTCCAGGAGTATTTCCGCAGGATGACCCTGGATCCGTCCAGATGGAGCCAGCCCTTCACGGCGCTTTTGGGGGCATATGATGCCCAGATCGGCTTCGGCCTGCCTTCCATCGGCGGCAAGGACAGTATGTCAGGCACCTTCAATGAGATCGATGTGCCGCCCACGCTGGTGTCCTTTGCGGTGGATGTGGCAAAGAGAGGAGAGATAGTGACACCTGAGCTGAAGGCGGCGGGGAATAAGCTGGTTCGTTTTGAGGTGGAGAAGGATGAATTCGACATTCCCGTCTATGACCAGGCAGCGCACCTGTATGCAGGGATCCATGAACTGACTTCGGACGGAACGATTCTGTCCGCTTACGCTCTGGATGCGAAGGGAGCGGCGGCCGCCCTGTCCAAGATGGCTTTCGGAAATAAGCTGGGCGTGGTCATCGGGGAGGAAGTAACCAGGAATGATCTGTTTGAGAATGCCCTGGGAGATATCCTTGCAGAGCTGCCCGCGGACAGGCTGGCCCTGCTGGAGGAAAAGGAGCTGGATTATAAAGTCATCGGCACCGTGGCCGGGGATCCTGCCTTCGTGTACGGCGGGGTCAGGATAGAGCTGGAGGAGGCTCTCGCCGCCTGGACCTCCAGGCTGGAGAAGGTGTACCCTACAAAGGCTGTGAAGGATTCCGCGCCCCTTGCGGGGGACTGCTGCAGGGCGGAGGGCATCTATGTGTGCAAAAATAAGGTGGCCAAGCCTACGGTGTTCATCCCTGTCTTCCCGGGGACAAACTGTGAATACGACAGCGCCAGGGCTTTCGAGCGGGCAGGCGCAAACGTGGTGACCAGGGTATTCCGCAATCTCAGCGCGGAGGATATCCGGGGTTCCGTGGAGGAGTTTGAGAAGGCCATTGCACAGGCCCAGATCATCATGTTCCCCGGCGGCTTCTCCGCGGGCGACGAGCCAGACGGCAGCGCGAAATTCTTTGCAACAGCCTTCCGGAACGCGAGACTGGAGGAGGCCGTAAGGAAGCTGCTGGACGAGAGGGACGGTCTGGCGCTGGGAATCTGCAACGGATTCCAGACCCTGATCAAGCTGGGGCTGGTGCCCCATGGCAGGATTGTGGGGCAGGATGCGGATTCCCCCACCCTTACCTTTAATACCATCAACAGGCATATTTCGAAAATGGTGTACACTAAGGTGGTTTCCAATAAGTCTCCCTGGCTGCAGGGGGCCGCTTTGGGCGGTGTATACTGCAACCCGGCTTCCCATGGGGAGGGCCGCTTTGTGGCGCCGAAGGAGTGGCTGGAGAAGCTGTTTGCAAACGGGCAGGTGGCCACTCAGTATTGCGATCAGGCAGGCAATGTGTCCATGGATGAGGAGTACAATATCAACGGCTCCTACTGTGCCATTGAGGGAATTACCTCGCCGGACGGCAGGTGCCTGGGCAAGATGGCCCATTCCGAGAGACGGGGCGAGGCAGTGGCTTTGAATATTTACGGGGAGCAGGATATCCGGATCTTCGAGTCCGGGGTGGCGTACTTTAAATAAAGCCTGCCGGATATCCCGAGGCACTCCCGAATATCCTGTGAGGGCAATTTAGGGTAGTCCCAGAAAGAGAATAGAGTAAGTTCAAATGACCTTGTAGAGAGGAAATATCCTTTCTATGAGGTCATTTTATTTTGGGAGATAGGAGAGAGAATACCTTGAAATTACTGGGATTGCAGTGATTCAGATGCGAGTACGGTTTGAATCAGAGTGGCATGTTTCGCTTGTATCATGCTTCTGAATGGTTTTTGGTAGAAATGGGCAGAGG
>CAJUSI010000075.1 GCA_910589035.1 uncultured Acetatifactor sp. | reverse complement strand
CTGTGAATCAGCGGTGGGTTGACACCTAAAATCTGATATGTTTTCCGAACGCAGGTGTCGGAGGTTGGCAGGCAACGGAAAAACCTGTTATTTTCCGGACATGGGTGCCGGAGGTTGGCAGACAACGGAAAAATCAACCATGGAAAGGGAATGTTTGGTGCTGCGGCATTGACATTCCCTTTTCAGAATACAAAATTAGTAAAGGGACATGGGGATGGACAAGAGAAGGGCAATTCAGATTATGGCGAAATCTGCCGGATTATATCATTTAAATCTTGAGGATCAAAAAGTCCTTTTTCTTTATGGGGTACCATCAGAGGTGAAAGGGCAGCTGAAAACAGAAGGAAACTTGCTGTCTGCTATAAAAAGTTATGAAGCCGTCTTTTATCGATACAATTTTCTGCATTTGACGGGAGTCAGGGTAAATTATTCAGGAGTAGGTTCTGCTATTCATTTCTATGAGAAATGTCTGGCCAGCCGTTTGACAGAAGATGATTTTCATTTTGCAAAAGACGGTTCGACAGTTCAAAAATTGGATGTATTGGAAAGTATGATGGAAATCAAGCATAATGCCACGATGATTGGCGACTTTACTGATCGCGGGCCGAAACTGTTTACCGAGAAGGCGGCGGGAAATATATGTGGTGTATCGGTTTTGTAATAGACCGGAACACGGGGTTGAATGTGCCGAATACTCTCTTGAATAAAGATATTCGAGACGTAGTTGTGAAGCCGGTACAAAAGATCTATGCCGTATTCTCTAAAATGTATATGGATGAAAAATATTCTTTGATAGAGAAAATGGATAAAAGTTTTGTGGGAAAGGAAATACTTTTTTCAGGAGAAATAGAGAAGCTGTTGGAAAGATAAAATCAATATGTAGGAGGATACTCTGCTGCCAGAATCCCAAGGATTCAAACCATGTTCCGCATGATTGGGTATGGAGACAATAAGTTGGTGCATTAGTTGGTGTATCTGAGGCAGATTGACAATGGAGCAGACAATAGCAGGAGCTCGAAAAGCTGCAATGACTGCATTGCAGAGGGTTTCAGCCAAATGGGGATTATTGAACAGTGGGGAACCGGTATTGAGAGAATGATTCAGGAATGCAGGGAATATGGCGTTAGCCGGAGTTTATTGATATGGGAGATGCTTTCCGGGTAATTTCTATTGTTCCGGCATAGAAACTGTCATAGAAACACAAACACAGGCACACAAACCAAAGAAACTGGTACAGAAAAAACCAAATGAGATTTTTAAACACTTTGTCCGAGACGGAAACAAAATTATTGGAATTTATAATGGAAGACCCTGGTAAAGCACAGAAAGAAATAGTGCAAAAAATGTTACGGAATTGTTAAAAAAATTTAGTCCTATCTTGACACGTTGCCTTATGGGGCATACTGGGTACAGTGCGAAGGAGAATGTGAATAACTCAACTTTCCCAGCAGATATTTTCAAACAAAGCCTGTATAAATGCCGCCTGAGGGCTTATCCATTCGGTCACTTTACTTTTGATACAGGCTGTGATATTTGCCGCAAAAGCAGAAAACTGCTCCACAAACAGGGCCATAAGGCTCTGGAGTGCATTGGCTAAATCCATATCCTGGATGTCATCACAGAACATGAAGAATAGCTCGCCACAGGTTTTCTCATCATTTTCCTTACGGCGTATCCATTCCAGTATGATGTACCTGGTGAATACAATTGTTGTATGGCTGACCATGGCATCATAAGTGCGGCTCTGGAACTCCGTGCCGAGCTTTAAAAAGGACTTTGACGCTTTGAAGAAGCATTCAATTGACCACCGGTTCCCATAAATGCGTACGATCTCAGAGTCACTTAAGCTGCAGTCGGTGCTGAGCAGGTATAAACATTCGCTCTTTTTATTGCGGTTGCGCACAATGACAACTTTCACCGGGATCCCGGTTTTTGTGGACGCCACAACTGAGCCAAAGATATTCCTGCCGTTATAAAGCGCACAAACCTGCGCAGTTCTGGCAGGGTATAGAGCCTTCCCTGATAGCTGTAGCGCTGCTTCAGCTGTTTTACCATCCCGATAACGTCAAGGCCGGTCTCCAATATTTTGGCCAGCATCGGCTCTGTTGTGAACCAGGTGTCCATAAGGACATAATCCGCCTGGATCCCTGCGGCCAATGCCCTCTGAATCTGGTATTTATGCTCCACATGGTCATATACCCGTACAAGGAGTTCCACGGCTTTGCTTCGGTTACGTTTGACCATGGAGTCGTCCAGAACCAGCACTTTTACCCGCTCCGGCCGGGTAAGTGCACTGAACCTGCTGGCCACTTTTGCGGACAGGAGCGAAAGGAACCTTGCCCAGTTAAAGGATGTATCATTTAAAAAGCGGTAATAAGTATTTTTGGAGACTGCCAGTTCTTTCCTCTTTGAATTAAGAAACCGAAAAAGGTTCTTTCCCTGAAACACTAACAGCGGGAGAAACTGGAATACCTCATATGCGGAAATGCCGCAGGATTTAGTAATGTTTGCCTTGCGCAGTAGTTTTCCAACTTGAAGCTTTTTGATTGCATTGGAAAATTGATTTTTGGTATTTTCATTTTGGCTCATTTGGTTTATCATAAGATCAGCACCTCTTCTTTGTATGATTTGTATTGTGGCGATCTTATTATACCAAAGATTTGGTGCTATTTTAATGTCAAGACACCATTTTTTATATTTTTTTGCCTGTAAAATCAAGCTTGTATGCTAGTTTCACTGGTGGGAAAGTTGAGTTAATAAATATTCCATAATCCCTCCATAAACTTCGATTTGTCGCTGGCGGCAGCCAGCTTTTGAGTATTGCTGCGGATCATTCCTTACGCTTCATGCCGAGCGGTCTGCATTTGCAGATGCTACAATCATAAGTTGTTCTGAACTCTTTGTCAAGGGAACGAATCTCCTAAATGATGGGGGAAACGTATCCCCCGATTTGCTCATGGGTTTATTCCGGTGTAGGAGCTGTCCATGCTTGAAAAATGAACATAGGTTTGATATACTGTCCAAATAGGAGACAAAACAGGGATACTCAGAAAGCATAAACGGGGACGGTCGGAAAAACACAAACAGGAATCAAATAAATATAAAATGAGCGGAAAAGCAGGGGTGCGCATGCAGAAAAAGAAACTATTGATCGTTGACGATGAGGCGGAAATCAGGATGCTGTTGAAAGAGTACCTGGAGCTGGAAGGCTACAGGGTTCTTACAGCGGCCAGCGCAAAGGAGGCGGACAGGGCGCTTGTAGACGCCCCCGACCTGATCCTGCTGGATGTCAGCATGCCGGGAACAGACGGTCTCCTCTGGTGCGAGCAGATCAGGAATCAGGTACAGGCCCCTGTGCTGTTCTTAAGTGCAAGGACAGAAGAGGAGGATCGGATCAAAGGCTTCCGGGCAGGCGGGGACGATTATATTTTAAAGCCTTTCAGTATGGAGGAGCTATCGGCCCGGATCGAAGCCCATCTGAGAAGGGAAGACCGGAAGGAAAGAGGGAAGCAGGGGGAAAGGAAGTATTCCAGAGGTGACCTTACGGTAGACTTCACCGGCTACAGGATCTTAAAAAACGGCAGGGACATCGGGCTGACCAAAATGGAGTTCCGGATCGCGGAGCTTTTATTTACCAATAAGGGACAGGTATTTACCAAGGAGCATATTTACGAGAAAGTGAGAGGCTTCGACGGAGAGGCGGACGCGGCGGTCATAACGGAGCATATCAGGCGTATCCGGTCGAAGCTCGGTACAGGAAAGGGACAGGAATACATCGAAACAGTGTGGGGTGTGGGATATAGATGGATTGGTTAGAAGAATGCGCGGAAAAGCTGAGGCAATATGTCAGGAATACCACTGCCGTGAGGGCAGCGGCGGCCTATCTGCTGGCTGCCCTGGCTGTCAGTCTGGCCTGTACCAGGCTGACGGTAAATGTCATGTCGCTGTGGAGCGAGGTGCTGACGGAGCGCTTTCCCATGGCGGAAGAGAAATTGCATTTTCTGATGAAAATCGAGCGGCTATGTCCCTGGCTCTATATGACGGCATCCGTTGTCGTCGCGGGCCGTTTTTTTGTGGAAAATAAGATGAAAGCGGCTTTGGCGGAGATCGGGGCCGCGGTGAAGCATATGGCAGCAGGAGACCTTTCCTATGAGATGGCATGGCAGAGCGAGGACGAATTTGGATTGTTGGCAAAGGATGTGGAGCGGCTGCGGGAGACCATCAAGAGGGACAAACTGAACCAATGGAAAATGGGCGAGGAGCAGCGGAGGATCAATGCCGCATTTGCCCATGACATCCGCACGCCGCTTACGGTGATGAAGGGCTATACGGAATTCTTAAAAAAGTACGTGCCCACGGGAAAAGTGACGGAGCAGGCCATCCTGGAGAAGCTGGACCGGATTTCGGAGCAGGGGGAGAGGCTGCTTTCCTTTTCCAAGACAATGACTACTTTGCAGACAATGGAGAAATTGGAAATCCATTGCAGGAAGATGGAAGCGGCGGAAATCTGCAAAAGCATCAGAGACATGGCGGAGGGGATGAAAGGGGAGGAGACGCACCTGTCCTTCCGGGAGGATATGGAAGGAGCAGAGGCTGTGCTGGCGGATCCGGAACTGATCCTGGAGGCGGTGGGAAATGTGTTTCAGAATGCCTGCCGGTATGCCCGGAAGGAGATTGCGGTCACAGTGCAGTACAGGAAAAACAGGCTCACAGTCTATGTGAGGGACGATGGGGACGGGTTTTCCGAAAGGGCGCTCAGGGAGGCGGCAGCGGTTTATTTCAGGGAAGGGAAAGAGGGGGAAGCCCAGGACGGACATTTCGGCATCGGGCTTTCCATCACGAAAATGCTCTGTGAAAAGCATGGCGGGGAGCTGGAATTATTCAACAGCGTAGAGGGCGGCGGGGTGGCAGCCGTCTCCTTTTTGATTGCATAGGGCGCGGATTGTCGCTTAGGAACTGTGGGAAGCAGCCGTTTCCTTTTTCAATGCATAGGGCGCGGATTTGTCGGTTAGGAACTGTGGGAAAATAGCTGCTGCGATTTCTTTCGGCTAAAGTCCGGAAATGCAAGGAAAACAGCTTTAAACTTGCAGCAGTTATTTGCAGACGATTCCTTACACAGTGTGCGCCTCGGGAGGAGGGCAGGGAGAGGTTGCCATGGCCCCTACCTGTTCCCTTGTGTATGATGCGCCCCGGGCGGCGGGCAGGGAGAAGACTTTCCCTGCTTTATTTTTTTGTGTTTTTTAGAATTTCTTTTGTTTGCATAGGGAATTTGTAGAGATTTTCTCTTTATACTGTTTTCATAGGCCGATGAGCTGTCTGACAGGAAAGGAGCATGCGGTACAAATGGAGATTTCAATCGAAATTCAGAATCTGACAAAATATTACGGGAAAAAACAGGCTCTATCGAAGGTGAACCTGACGATACCAAAGGGGATGTTCGGGCTGCTTGGCCCCAACGGCGCGGGAAAGACCACGCTGATGAAAGTGCTGGCCACACTGCTGGAAAAGACAGGCGGCGAAGTAAAAATCTGCGGCGTGCCGGTGGAAAACAGCAGGCAGATCCGGAACATGACGGGATATCTGCCGCAGGACTTTTCCATGTACGGAAATATGAGCGCTTACGAGGCGCTGGATTACCTGGCGGTGCTCTCTGGCATGAGCAGGCAGGAGCGGAGGGAAAGAGTGCCGCAGATGCTGGAAAAGGTCAATCTGCTGGAAAAGCGGAGGACAAAGGTGAAATCCATGTCGGGAGGGATGAAGAGACGGCTTGGCATTGCACAGGCGATCATACACGATCCAAAGGTGATCATTGTAGACGAGCCTACGGCGGGGCTGGATCCGGAGGAGAGAGTCCGTTTCCGCAATCTGCTGTGCGAGATCGCAAAGGACAGGATCGTCCTGCTTTCCACCCATATTGTAGGCGATATTGAAGCTACCTGCGAGAATATTGCCGTGCTGAACCAGGGGAAAATCTGTTTTGACGGCAGGGTGGCGGAGCTTCTTGCCCTGGTGGAGGGCAAGGTGTATTCTGCGGAGGTCGCAGCGGTGGAACTGGAAAAAGTAAAGGAAAAGTATATGGTGACCGGAATCTTGACCACAGGGAGTACGGCAAATGTAAAAATAATAGCGGAAGCCCCTCCTTTCCCCCAGGCAAAGCCGGTGCAGCCTGATGTGGAAGATGCCTATATGTATCTGATGCATCAGGAATAAGGTGTAATCTATGATTTTACCATCCCGATTTGTACGCCTGCTGAGGCGGGCAGATGGGAGTTAGGAATTGTCTACAAATAACTGCTGCAAGTTTAAAGTTGTTTTCCTTGTATTTCCGGGTTTTAGCCTAAAGAAATCGCAGCAGTTATTTTCCGACAGTTCTTTAGTGTGGGAAAGGAGAGGAGAGACGATTA
The DNA here is from genome assembly GCA_910589035.1 of uncultured Acetatifactor sp. Lineage (GTDB taxonomy): Bacteria > Bacillota > Clostridia > Lachnospirales > Lachnospiraceae > Acetatifactor. The sequence goes on along the minus strand of CAJUSI010000075.1, from coordinate 29,140 downwards.
TGTTTGGAGCATTATTTTTCAAGGAATGTAAGCAGGTTTTAAGAAGCCTGGTATATTTTATCTATGTTGTGGTTTTCGTGCTGTTCATCACCGGTCAGATGAGCAGTGAGCGCGCTATGGGGCTGCAGGCTCCGGTGCCGGGGCAGTCCGATTACGGAACCGCCGTGACGACGGATGAGACGCTGATCATGGAGGGGACATTGGCCGGTTTGGTGGAGGATATCTATTATAATTCCTGGGTCACTTACCCGCTGGGATTCTACAAGGCAGTGATGCTGACCGACAGGGAGATGGAGCAGGCGGAAGCCATTCTGGAACGCTGTACGGGCAAAACCTCTGAAGTGCTGGTGGAGGAGATGAAAAGGCATTTTGGAGGGTACGATCAGAGCAATGTGGAAGAGATGGAAGCTGCCCAGGAGAGCTATAAGGTGTCTGTAAAAGAGGGCTTATCCTATGGGGAATTTGAGGCGGCAATGGAGGAGATCTGTGGCCTGGTGGGCAAGAAATCCGACTATGAGAAAAGCAGATATGAGCACAGCATCCGTGTCCCGCAGACCTATGAAATGGCGAAGGAGGAATTTGACGTCCTGTGTGAAAAAGACCATGTGACCCGGGCTTATATGCGTCTTTTCTGCGATTATGCAGGGATAGTGCTTGCCGTCCTGCCGATTTTTGTGGGTGTGTCAAGGGCGCTCCGGGACAGAAGGGCAAAGGCACAGGAGGTTGTATTTTCCAAACCGGCGTCCGGTATGCGGATTATCGTAAGCCGCTATCTGGCCAATCTGGTGATGCTTTGTATTCCCGTGTTCGTCACCGCTTTTTTGCTGCAGCAGCCTTTCCTCTACAAGGCTCAGACTTTGGGAATCAGGGGGGACGGCCTGGCATTTTTGACCGTGCCGGGTGCATGGCTTGTGCCGGAGATCATGGTGGTGCTTGCCCTTTCCTTTCTGATCACGGAGCTTACGGACAGGATTTTGGCAGTCTTTGTGCAGGTGGCGTGGGCGATTGGGAGCCTGTTCGGGGCGGATGTTCTGGTAGGGGATTTTGGCATGCGGCTGATAGCCAGGTGGAATACGCTGGGACAGACGACTCTTTTCTACTCGATGGAGAAAGGGTTTCTGCTCAACAGGTGCTATTATTTCCTGCTGGCCGTGGTCTGCGTCGTCCTGACGGTGATTGTCTATGAGAGAAAACGAGGGGGGAATCCGGTATGGAAAAATACGGCAGGTTGACGGCAAGCTTTGTGAAAAGACAGTACTTTCCCCATCTCCTGATGGTTCTTTTGTTTGTGGTCTTATCCGGCGGATTTGTCAGCTTCCGGGGATTGGATGGCGCGCGGGCGGCAAAGGTGATGGAGATGTATGCGGCGTTTGCGGGAATCTTTTTATTTACGCCCCTTTTCATGCCGGAACAGGACCGGGAAATCTGGGATCTGGAGAGAAGCAAAGGGACAGCCATGTGGCAGCTTTACCTGCCCCGTATCCTTCTGGCGGTTCTGGTATGTATTCTGGTGGTTTCGCTGTTTCTGGGCCTTATGGTAAGGGGCGGGGGGAGCTTTGACGCCGGCAGACTCTTTTTGGGGGCGTGCTGTGAAATCCTCTTCCTGGGAAGCATCGGTTTTTTTGTTTCGGCAGTGACCAACCAGGTGGTGTTGGGGTACATGATTGCCGTGGTCTATTATACAGTGAACATCGGCGGGGGAAAGTATCTGTGGAAGTTTGCGCTGTTCCAGATGATGAAGGGGGAATATGGAAGCTGGGGCTGCTGGCTTTTGGGGGCGGTGGTATTGCTGGCTTTTGGGGTTTTTGTCCGCGAAAGGGTGAGGAGGCGCGGAGGCCTGTAGCGTAGGGGCAGGCAAATCTTATCTCTTTTTGCGGATAGATTGTTTGGGAGGAGAGAGGCCGGGCAGCAGGCCTTTCTTTTATGGTATGTTTTTTGAAATGGATGGATTCGGAGAAATGGAAGAAATGGATATGTGGGAAAGAAGATTGAATAACAAAAGATTTTTAGTCGTGGAATCTGCTGATTATCGAAATAAAGTATGCTGCTTGGTCAGTTGAAGGCGGTATATGGCGATAATAACGGTGTAAGGGAGCTTTGGAACCATGCTTTGTTTTCAGGCTTCTGACCAGCTTTAGCAGTATCTGTGCATGCTTTATGCGGTAACCCTTTCCGCCTTTTTGTATCAATGCTTTCCGCTCCTGGATTTCATCGTTTGTCAGCTTGACAATATAGCGTGGCATTTCTGCGTCCTCCAATACCGTTTTTAATGGAGTATAAAAATTTTCCAGGACTGTAAAGTATTGTTGCTAACCGGATGGAGTGCTAGGGCAAAAGCCCGAATTATGCATAATGCAGATAATTCAGGGACTACCGGAAGCGCCGGAAGAACTGTGGGATTGTCTGGCTTCTTATGGGGTAAAAACTTTCAACGCACAAGTAAGAGAACATGAACTGGAAAAAGTTCTGCTTGAATATGATGAAGAGGATATTGTCATGGCAAAGGTGCTTTCAGAGCATTTTGATGGCGAGATCATGAAGGCTTATATAAGCATTGCAGGCCATGAAAAAATCCTGATTCCGGAATGATAGATGGAATGACAATGCTTGCGTCTGGAGAGCTTGCACTGGACATCTCAGACATCTACCTGAGTTATAGATTCCGAATCATTGACTTTAAAGGGAGGAGGGGGAGAATGAGCCGACTTGCCAGACTGCTGTAAAATGGACTGCATTTTCAGTCAGCGCTTTAAATAATTATTGTTTTTTCACCACGATGAGAGTATAATGCAAGGTGTATACGATGCCTTTTGCATCGCAAGAAGGAGCTGGCAGATGCTTCCAGGCAAGCGGCATGTTACTGTGGTAAATCTTGTTCCTGATGCAATCAGCGTTATTGATTCCATTATTTCTATTTTTGCCGGCAATTTCCATATTGCCTTTTTTTGAAAGCTGATCAATGCCGTTGCAGCGGTGCTTAATATTATCCAGAAGCTGCTTCTTCTTGGCCTGGGTATGAGCGTGTTTGAAAATCTAGAAGAGGCCATTGCGGCAGGCTTGCCCATTTGGAGTTCTTGCGAAAGGCAGGGAAAGGAAGGCCTGGAGCCGGAAAAGGTAAGCACAATTGAGGAGACTTCTATGAAAAAAGGAGCTGATAAGTGATGTCCACGGGAATTATAAGGCATTGGAAGCCTTTCTGGAATATATCGAAGCGCATCCGGTGGACGGCATCATCTGCATGGGGGACTACGTGACAGACAGCCCCTATCCGGAGCGAACTATGAATCTGCTGTATAAGATGCGGGAAAAGCATGACTGCTGCATGCTCCGGGGGAACAGGGAGGCAGAGTAGACCATGAGTTTTTTAAGCGTTTTCGCCTTTAATATGATTTCATCTGTGGCCGGCCTGGTCTCCGCGGTCTTCGTGGGCATGGCAGTCTTAAAAGTTCTGCCTGGGGGCATGCCCAGGGGCAAGAGAAGATACGGGCTTTGGAGGGCGGCTTCTGCGGCGGCCTGCCTTGTGATGGTTGCATGGATCGCCGCCTGGCTTTACAAGAAAGGCCTTCTGAGGAATATCGGAGTGGCCATACTGGTGGATTATCTGCTGCTGATCGGGCATGCGTGCTGCGTCAGCCTGCTCTTCCGGGTAAAGTTTCGGAAGTGCTGGGGCATTGTCCTGTTTGAGCAATGCGTAAGAGAATTTTCCGGGGTGCTGGCTTTTATGGGTTTCACGGACAGGCCGCTTGTGCTGAGCATCCCGGAGGAGCGCAGGACATATATGCTTTTGAGCAGCGTGGTAACATTGGCTGTATTTCTGGTGCTTCTGTTTGCGCTGTATAAAATGAAAGTGGGAGACGCGTACCGCCAGTGGATGGAGCACAGGAAGCTCTGGAGCCGGGGCATGATCTGCCTGAGCGCATACCCGATTCTGTTCTATGGGGTCTCGGGGATCCTCATGGGCGGCGGAGCCAGCCGCAATGTCAGCATGGGCATCACGGTGCTGACGGTGACGGTAGCCCTGGTCCTGTTCCACCATATGGGGATGGAGGAATGGCAGCGCAGGGAATTCGCCGCCCAGGAGCTGATTCTCCAGCAGCAGAATGTCTATATAAAGACCCTGGAGGGGATGCAGGAGGAGGTGCGGCGGTTCCGGCATGATTACAGGAACATGATGTCAGGGCTGCGCCTGACGGTAAAGGAGGGGGAGCTTACGGAGGCGGACCGCTTCCTCCAGGAGATGACGGAGGACTTCGACAGACAGATCGGCGGGCAGATCCGGCAGATGGGGCAGCTTTCCAATGTCCGCATGACAGAGGTGAAGGGGATGCTGCTTGCGAAGTTGGCTCAGATGCAGCGGGAGGGCACGGCCTGTGAGCTGGAGGTAATGCGGCCTTTCCAGGGAACCAGGTGCAGGGCCACAGACCTGTGCAGATGCCTGGGAATCCTCATCGACAATGCCATGGAGGAGGTCAGGGGGCAGGAGGGCGCCCGGGTGCACATCATGATCAGCAGCCAGGAGGGGTACACCACCTTCCGGGTGAAGAACAGGCTGTACCACAGCATTGACGTCCACAGGATCTGGCAGCAGGGCTATTCCACCAAAGGGAAGGACCGGGGGATCGGGCTTGCCAGCTACAGGAAGATCCTGGAGGGCTATGAGGACGTGCTCCCCGCCACGGCAGTGCAGGAGGGATATTTCATCCAGGAGTTCAAGATTCAGGAGAGGAACGCGGGGTAAATTCTTTGCCCATATTTGGGTGCTGTGCGGGGGAGATGCGGAACTGGAATAGTCCCCTCTCCTGAGTGTGCGTCGAAGCGACTTTACCCTTTAGAGCTATCGCGCAGCGATTTATACTGCATAACGCCAGAATTTACCGTACTGCATTGACTGAACGTATATGGCTGGCGTTATGCAGTCGGGTTACTCGGAAATTTAAAGTGTTAAGCAGTATAAATAGGAGGAAAAAGTGCTGTCTATCTATCTATGCGAGGACGAGGAGGACATCCGGAGGGTCCAGAGGGAATATCTGGAAAAACAGATTCTGATCCAGGGGTATGATATGGAGATTGCCCTGTGCAGCGGCTGCCCCGGGGAGATCCTGGAGGCCGTGAAGGAGTCGCCCGGGAGGGGGATTTACTTCCTGGACGTGGAGCTGAAGGGGGAGGAGATGGACGGGTTCGCCCTGGGGCGGGAGATCAGGAGGCTGGATCCCAGGGGCTTCATCGTCTATGTGACGGCCTATGGGAACCTGGCCTTCGAGACCTTCCGCTACCACCTGGAGGCCCTGGACTATATCGTGAAGGAGAGCAGGGAGAAGATGGAGGAGGGGCTTTCCAAAAGCCTTTCGGTGATCACGGAGCGGATGCGGGCGGAACAGGGGGAGAGCAGGGAGTTCTTCTCCGTGAAGGTGATGGATGTGGTAAAACATGTACCAATAGACGAAATCATGTTCTTTGAGGCCGCCCAGGGCACTCACAGAATCGCGCTCCACGGGGTCAATGACTGGTTTGACTTCATCGGCAGCCTGCGGGAGCTGGAGGGGCAGTTGGGAAGCAGGTTTCTGCGGACCCACAGAGCCTATCTGGTGAACCTGGAGCAGATTGCGGAGCTGGATCTGAAGGACAGAGAGATACGGATGAAAAACGGAGAGAGGTGCCTGTTTGCCAGAAACATGAAGGGGGCGCTGCTGGAGCGGATGTAAGATTCCGCTCAGGCAGCGCCCTTAGCCGTTTGGGCATATTTCCCCCCCAGGGGCGGGGCAGGGTGGTATGATGCTGGTGTACGGGGGCGGTGAAGCTGCAGGGCAGGAATCCAGAGATTGGGATTCTGTAGGGCAGAGGGAAAGAAACCGGCATGCAGAGGTCATGAGCCGGCAATTCAGGGACAAAGAATCTGTATTTCCGGAACCTTGAGTCTGCGATACAGGAATGAAGATTAAGCTTGTATGTCCTCAACGCAAGAAGCATTGCGCCCGCATAGAAAAAAGGAAAGAGGTTTATAGCTATGGAACAGAATGCACTATTATCTCTGTCACATGTGTCCAAGCGCTTCAAGACCGAGCTGGCGCTGAAGGATATCAACATGACCCTGTGTCCGGGGGAGATTCTGGGCTTCCTGGGGCCCTCCGGGGCGGGGAAGACCACCACGATCAAGATCATCACCGGGCAGCTAAGGCAGACATCCGGGGAGGCCAGGCTCCTGGGCACGGACTCCGCCAACATCGATGCGTCCATCTATGAGAAGATCGGCGTGGTCTCGGACACCAGCGGCATCTACAAGAAGATGACAGTATGGCAGAACCTGATCGTGTTCGCCAGGATATGGCAGGTGCCCAGGACCCGGGTAGAGCAGGTGCTGGACCAGGTAGGGCTTGCGGAGCATAAGAGCAAGATTGCCGGAAAGCTCTCCAAGGGCCAGACCCAGCGCCTGGTGCTGGCCCGAGCCGTGCTGCACAAGCCCAAAATCCTATTTCTGGATGAGCCCACCAGCGGCCTGGATCCCACCACCGCAGTGGCGATTCACCGGATGCTTCTGGAGCTGAAGGAGCAGGGAATGGCCATCTTCCTCACCACCCACAACATGGAGGAGGCCACCAGGCTCTGCGACAGGGTGGCGCTGCTCCACGACGGGGAGATCGTGGAGTTCGGCTCCCCCCAGGAGATCTGCCTGAAGTACAACCGCAACAAAAAGTATCATGTGCTGCTGGCAGACGACAGGGAGCTGGAGCTGGCCCAGAACGCAGAGAACATCGCGAAGATCGCCGGGTGGATGGAGGGGGATCAGGTCATGCGGATCCATTCCTGCGAGCCCACCCTGGAGACGGTGTTCCTGGAGGTCACGGGGAAGGATCTGAATGTATGATTTTGTGGATTTGAATCCGAAAGAGGGTTTCGCTATAGGGCTTATGAACTTAAAGTCAGGAAAAAGCGATTGGAAAGGCGTTTATGGATAGGAAAGATTTAAATGAAAGCTTGCAAACGAATATATAGATTTAAATAAATGAAAAAGCGAATCGAAAGGAGTTTGTTGATTTATGAAAAGTATGAATGAAAGTCTGCAGCCCATTGGAATGAGCAGATACGGCAGTGCAGAGAGGGGTGCAGGCCTGCGCAAACTGGCGGCGGTGACCCAGATCAAATGGCTGTCCATCAGCCGGAACGCCATGATCATGATAGGGCCGGTGCTGGTCATCGGGATGGTGTATGCGTGCAAGATCCTCTATGGAATCAATTCGGAGAGCGATTTCGTGCCGTTCCTTACAGGGACGCTCCTGAATATTGGAATCACCATGAACATCTGCGCGGAGGGCTTCATCATGGTGGGGACTTCCATCGCGGAGGAGAAGGAGAACCACACGCTGCGGGCCCTGATGACGTCCTCTATTACAGGCGTGCAGTATTTTATCGGCAGCATCCTGATCCCCTTCGTGATGTTGATGGCAGTGAATTACATCGTGCTGCTTATCAGCGGGATCTCCCTGGACATCGTGCCCTGGGTTCCCTTTTTCCTGGTGAGCATGGTGGTCTCCCTCACAAGCTGCGTGCTGGGGATGATCGTGGGGATCTGCGCCAGGAACCAGATGAACGCCAACCTGATCTCCTATCCCTTCCTGATGGTGTTCATGATGATACCGGTATTCGGGAACCTGTCCGAGGGGCTGCACAAGATTTCGGGATTCCTGTTCACCGGGGTCATGACAGGCATGACGGAACGGCTGGCTGCCGGGGAGAAATATGTGATGTCGCCGTTAGACGTGGCGGTGCTGTTCGGGGAGCTGGCGGTGAGCGTTTTGGTGTTCTTGATGCTTTATAAACGGAATGGGTATGAAAAAGATTAGCATTGATGAATTGTGCGCCAGATAATAAGTTATCCGTACCAAGGGGGCGACTCCCCCTTGGTGCGGATAGCTGTCTTTATGGACGGAGGTGAAATGCCGTGCAGCTCTATTATGGAGTGCCCGAAGAAATCGAACAATGGACAGGCAAAGCGTGAATGCTATTGCCGTCCAAAGAGAGAAGAAGCCGGAAGCGCGGAGTAATGGACAGGCAAAAGCAAAGTAAAAAAGAAGAAAAAAATCCAATGATACAGGAAAAAAATGAAAGCATGATAAAAGGATATATGATATTCTATAGAATAAAGGAATTTGTATCAATCAAAGGAGAGCAGAGGGATGGAGGTTCAGCTAAAAGAGAGAATGCTGCCGGTACCGTTACATGGAGGATTCCGTATGGAAGGCTTTTGGGTATGGTGCGGGAGCGTGGCGAAGGGAGAGGACGGAAGGTACCATATGTTTGCATCCAGATGGCCAAAAGCATTTCCCATGCATCCGGGATGGCTGCTGGCATCTGAGGTAGTGCGGGCGGTTTCCGATACGCCCCGGGGACCTTACCTGTGGGCGGAGACAGTGCTGCCTGCAAGGGGGCCTCAGTATTGGGACGGGCGGATGACTCATAACCCGCATATCACGAGACAGGGGGATAAGTGGGTGCTTTATTATACGGGCAGCACCCACCCTTTTGCAGATTTGACCTTTGGGGAAGATTTGCGGACGGAAGATCCCAGGGTTATAGTCGCGAGAGCCAATAAACGGGTAGGCATTGCGGTGGCCGACCATATCGCAGGACCATGGAAAAGACTTCCTGCGCCGGTGCTCCCTGTGCGGCCCTGCCATGGGGATAATATGCTGACTTCCAATCCTGCGCCGTGTGTGGAGCCGGACGGAGGTGTCCTGCTGATGTATAAATCCAGGGCATATAAGCGGCCTCCCTATACAGGTCTGCTCCATGGCGCCATGAAGCTTCATACGGCGCGGGCCCTCAGATATGACGGGCCTTATATGGAAAGATCGGAAGATGCGCTGTTCGAACAGGATGTGGAGCTGGAGGATCCGTTTCTATGGAGAGACGGTTCTGTCTACCGGATGATTGCAAAGGATATGCACGGCAATGTCTGCGGGGAAAAATACGGCGGGGCCTATGCATGGTCAGAGGACGGGAAGAACTGGCAGCTTGAAAGAGGAGAACTGGCTTATTCCCGCAGAATTCTCTGGGAGGATGGAAGAAGGGAGCTTATGGGGAATATGGACAGGCCTTTTCTGCTTTTTGAGGAGGGAAGACCCATATGCCTGTTTTTTGCAGTTTCCAATGGGACTGACAGCTTTCGGGATGCCACGGACACCTGGAACATGGCGGTGCCTTTGAGGTAAACTCGGCTGTGGGGGAACAGGAGGAATAAAATGTATTCGATATTGTTGGTGGATGACGAGCCTCTGGCGCTTCGGGGGAATCGGCTCATAATCGAAAGGTCAGGGCTTGAGATCGCCGGACTGTATGAGGCGGTAGACGGGCAGGAGGCATGGGAATTTCTGCAGAACCATGAGGTGGATCTGGTGATTACGGATATCAAGATGCCAAGGAAGGATGGAGTTTCTCTGTGCAGGGAGCTTTTTTTGTCGGGACGGCAGATAAAAACGGTGATTGTATCCGGCTATGCGGATTTTCAGTATGCCAGGGAAGCTCTTCGGTATGGGGTAAAGGATTATATTCTGAAACCGGTTCAGCGTGAAGACCTGATCCAGTCAATTTCCAGTGTCCTGTATCGGCCGGACGCAGTGCAGAAGGATGATTTTGCCTATATTCCTCACGGCGAACTGGACAATATCCTGACATTGCTTTTCCAGGGGCTGTGGATGGGAGAAGAAAGAGATATAGAACAGGGCCTTGCCATGTACCGGGAGACTATGAGCCAGGTCGGGGATGATTATTGCCTGAGAGCGTCCGGTGATTTCTGCAGGCTGCTGTCGGAGAAGCTTTCGCTGAAAACGGGGCATACCCTGACTGCTCAGCCGCTGTTTACAAAGGGCTGTAAAAAAGAGCAGATTATGCGGATCACGGCAGAGTTTGTGGCCGCATTGAAAAAAGAATTGCGGAGCCGCAGGGAGACAGATTATACAGATGTACTGTTGGACATGGCGAATAAATATTTGGAGGAAAATTATGCCAGGATATTACGCTGGCCGACCTTGCGGCCAGGACGGGCTTCAGTACCAATTACTTCAGCAGAATCTTTAAGGAGAAGATAGGGAAATCCTTTGTACAATGCAGGACGGAATATCGTGTTGAAAAGGCAAAACAGTTGCTTTGCTGGAGCGCAAAGAGCGTAACGGAAATCGCAACGGAAGTGGGCTATAATGATTTCACTTATTTTAACCGCGTTTTCAAAGAGCTGACAGGGCAGACGCCCGGCGGATATAAAAAGAACAATACCGCAGGGAGAACAGGCGGAGAGGAAAAGGTATGAGCCGACTGGGATTTATTTATAAGGACAGACCGCTTTTTCAGCAGTTTATCATTGCGTTTATCGCAGTCATTTTATGCCCTATTTTGTTTATCGTGATTTTCAGCTATTACAATGGGGTGAATGAGATCAAAATGCGATATGAAGAGTCTTTCTGGAAAGCAGCGGATGAGGTGAACAGCGATATCCGTGAAAAAATCGAGGAGCTGAATGACCTGACACTGCAGATGGTAAGCCAGAAGGAAATAAAACATTTCGTGCTGCAGGAGCCGGATGCCTGGTATGAGAAATATGTCATCAAACAATGGGGAGAGCGGCAGCTTTTTTTGCGGCGGTTCCTGTCGCAGAATCATTATATCGGCCGCATAAGCATTGTGGGGGACACCGGCATAGAATACAGCTTTTACGGGGACGAGGGGCAGGAATATGACAGTGTTCTGTACGATCATGCCAGTATTGTGGAGAAGGCGGATAAGTACAGGGAGAGCCTTCCTGCGGATGGCAGGAGCGCAGTGTTCTTAAGTCATTTGAAGGAAGGGGCCGGCGTAAGATATCTGACTGTGGCGAGAAGATTTTCGGCGGATTCCTACTTTCAGATGGGAGGAACGATTTTTGTGGAAATACAGGCTGCCATGCTGCCCAATATTATAGGCGACATGGCGGCGGGGGAAGTCTGGGTGGCGGATCGGGACGGATGTCTGGTATATCAGCATGATCTGGATAAAATCGGGTCCCCTGTCAGTGACTATATGGAAATGGGGCTGTTTGGCGGGGAGAGAGGGAGCTTTACGGTAAAGCTGGACGGAGAGCCTTCTTTTGTGTGCTATGCGAAGGATTTTCCCAGCGGATGGATAAGTATGTTCGCTATTCCGGCGAACCAGATGGAAAAGCCGATTCAGTCTTTGAAGACACTTCTGCTCTATACCCTGGTCATTGCGTTTCCGCTCACATTGCTTTTGGGATATTATTTTTCCCGATCTATTCTGGAGCCTGTCCGTCAGCTGGAGTGGTATATGAAAAGGCTGGGGCAGGAAAAATGGGAAAAGGTGATAGGCAGCATTCCGGGCAATGAGATTGGAACCTTGATGCTGCAATACAATGAAATGGTGGACCAGATTCAGGAACTGGTGGAAAAGGTATACAAAGCGGAGTTACAGCAATCCCAGGATAAGCTGGTAAAACGGAATGCGCAGCTCCAGGCTCTGCAGATGCAGATCAACCCCCATTTTCTTTACAATACCCTGGGGGCCATCAATACGTATGCGATGGAAGCGGATCAGAGGGAGATAGAGCAGATGGTCAATATGCTGGGGAAAAACCGGCATTGGAGGATGCCGGAAATTATCTGGGATGTGGATTCCTGTATGGACCAGCAGATACTGCGCCTGACGATTCAGCCGCTGGTGGAAAATGTATTTCAGCATGCATTCGGAAACGGGATCCGGGAGGGACATTATATCTGTATCCGGACACACAAGGGAGAGGAAGTCCTGGTGGAGGTGGAGGATAACGGAAGCGGTATGGAGGGGCTTTTGCAGGGCAGGTACTATCGGCTGGACGAAGTCCCGGGCGTTACCTTTGGCATTGGCTTAAATAATGTAAATAAGAGGATACAGCTGATCTACGGGGAGGCTTACGGGATCGTTCTGTTCCGCAACGGTACGGGCGGGACCACCATACGCCTGGTACTGCCAAATATGTGACAGAAGTGACAAAAAAGAGTGCGTAGCACTCTTTTTTGCTGTATACCGCCGTATGCGCAGGGCCGAATATGGGAAGTTTGCCGCAAAGGAGGCATGCGGGCCCTGCAGCGAGTAGTGAAAAAGTACATTCTTCTGCCGGGCTTTACCGGTACTGGTTCCGGAAAGGGGTACAGCAGATCGTGTACCTTCCACACTTCCTCTCCTGGACCATTCTGGGAGGGATTGTGATTACACAGCTCTTATCGCCTTCCCAGGGACTGGTGAACCTGGCGCTGAAAGGGATGGGGATGGAGCCGGTCTATTTTATGACGGAGGCCTCCATGGCCAGGGCCATTGTGGTATTGGCCGGAATCTGGAAGGATATGGGGTGGGGCACGGTGGTATACCTGGCCGCCATGACTGCCATAAGCCCCAGCCTCTATGAATCGGCAAGCCTGGACGGTGCAGGGAAGTTTAAACAACTGCTCTACATTACGTTGCCGGGGATTGTCCCCGTCATCATTACCCTGTTCCTGCTGCGCATCGGGCATTTTCTGGACTTCGGGTTTGAGAGAATCTGGGTATTCCAGAATGCATCCAATGTATCTGTCCTGGAGATTTTTGACACCTACATATATAAGGCGGGATTGCAGCAGGGACGATACAGCTATACGACGGCGGTGGGACTTTTTAAATCTGTGGTAGGATTCCTGCTTTTATACGGAGGAAATATACTGAGCCGGAAGACCACAGGGGAAAGCCTGTATTAGGGAGGTGCATATGAAAATCAAAGTCAATCCTGCACGCAAGGCATATGTCTATATCAGTACGGTACTGCTGATCCTGCTTTCCCTGTGTATGCTGCTGCCGCTGCTCAAAGTAGTGGCAGAGAGCTTCAGCGGAAAGACCTATATCGAACAGAATAAGGTTCTGTTCTGGCCCAGGGGATTTAACGTGGAAGCATATAGAAGAGTATTCGAAAATCCCAATATCTTTGTGGCATTGAAAAATTCCGTTGTGATTACCGTGGCGGGAACGATGATTGACCTGTTTATGACGGCTCTGATGGCCTATCCACTGTCCAGACCGGAATTTAAAAATAAAAAGCCCATATTGATGATGGTGACATTGACCATGATATTTACATCTCCCATGATTCCCTCTTATCTGGTGATCAAGGGACTGGGGCTGGACAACAGTATGTGGGCAATCATCCTTCCGGGAATGATCAGCGGCTATAACTTCTTCATCATGAGATCCTTTTTTGCCGGAATCCCGGGGGAGCTGATCGACGCGGCGCGTATCGACGGCTGCGGGGAATTCCGGGTTCTCTGGCAGATTGTTATACCGCTGTCCAAGGCGGTGATGGCGACTATGACCTTATTTTACGGGGTGAGTCACTGGAATGCCCTGCAGCAGCCCCTGATTTATCTGCGGGATCCGAAGAAGCATACTCTGCAGATCAAGCTGTATCAGATTTTGATGGAAGACAATATTCCCATGGTGGATGTAGGGCAGGTAGAGCTTGCGCCGGCCACTGTGAAAATGGCGACAATTGTAATTGCGACGGTTCCGATCCTGATCGTGTATCCCTTTTTACAGAAGCATTTTGCTGCGGGAGCCACATTGGGTTCGGTAAAAGAATAAAAAATAATTTCAATGAAGGAGGCTATCTATGAAAAGGAAAAAATTAATGGCAATGCTGACGGCAGTGTCGGTGCTTGCAGGAATGCTTGCGGGAGCGCGAATACTTCGGGGCAGGAAAGCGGCTCCGGTGGGCAGGGGCAAAGCGAAACGGCGGGGCAGACGCAGGAAGACGCAGGTGAATCCGGCGCATCGGAGGAGAAAGAACCGCTGAAATTCACAATGTCCATTTCCAACGGACTCAATGAGTATATCGCCCAATCTCCGGATATCAATCAGGACAAATGGGTCAAAGTGTTCAATGAGCGCTATAACCTGGATTTGACATTAAAGCTTCTGGATCATAAGAGATTTGCGGAAGAAATGCAGATGATGTTCGCATCGGGGGAAATCGCGGATGTGGTGAAATGCTATGACAATTATACTTCCCCCAGCATGTGCCAGTCTGTGGAAAACGCATGGGACTATAATAAATACAACGGGCATATCTATGGAATCCCGGTCAGCTACCTGTCAAGGGCCACCAGAAGAGCCACCTATATCCGGAAGGACCTGCTGGATAAGACAGAACTGGGGATTCCCACCACATTGGACGAATTTGTGGAAGTGCTGAAGGCATTCCGGGATATGGGAGTGGAATATCCTTATGCGGGAAGAGAGTACTGGACTTACACGGACATCTTTTTCGGAGCCTATGGCGTGAACCCGCTTACATGGAACTTAAATGAAGAAGGTCAGCTTGTGCCGGATATGATCCGTCCGGAAATGAAGGAAGCGCTGGCATTCCATAAAATGTTAAAGGATGAGGGTCTGATGGATCCGGAATCGCTGACCACCAACAGCAGCGACTGGCTGAACAAGATTTATACCGGCAAAGTGGGATTGTTTGATCACAATGGAGGACAGTTATACGGATTTAACAGCAGCCTGCAGCAAAACGTGCCGGAAGGGGAGTTCATTCTGATTCCCAGCCCGGTGGGACCTTATGGAGACCAGGGCACCTACAAATATTCGCCTGTGTTTGAAAGTATTTTCATTAACAAGGACTTCCAGGAGCCGGAACGTATCTTTGAATATCTGGATCGCATGTGTACGGATGAAGAACAGGATTTCATGGCCTATGGCATAAAGGGAGAAGACTGGACGGAAGAAAACGGCCAGGTACAGTATGAGTATCCCACTGATCAGGTGGGGGTTGCCGAAATCAGTTTCCGCAAAACAATGGGACTGATCAGAGACGATTCCTATGATCCAAGGCTGCTTCCCTTTACTCCCGGCGGAGATGATTTTATGGATTGGCTGCAAAATGTCAGTACCAAAGAGGGAATTGACAATATAGATCCCGGCAAGCTGGAAAGCCTGACGCTGCATCCGGAATTACAGCCCGGGAATGGCTGCGACCTGTTCCACCAGATGGCCGCAAATATCTTTTATGGAAAAGAGCCCATTGATTCTTTCGATACCTTTGTGGAAGAGTATCTGCGCAGAGGCGGTCAGGAAGTGATTGAAGAGGCAACCAAAGCTTACCAGGAAGGAAAAACCTTTGACAGAAAGTAAAGAGTGCCTTATGATAAAGGAAAAGATTTTTCATGGAGATCCCGCAGTGCGTTTAAGCGATAAAAGCCTCTGCGGGAAGGCTCTATACAGGATTGAAAAGAAAATACAGGAAAACAGGATGCAGGTCAGCATTTTGAATTGCTCCGACAGGGAATTGAAGATAAAGGAAGTGATTCTGTTCGCGGGAACGCTTCCGGTGCCCGGGGAGACTTGCGTTTATGGGGAAGGGTTCCATATGCTGAGCCAGTACCGGGGAACCCTGGAGCATCCTGTGACAGTGGGTGCTTACGGCGATGACGAAAGCTTTTTCCATTTTCCCAGGGAGCCTTACCGGCAGGGGATGACGAGAGTCAGCAATTTGCTGCTGCTGATGCCGGAGGGCGGTTTGAAGCAGATGGTTGCTTTTACTTCCTGCCGCCGCTTTCATGGAGCATTTTATTTCCGTGGAACTGAGATTGAAATTGTACAGGATATGGAAGACAAAGTATTGCTTCCGGGAAAAAGATGGGAACTGGAGGAGCTGGCTTTCTATTCCGGAACGAATAAAGAATATCTGTTCGATGCATTGAGCCGGGATATCGAAAGGAATCATCCCAGGAAGCCGTGGGGGGAAATCATGACCGGGTGGTGCTCCTATTATGCGCTTCGCCCCATGACCGCCGGAGGCCTGTACGAGAATGCAAGGGCCATGAAGGAGAGGATTCCCGAACTGAAGAGACTCCAGATCGACGGCGGGTATGAGAAGCACAACGGGGACTGGCTGGAAGCCAATCCGGAGCTGGGAGCGGATATGGAGGAAATATGCCGGAGAGTCAGGGAGATCGGCGTAGAGCCTGTGGGATATCTCTCTCCGTTTATTGTGGACGAGGATTCGGACTTGTATCATAAGCATCCGGACTGGCTTTTGCATGATGAGAACGGGAAACCGGATAATCACACCGGTCATGTGAAGAGATGGTATTATCTGGATGTCACGTATCCGGAGGCCCTATCCTATCTGAAGCATGTGGTGACGGTAATGCATGATGCGTGGGGGCTGCGGTATTTTAAGCTGGATTTTCTTGCCTACGGCGCTTTGCCGGGATACTGCCGCTATCGGAACGAAGTCACATCCGTGGAGGCGTTCCGGACGGGGATGGAAGCCATCGGAAGCCTGGTGGAGAAGGACAGCTTTATCCTGGGGTGCAACGCGCCGTTTTGGCCCCAGTTAGGGCTGGTTCATGCAAATCGGGCATCCAATGATATCTACCGCTCCTGGAAAACAGTGAAAGGCAACGCGGAAGAAGAATTCCTGCGAAACTGGCAGCATAATCGTCTCTGGATCAATGACCCGGATTGCGTGCTGATGGAGCCCCTTGATTTTCATTATCAGGTGAAAGGGGAACCGGTGGTTAAAAAATCATTGCTCACGCCGGATGAATTCCTGTTCCACAGAGCCGTTATCGTTGCCAGCGGCGGCATGGTGTTAAGCGGTGATCTGCTGTATGAGATTTCTGAAGAAAGCATTGGAGTATTGAAAAAGCTTATGGAAACGGCAGGCACGGCGGCCGTATTTGACGATAATTCTCTGACGGTAGGAAGGATCCCGCACAAAGACATTGTCTGTATCTTCAACCCGGAAGACCAGGAAAAAACCATAGCTTTCCCGGCGGAAGGCCCGGTGGAGGTTTCTGATTTCTGGAGCGGAGAATCTCTGGGCAGATTCTGTAATGTGGTGAGCAGACGTTTGAGGGCACATTATGCCGAGGTACTGAAGGTTACGGCAGTGAATGGATAGAAGAGGGAAAAGCATGGGAAAGCAGGAGTGGATGTGCGGAATCCGGAAGAAAATGGAATATCTGCAGGAGCATCTGGACGGGCGTGTTCCGTGGTATGCGGAGAACGGGAGATATATAAGCTGCAGGGAGGATTTCTGGGTGAGCGGCTTCTGGCCGGGGATGCTCTGGATTATGTATGGGATGACCGGCCTGGAATATTTTAAGGACGCGGCCTGGCAATGGGATATGAGGCTGGAAGCATGTTTCGTGCGGGACAACAATCTGCATCATGATGTGGGCTTTCAGTTCCTCCCCACAGCGGTGATAAAGTATAAGCTGACAGGAGATGAACAGGCCAGGAGAAGAGGGCTTCTGGCGGCGGGCTTTCTGGCGGGACGGTTTAATCCGGCAGGGAATTTTATCAGGGCATGGAATCAGGATAAGACCGGATGGGCCATTATTGACTCTGCCATGAATCTGTCGCTGCTGTTCTGGGCGGCAGAGGAAACAGGGGATCCCAGATTTGCCCATATTGCCCGGGCCCATGCGCAGACGGTGCTGACAGAATTTATCCGCCCCGACGGGTCCGTCTGCCATGTGGTATCTTTTGACCCCTTTGGCGGGAAGAAGATAGAAGCCCTTGGAGGGCAGGGCTATGACGGAAACTCGGCATGGAGCAGAGGGCAGGCCTGGGCGATTTACGGTATGGCAAACACCTGGCGCTATACGAAAGAGAGGAGTTTCCTGGAAGCCGCCGAAAAAGCGGCGGGTTATTTCCTTGAAAATCTGGAAAAATCCGGGCTTCCCTGTTGGGATTTCAGGGCGCCGGACAGAGAGAGGGAGCCGTTGGATTCTTCGGCGGCTGCCATTGCAGTCTGCGGGCTTTTGGAGCTGGCGGAGGCGGACAGCGCAAAAGGAAATTTTTACAGGGAAGCGGCCGGAAAGCTTCTGGGGAATCTTGAACTGCATTGTGCGGCGCCGAAGGAAATATCCTGGGAAGGGCTTCTGCTTCATGGCACGGGGCACAGGCCCGCAGGGGAGCAGGTGGATGTTTCGTTGATCTATGGGGATTATTTTTATCTGGAGGCGCTGGCAAGGCTGGAAGGCTGGGACTTTAAGATATTTTAAGCAGATTGAAATCAGGAGGGCAAAGTGGAAGTGCATATAGCCAGTGAAGCGAGATATGAAGATATGTTGTATAAAAGGTGCGGAAGGAGCGGGGTGATGCTGCCGTTTTTGTCTCTGGGTCTGTGGCATAATTTCGGCGAAGAATCTCCCTATTCCAATGCCCGGGAGATGGTGCTGGGAGCCTTTGACAGGGGAATCACTTATTTTGATATTGCGAATAATTACGGACCGCCTCCGGGAAGCGCGGAGGAATGCTTTGGGAAGATTGTCAGGAATGAGCTGGCCGCTTACAGGGACGAGCTGTTTATTGCCACAAAAGCGGGATACCGTCATTGGCCGGGACCATATGGAGAATGGGGGTCGAAGAAAAACCTGGTAGCCTCATGTGACAATAGTCTGCGGAGGCTGGGGCTGGATTATGTGGATTTATTTTATCACCACAGGCCGGACAGGAATACGCCCATTGAAGAAACCATTGAGGCGCTGGAGTATATTGTAAGGTCCGGAAAGGCGCTGTATGTGGGGATATCCAATTATGATTCCGTGCTTTCGGAGAATATTCTGAAGGCCATGGAAGCAAAGGGAATTCATTGTCTGGTACATCAGGTAAATTACAGTATGTTTGACCGCAGACCGGAGGAAAAGCTGATGCCGGTGCTGGAAAGCCATGGAGTAGGGGCAGCTGCCTATATGTGCCTGGCCCAGGGGATTTTGACGGACAGATATTTTGAGGGTGTCAGGGAAGGATCCAGAGCGGCGGGGAACAGTGTGTTTTTAAATGCGGAGCAGGTGACGGACCAGAAGGTGGCCACGGCGAAGAAGCTCAATGAGATCGCCGGGGAGCGCGGCCAGACGCTGGCGCAGATGGCCCTTGCGTGGTGTTACCGGACTGCGCCGGTGGCCACATTGATCATCGGGGCCAGCAGACTTTCCCAGATTGATGATAATTTAAAAGCGATGGGGAACCTGACGTTCTCCGCAGAGGAGCTGGAGAAGATCGACGAGCTGCTGGCGCCTTATGCAAGGGAAGCGTTCTGAGGGAATGGGTGCCATTAAGGGGTATTATAAATCCTTAATGCAACAGCCCCAAAAGGGGAGAAGAGTATGGATACGGATTATGCGAAAAGACTTGCGGACACGGTGATGCACAGATTCCCCCGGGCGGGCCGGTACCCGTATAAGGACTGGTCCTACCCCCAGGGTTATCTGCTGATGGGATTTGCAAAGCTGTGGGAAGCTGCAAAGGATGCACGCTACTGGGACTATATAGAAGAATACTGCCTCTCCCATGTGACGGCACAGGGAGAGATAACCGGATTCAGAGGAAACAGTATGGATGATATGATGGCCGGCTCCATATTGGCCTGGATGTATGGGCAGACCGGCGAAGAGCGCTATGAGAAAGCCAGCCGCTCTGTCTATGAAGCCTTCCGGGATTATCCAAGAACCAGAGAGGGAGGCTTTCTGCATGTCAGGAACGGACTGCCGGGGCAGATGTGGGTAGACGGCGTCTTCATGGGACAGATGTTTTATTGCCGTTATGGGAGTATCTTTCGGGAACCTGCCTGTTTTGACGAGACCAGGCGGCAGCTTGAGCTGATCTACCAATATTGTCATGTCCATGACGGCCTGCTGGTTCATGCTTACAGTGAAGACCGTCTGGCAGAATGGGCAGCGGAGGATGGAAAATCCCCCTGCGTCTGGAGCGAGGGCCTGGGCTGGTATGCATTGATTTTGTCGGAGGTGCTGGATATGGTACCGGAAGGCCACCCGGCTTATGCGACGGCCCAAAGGCAGCTGCTGGAGCTTCTGGCAGGCCTGCTTAAGGTGCAGGATGCAGGAGGGCTGTGGTATCAGGTGGTGGATCGTCCGAACCGTCCGGACAACTGGTGCGACGTGTCGGGAAGTGCCATGTTTACTTATGCTTTCTGTCATGCCCTCCGGCTGGGACTTGTGAAAGGAGAAGATTATGAAAAGGCTGCACGGAAGGGCTGGACGGGGGTAAAAAGCCGGATAACTGAAAATGCGGAGGGACTGCTGGATGTGCATGGGGCCTGCGAGGGGCTTTGCGTGCAGAAAAGCTATGAGGATTATGTGCATTATCCCCGGAAACGGAACGGACAGGAAGCCGTGTGCGGCTGCCTGTGGGCGGCAACTGCCATGTATCTGCTCCCAGACTGATCAGGTGTGAAAAACCAGGTTTGCCGGTATGGACGGACATGTCCGTGTTCTGCGGCGAAAGTCCATACAGGCGCAGCTGTCAACGCTTCGATCTACAGGTTGGGAAAGGGTAAAGGCTTCAGTTCTGCCGAAATTTAAGTCCGGTTAAGAAATAATTGTAACGGTATCTGGGGAACATAAAAACAGGAGGATATAATGGAATTAAGATTTCAGGCAACGATACTTCAAAATGAAGGCATGGATGCCGCCTATGTGGAAGTCCCTTATGACATCAAAGAGCTTTTCGGAAAGGGCCGTCTGCTGGTAAACGCGACTTTTGACGGAATTCCATACCAGGGACAGGTGGTGAAAATGGGTACGCCCTGTTATATCATCGGCGTCACCAGGCAGATACGCCGCCAGATCGGTAAAAGCTTTGGCGATACGGTTGAAGTAATCCTTCAGGAAAGGGAAAGAGAGAAAATAACCATGTGGAAGTGTCCGAAATGCGGAAGGGAATTCAGGAAAAAAGAGCAGAGCCATTACTGCGGTGAAAAGCCAGGGACCATTGAGGAGTATATTCTGAGCCAGGACGTGGATAAGCAGGAAGAACTGCGGCAAATCCGCCGGATTCTTCGCGAAGCTTTGCCGGAAGCGGAAGAACGCATCTCCTGGAGTATGCCGACCTACTGGAAAAAGCACAATATCCTTCACTTTGCGGCTTCAAAGGAGCATATCGGGCTGTATCCGGGGCCTGAGGCCGTCAGGCAGTTTGCGGAGGAACTTCAAGGCTACAAAACCGATAAGGGGACGATCCGTATTCCCTATGGCAGGATTGACGCCGGGCTGATTGAAAAGATTGCAAGGTGGTGCTGGGAAACCGGTAACCATGCATAGCAAATATGCGCGGAGTATGTGCAGCTGACCGTATTGCAGATTTATGCCGGAGACCGGTTTATTATCCTGCTGACCAAAGTACAGCAGACGCTTTCAGTGAAATAAAAGAGAAAATCTCAAAGGCGAGGAGCTGGGAAGCTGTTTTGGCGTATGGAACTTTCTGTCCTCGGCCTGCGGATAAACTGATAACGATAATTATCAGCTTCTGGCATACCTGATATAAAATTGCGGCAGATTAGAGTATAATCAAATCATTTTGGCATATGCTATCAACACAACACAACACAGCACAACACAACACAACACAATCCTAAGCCTCCGCTTCAGGCAGAATGTGTCCCACGAACACACTGGCATGTGATTCAGCCCCAAAGAGGGTTAATTCCCTGCAGCTTACTGGGGGCATGGCGATGTGTTTTAACACGATGTGTTTTAACACGATGTGTTTTAACACGATGTGTTTTAACACATTATTACCCTCGCGGCATTTGCCAAATGACTGCCTCGCAGCCGCCGGGCTCATTGCCCGAGGGAATCTGGCCGGTTCCTGCACAGCCTGGCCATGCGGGGCAGGATACAGCGGAGGCAGAATATGAAATCGATCTGGACCGAGGAAATAGAAATCAGGAGGCGGAGGGAGCTTCCGGGAGATATGGAGGCGCAGGCCGTGGTCATCGGGGCAGGGATGGCGGGAATTTTGACAGCGTATTACCTGAAACAGGCGGGTATCCGGGCGGTGGTTCTGGAGGCAGACAGGATAGGCAGCGGACAGACGAAGAATACCACGGCCAAAATTACCTCCCAGCACAATCTGATCTATGCCGGGCTGATTCGGACGTTCGGCCGCAGGATGGCAGAGCATTATGCCGCGGCAAACGAAGCCGCCATCGGAGAATATGAAAGGCTGATTCGGGAAAAGGGAATTGACTGTGATTTCGTCAGATGCCCGGCATATCTGTATTCCCGGTCAGGGGCAGAGCTTCTGAAGCGGGAGACAGAGGCAGCGTCGTCGCTGGGGATAAAGGCATCCTTTGAGACGGAATGTGAGCTTCCCTTCCCGGTGGCAGGCGTGATCCGGTTCGGAGATCAGGCAAGGTTCCACCCGCTGAAATTCCTGGCGGAAATGTCGGAGGGATTGGAAATCTATGAGCAGACCAGGGTACTGAAGGTGGAGGGCAGAAGAGTGGAGACGGCCAGGGGGACGGTGACGGCAGAGCATGTGGTGTTCGCCGCTCATTATCCTTTTATCAATGTGCCGGGATACTATTTTGCCAGGATGCACCAGGAGCGGAGCTATGTGATAGGGCTGGAAGGGGCGGAGAGACCGGAGGGAATGTATCTGGGGATTGACCCGGGCGGGCTCTCCTTCCGGACCTGCGGGGACTATCTGCTTCTCGGAGGCGGAAGTCATCGGACAGGGGTGAACCCGGGACGCAGGACAGCTGCGGAAATGCCCTCGAAGCAGGGGGCAGTCACCGGATGCAGATATGGGATGCTGCGCAGCAGGGCCGGGGAACTGTATCCCGGATGCAGGGAGGCGTTCCGGTGGTCGGCGCAGGACTGCATGACTCTGGACGGACTGCCCTATATCGGGAGATTTTCCGGGCGGAAACCGAACTGGTATGTGGCCACGGGCTTTGGGAAATGGGGCATGACCTCCTCCATGGTCAGCGCCCGCATTCTGACAGCCATGATCAGCGGGAGGGACTGCCCGGAAGCGGATATTTTCTCGCCCCAAAGGCACTTTACGGCCCGTGCGGCGAAGGGGCTGGTCGTGCATGGCGCATACACCGTGAAGGGCCTGGCAAAGCATCTCCTGCCCTCGGGCAACAAAGAGATAATTCCCAACTGTCCCCACATGGGCTGCAGGCTGGAGCGGAATCCGGAGGAGGAAAGCTATGACTGCCCCTGCCACGGCTCCCGTTTCGACCGGGAAGGGCATCTGATGGACGGTCCGGCCCAGACGGACTGCCGGAAGCGGGAATAGGGAAACCATACGATGCCTCGCATAGAGTTTTGGCGAAAGCGGAAGATTTACCGAAACTATCCTGAACGTCTCCGGAAAGTGCTGGAACCGGGGACAGACGGCTTGCGATTCCCTTCAAGGACCCAGACATAAATGGGTCGTCCCCGTATATGCCATACCCAACAAAGCCAATGACCCTGCCGTTTTCTTTGGCGATCAGAAGATTATCCAGCCAGCGGAATGCGATATCTGTACATTTCTCTATGGTAAGTTCATCAAGATACGCCTGATCAACAAGCCCTGAATAGGCATTCTGCCACGCTTTCCAGTGGACATACGCCTTTCCCCTGATTTCAGAATCAGACTCCATTGGTTTGATTACG
Organism: uncultured Acetatifactor sp.; assembly: GCA_910589035.1. Lineage (GTDB taxonomy): Bacteria > Bacillota > Clostridia > Lachnospirales > Lachnospiraceae > Acetatifactor. The sequence goes on along the minus strand of CAJUSI010000075.1, from coordinate 5,669 downwards.
ATATCCATGCTATCCCTTTCCAATCAGCACATTTTTCCTTACTATCTATTGAAAGAAACAGGATATGGGTTTAAAATAAAACGGGGAAGCGGATTACTCTAGATGGTGCAGCATTGGAGGAAAAAGGGATGAGACATTTCAATACAGAAGGGGTATGCAGACCGGAAGAACATTATATGGTGCGGCTTGATGACAGGCTTGCCCGGATTAAAACGGAGCTGGTTGACAAAAGAAAATATTTTGTCGTAAACAGAGGACGGCAATATGGAAAAACCACCACCCTGAATGCATTGGAGCGCTACCTGAAAGAGGAATATATCGTCCTGGCGCTGGATTTCCAGCTGATGGGCACGGAAGACTTTGCGGACGAAGCGGCTTTTGTGCGTGTTTTTGCCGGCGCTGTGGTGGAGGGGCTTGTCCTGGCAGGGGCAGACGGCAGAGGAGATCTGCGGAAGCCTTTGGAGGAGCTTACGGATAAGGCAGTAAACAACAGCCTGAACGAGCTGTTCGTCCGGCTGAGCGGAATGTGCAAGGCTGCGCCAAAGCCCGTTGTGCTGATGATCGACGAGATTGACAGTGCATCGAGCAATCAGGTGTTTCTCGATTTCCTGGCACAGATCAGAGGGTACTATCTGAAGCGGGATAAGATGCCGGCTTTTCATTCCGTGATTCTTGCGGGGGTATATGATATCAAAAATCTGAAACTGAAGCTGCGCCCTGAGAAGGAGCATCAGTATAATAGCCCATGGAATATCGCCGCAAGGTTTAAGGTGGACATGAGCTTTTCGGCAGCCCAGATCGCCGACATGTTGCGGGAATATGAGGCCGATCATCATGCAGGGATGGACATCGGGGCGGTGGCAGAGGAAATATACGCATATACGTCGGGCTATCCGGTGCTTGTTTCCGCTATCTGTAAGTGCATCAGTGAAGACATTTCTCAGGAAGAGGCGCACGGGGATTTTGCGGCGCTCTGGTCAAAGAGAAGCGTGGAGCAGGCGGTGGCGATCCTCTTGAAGGAAAACATGCCGCTGTTTGAAAGCATGGCAAAACAGCTTGATTACCATCCGGAGCTGCACAGTATGATAGAGGACATTCTGTATCGTGGAAAGAGGATACCCTTCAGCCCGGAGGAGAAGTCCATTAATCTCGGCGTCATGTTTGGATTTTTAAAGGAAGAAGACGGCCATGTGGCTGTGGCGAACCGTATTTTTGAGATGTGCCTGCTGAATCTGTTCATGGCGAGAGAAGCCGTTACCAGTGAGGTGTTTTCGCAGGGAGAGACCGACAGAATAGGGTTCATCAAAAATGGCAGGCTGGATATGGATCTGGTTCTGAAAAAGTTTGTCGCTTATTTTCATGAGATTTATGGCGAAAAGGACATGAAATTTGTGGAAAACTTTGGACGAAAATTTTCCTTTTATATTTGAAGCCGATTATCAATGGCACCGGCAATTATTATATTGAGGCACAGACAAGGGATGCCAGGCGCACAGATGTGATCGTGGGTTATCGAGGGGAGCAGTTCATCGTCGAACTTAAGCTATGGCGGGGCAATGAATACAATGAAAGGGGCGAACGGCAGCTTATCGACTATCTGGAGTTCTATCACAAAGATAAAGGATATATGCTCAGCTTCAACTTTAATAAAAAGAAGGAAATAGGGGTGAAGGAGCGCTCCATTGGCGGAAAGACGATTGTGGAAGCCGTGGTTTAGTGCCGATTTGGGAGCTAAACACAGGCCATAAAAATGGAATTGCATTTCCCATGGCTTTCAGGTAGAATATGGTTAGAAAGGCTGGGAAAGGGGATGGCTGCGGAATGACGCATGAAATACAGGATGAAAGATATTATGTGGCTGACGAGGCCATATACGACGCGTTCTTTTTGCTTCTGAAGGAAAAGGATATGGATAAGATAACGGTGTCCGATATCATAAAAAGAGCCGGAGTGGTGCGCAGCACCTTTTACAATCACTACGAAAATATTCCGGCTCTTGTGGCGGATATTGAGGATAAGACGATTCAGGATATTTTCTCCCTCATGGAGACATTCCATCCGAAGAACGACCATGATATGTGCAAATCCTTTTTTCTGACGATCTGCGATTACACCAGGACGAACCCGTTTCTGGCCAATCTTCTCAGAAGTCCCAGAGGGGACGGTTTTTTTGAGAAATCCATCACCATGCTGCACCGCTATGTGGCGAAGGTCATGCAGGATACGGAGCCTTCCGAGCACAGCAGGGAAGAGGTATCCTACATGATCGCCTGTTCGATCGGCAGTACGATCGGCGTCCTTCACAAATGGAGCAGGGAGGATTTCCAGGCTCCGGCGGAGGTGGTGGCCGATATCCTGACCCAGGCCTTTATGGCGGGAATGCTCCCATTTATGTCGTAGGGAGTTATCCGCCGGCGTTCTATGAAAACGCCAGCGCCTTTATTCCCGCGAACAATGAGGCTCGCTGCCGGGTTTTGATTGCGGAATGCCCCTTTTATGTCGTAGGGAGCTCTTCGTCGATGAGAACGTCCTGCCGTTTTATCTTCCGGGTGGAGTTTTTGATAAAAGGGTGTTTCCGGATGACAAGCCCTGTGATCTGGCGGTAGCTGGGCTGATTTCTGTTGTATTTGTCCAGAAATGCCTGAAGCTCCTTCTGAATCTTCTCCTCATTCATCCGCTTTGCAGCCACCACGTCCTGATCCGGATAGATTCTGGCGGTGAGTCCGTTGTTCTCGCCGGTTACCACCACCTCGCCCACCAGCTTATCCAGGGCCAGTTTGTTCTCGATCTCTTCCGGGGAGATATTCTCGCCGTTGGAAAGAATGATCAGGTTCTTGACCCGCCCGTTGATGAACAGGAATCCGTCCTCATCCAGATACCCCTTATCCCCTGTATGGAGCCATCCGCCTTCCAGAGTCTTTGCAGTCTCCTCGGGCATTTTGTAATAGCCCTTCATGACACTGCTTCCCTTCACAAGGATCTCGCCGTCCTCGAACGTTATCTCCACATTGGAAAGGGGCCTGCCGATAGAGCCTGCCTTGTGGTCGTCCGGCAGATTGCAGCTGATCACCGGGGAGCATTCCGACATGCCGTATCCCTCCAGGACGTCGATTCCGTAGTCGGCAAACTTATCGATGTAATAGGGATCCAGATGGGCGCCGCCTGTGAAGATGATTTTCAGGTTTCCGCCGAAGGCCTTTGCCGCTACCAGCTTTTTGGGAATCAAAGGACTGGCGGCGGAAAGCTTTTTATAGATCGTCTCCAGCATTAACGGCACCATGAGCATCACGTCCGGTTTGAACAGTCCCATATTCTTTACCATATGCAGAAGGGAATCATTGATGCATACGGTGGCCCCCAGGGAGAATCCCTTGAGCCAGTCCATGACAAGGCAGAAGGCGTGATGGATCGGAAGCACGCTGAGCATCACGGTTCCGGGCTCCCTGGTATAATCCACGGCCGCCACATTGGATGCCAGGTTATCCTGGGTCAGCATGACGCCCTTGCTCTTTCCGGTGGTTCCGGATGTGAAGATGATGGTGGCCGTATCCCCGGGAGCGGGGCTGTCCGAGTCAGCCTCTGTGCTTTTGGAAAGCTCCATCAGAGACAGCAGGGACGCGGCCCCGGCATTCGGCACATCCGGCTCCTGCTCCTGCAGAATCCATATTTTTTTCAGCTTCGGACATCCGGCTGTGATCGCGTCCAAAAGGGCGGTGTGCTTCGGGCTCAGGAAAAGCCCTTCGGAATCCGAGCGGTCGATCAGATCCACCAGATCCTCCCCGGGAAGATTTGCGTCCAGCGGCACGGCCACATTCCTGCCCGTAATGATGCCCAGATAGCTTTCGATCCACTCCACAGAGCTGGCTCCGATCAGAGCGATATGCTTTCCGATGAAACCCTCCGCCAGCAGGCCTTTCCGTACCATAGTTATGTTTTCCGCCAGCTCGCGGTAGCTTCTTTCATGGATCTCCTTTTTTGCCAGCCATTTTACCGCCATAATGTCGGCATGCTTTCCGGCGCTTTCTTCTATAATATTCCTGATGAGCATTTTGTATCCCTCCCTTCCGGCCCGGAACCGGCCTTATGCTTCTTCCTGTAATCTTTCCAGTAGTTCAAGAGCCTCCGCAACGGTAAGGATCTGTACAAGGTCTTCCTCCTCCAGCTCGATATCGAAGGTATCCTCCAGCTCTCCCAGAAACGACATAAAGTCAAGGGAGCTGAAGCCCAGATCCTCCCGGAATCTCATATCGTTTGTAATCTTTTCGGGATCCATACTGCAATACTGTGCTACGATTTCTTTGAACTGCATTTCCTGTGTCATCTTTTTTCCTCCTATTTAAATCGCTGTGCGATAGCTCTAAAGGGTAAAGTCGCGCTCCGGCATCCCCATGCGGAAGGGAACTCCGGACTAAATCTGTTCTGCCTGTACGGCTGCAATCCTGCGGCCTGCCTGCCGTTCTCTGCAATGCAGACGGGCGGTTGGCCTGGCAGCCCAGGCGTGTTTGTCCTGCCGCTGTGATATTGTCCGGTGCATGATATCTGCTCCATGCTTTCACCCGGACCTTATACCTGTTCTCTGATTTCTTCCAGACATGATATCTGATGTCGGCTCCGTGCTTTCACCCGGACCTTATATCTGCTCTATGATCTCCCCGATGGTCATGTCCGGCTCCGCGATGCCCTTGAAAAGGATGCGCATCATATAATAGTAGAGGAGTTCCATGTCATGCTCCTGTAAATGGGCCGTCTGGTAGTGGTAGGAGAAGTTCATCTCCCCGTTTCCGGTATGGGATACCGTCAGATACATTTTCTTGGTGGCTGCGCCGTTTGCGAACCATTTTGAATGCTGAGGTATGCTGACCAGGTGGGGATTGTCCATCTTCACCGGCATGGGCTGATAGGTGAGGTAGCAGCTCTCATAGGTGGTATTCTCCGGCGTATGATAGCGTTTCCGCATCTCCTCCCGGATCAGAGCGGGGTCGTAGTTGCTGTGCATGTAGATCCGGTTCTGCACATTCTGAACCTCATAGGCGGCCGCCAGGAATTCCATATCGGCGGGAATCACGGTCCTGCAGGGGAACATAATCGTCCGGCTTCCTCCGGATGTCCACTCGTCGTGGGTGGAACGCCTTGAGATAAAGTTCTGTATCGTGATGTCCTCCTGGCCGTCATTTACCTTGGAAAGGTAGGTGCGGATACCAAGGAGCAGCAGGTTCGTCATGGAAAGCTGATGATTCATGCAAAAAGCAATCAGATTCCTTGTGGGCTCCGGCTCCAGATAATAATCCTTCACCTGTACGAACAGATTCTTCAATTCGATGTCCGCCGCCCTTAAATTTTTGTTTCCATGCAGCTTTCTTGCCTCTTCCAGGACGGCAGGCCCCTGGATATCGGAATAGAGCGGCTCGCCCAGGGTATCCAGCTGATCGTCCCAGAACTTCTTGTCCTTGGCAAAGCGCTTCTCGTTATTGGCCCTTTTCAGGTCCTTATCCAGCACCTCCTCGAAGACGGCCAGATCCTGCGGATAGGCGGAACCGAATTTATAGTGGGTGTAAAGCTGCATCAGGTCGTTGATCATGACCACCAGCCCACAGGAATCGATCAGCCTGTGGTCCATATGGATGAAGAATCCGTTGTAGCCCTCCGGGAGCTTTACCATGGTCACATCG
>CAJUSI010000074.1 GCA_910589035.1 uncultured Acetatifactor sp. | reverse complement strand
CTGCAGTTGGTTTTATTATAGATTTCAGATAATAGAATCTGCAGTTGGTTTTATTATAGATTTCAGATAATAGAATCTGCAGTTGGTTTTATTATAGATTTCAGATAATAGAATCTGCACTTGATTTTATTATAGATTTCAGATAATAGAACCTGAAGTTGATTTCATTATAGATTTCAGATAATAGAACCAGTAGCTGGTTCTATGCGAAATTAAACAGTACCATCAAGGAGCCATAATAGAAGGCCCTTAAAGCTTTCTATAAAAAATAAAAAGAAAACAAATTTAAAGGAGAGGAAAATGGAAGGCAATAACGAAATGAACAACCAGCAGAATAACGGGCAGGTGAATGTGCAGGCTGAAGGGCAGCAGGGGGGGCAGTTCAGCAATAACAACTATCAGGATTATACGGCAAATATTCCTTACCAGACGCCCGTGGAAAGGAACGAAAAGGAAAGCGGCACGAACGGACTTCAGATAGCCGGTCTGGTGTGCGGAATAGCGGCAATCCTTACCTGCTGCTGTTACGGCGTACCTGCAATCGTTCTGGGTATCGCCGGACTGGTCTGTGCGATTACGGGCAATAAACGCAGCAGAAGCGGTGTGGGGATAGCAGGACTTGTGTGCTCCATTATTGGCCTGATCGCCGGAATCGGCATGGCGATATACTATATCTGGGCGATTGCCTATCTGCAGGAAAACGGACTTTGGGATCAAATCATCAATGATGCCATGTATGGAATGTAGTCAGGGAAAAGTATTTACGAGTATCGATGAGAAATAAGGATAACCTGGAAACGGAATTGTTTCATATCGGGATTATATTGCTGGCGGCCGGAATCGCGACAGGATTCCTGTATATTTTTTTCCTGCGCAGATTTCTGCCCCAGGTTCCCTGCTTTTTCTCCAGCGTAATCGGTATCTATTGTCCGGGCTGCGGCGGGACAAGGGCAGTAAAGGCACTGCTTCAGGGGAAATTTCTTCTGTCTCTGTGGTATCATCCGGTGGTTCCCTATACGGCGGTGGTCTGGGGAGGGTTTCTGTTAACCCAGGGACTGCACAGGCTTGGCGTGAGCCGGATAAGGGGATGGAGATTTCACTATTGGTATATATACGCGGCAATTATATTGGCATTGTGTAATTTTATTGTAAAGAACGTGCTCCGTCTTGTGTGGGGAATCTGCATGTAGAGGGGTGAGTACAGAAAGGAAGAGGGAAGCCGTATGCTTACGATGGATAAGAGAACGACGGATATTGTAGCCTACATTACTTTTTTGGGATGGATTGTCGCCTTTGTGGCGGGAGAAAAGGAGGAGGCAAAGTTCCATTTGAATCAGGCTTTGGTGGTTCATCTGACCTTTATTGTTTTTGTTGTGCTGGCAAGGATTCCGATTATAGGAATTGTGGCGTATCTTCTGCAGATTGCCGTTCTCATGCTCGGTATCATGGGCCTTGTCTACGCGGTGAGAGAGCAGGACTACGAAATTCCCTTACTGGGCTGTATTAAGCTTTTTAAATGATCCGGTTCCCGTCATAATTTGTTGCGGAGCTCCTGTTCAGAGGATTGGGTATATTAGTGGGGTAAGCTGTAAAAGGCCTACCCCGTTTTTCTGTCTTTATATTGTTTTTCCATATATCTGTATTTACTGCAAAGTAAATATTCCAGTTATACCTATGTTTGTGCAGAACAAATACCCCAGTTATATTTATCTGTACCTGAGACAGAGCAGATTTTCTAATTAACCTGTTCTTGTTGAATCATTGAGGCCGCATTCCCCGATGCTTGCATCGCGCAAACTGGCACCGGATGAAGTGAGGTTGGGGCGAATTCTCCGCTCCTGCGAAGCAGGAGGAAAACACCCTTGCGGTTTTGAGTGCTTGCACCGGAGAAGTTTACTGCGTTGGCAGCCTCTCAATCATATCCAGCAAAATCCGGGATGCGGGCCAGGATTCTTCCATCTGCGCATCGCTGCATTCCGCCCTCAGCTTCCCGGCGCGCTCTCTGAATGCGTCGAACCATTCCTGTCCGGTGGCGTACGTCTTGCCCTGCGGCTCCGGGTCCTCCCCCAGATTCTCCGCAATATCCCTGCAAAGGATTGCCATGATACTCCCACGCAAATCAGTCTGTTCTCCCTGGAAGAATTGACCGAAGCAGTATTCCAGCGCAATTTCTTCATAGGCGGTCAGTTTATCATAGGCCTCCCGGTGCTCCGAAATATAGTCGCCGGGCGAGGAGGACAGCCCTGGAGAAGAGACCATGCTCAGCAGGAGCTCCTTGATATCGATATACGCATTGTATTTCCGGAGAAAGGCTTCCACATCATCCGTCCGGACCTCGATGAAGGCGTAGGGATCCGGCTTGTAGAAGAGATGGATATACAGCGGTACCTGCGCTCCGCCTCCGCCGCCGATCCACAGGGAATAGTTTTCATCGATATCGTAAGCCCGGATATACAATCCGGAGCCCGTCTCATAATAATCATACTCATTGAAATCCGCCCATGTCAGAGCTTCGCCTTTTTCGGAAAGCGTGATGACATCTTCCAGAGTAAGGGCTCTTTTGGAAGTGCCGTCATGGAAAGGAGCTGCCTCATCCGTCGATGGGGGAATGTCCTCGCCGCTGAAATCGGCCCGGATAAGGATCATGTAATCCGCGGTATGCAGCCGTTCCGGCTCATCGGTCAGGGTTTCGCAGTCAAAGACCCGGATTCCCTGCCCGGCGTCAAAGGCCATTGCCGCAAGGACCCGGGAATCCCCGGGACAAACGGTAAATTCCTCCCCAGGCTCGTAGGAGGAAAATGACCATCCGATTATCTCCCGATCCTCCGGCAGAGGGAAGTAGGTTAGGAGCGAACCTCCGTATTGATCCGAATTCATCTGGATATTGATGCCTCCAAAGCTGCCGGAATTCCCTTCGGAATCCTCGTTCTGCAAAAGGTCTATCTGAATATGGATTTCCGCCGCATACCGAGTCAGCAGGATGGAGGAGCTCCGCACGCATTCGCCCCGGCTCCACTGCTCCGCATACACGGTGCCGCTTTTTGCCTCTTCCCCCAGGGAGAGTGCGAAATCGGCGCGGTAATGATTCGAAATGGAGTCTCCCCAGATGAAGCACAGGGAATCCTTTTCCTGCCGGGGATTGGTCAGCAGGCAGACCGCCAGGAGGATGCAGACGCCTGCCCCGGCCAGCACGGTCCAGAGGACGGGCTTTTTCCACCGGGCAAGATTTTTGATCCGCCCTTTTGGATCGCCCTCGCCGAAGGCCAGCGGAGTTCCCGCGATGATCCGGCGTCCGGTTGCCAGGCTTAACAGGGAGGCAGAGTAGTCAGCCCGTATTCCGCTTCCCATTTTCCGGATCACGGCTTCGTCACAGCTCATCTCCATATCCTTTCCCAGAAGGATAAAGGCAAGCCACACCAGGGGATTGAACCAGTGAATACTCAGGGCAAGGAAGAAAAGCGCCTTTACCGCAGGATCCAGTCTCCGGATATGCTGCTGCTCGTGAAGAATAATATATTCCCGTTCCCTTTCCGCAAGGGAGGAGGGAAGATAGATTTTCGGGGAAAATATTCCCAGCACAAAGGGGGAGGCAATATAATCCGAAAGATAAATATTGTCCCGAAGGCCCAGCGCTCCCACCAGCTTTCCGCGCAGCCTGCAATAGGAGAGGATGCTGTAGACGCCCATCAGGGCCATCCCTGTAAGCCAGAGGTATTGGCCGGCCAGGACCCAGACCTCCCACCAGGAAGAGGAGACATATTCTGGATGCCCGGATTCGTCCGTCTCCATCGTCCTGATATGCTGTATGCCGATTCCGCCGTTTAACAGGTCCCCTGCGGCCTGATAGGCAGCCTGTGCGGTGTCCGCAGGGGAAATCTGCTTGTCGGCAAGGGTGTAGGCTTCCGCGGCGGGCGTCCTCTCCGGAAGGAGGCTCAAGGGAGCTTCCGGCGCCCAGGGCGACAGGAGCCTGAAAAGGACCACCCACCACAGGGCGCAGGAGAGTATCCTGGGAGCCCTTTTCAGGAGAAGCCTTGCCAGAAGGACGGCCAGGATCACAAAGCAGGCCGTCCTGCTCATATCCAGTATCTGCAGAAATAAGGTATCAAACATGGATTCACCCCCTCATTTGCTCGATCAGGCGCTGGAGCTGGTCCAGCTCGGCGGAAGACAGCTTCTTCCTTGTGCCGAAAGCCGCCACAAAGGCCGGAAGAGAGCCGTGAAAGGTTTCGTTGACAAAATTCTCGCTCTGCAGCGCATGAAATTCTTCCCTGGAGATCAGCGAGCTGACTGTACCGCTCCGGTTTTGAAAAATACCCCGGTCACAGAGCCTTTTCAGGATGGTGTAGGCTGTGGATTTCTTCCAGGAAAGCTCCTGTTCCGCCAGCTTTGCCAGCTGATTGGAGGAAAGCGGCTCATTCTGCCAGATGATATCCGCAAAACGCGCTTCCACGACGCCTAATTTTAATTCGCTCATAGTGATGCCTCCTCTGTCTCATATCATGATAGATTTTCATCGTCCGGCCACCGGAGAATCCTGCATGGTGCTGCTCTGAACGATTTATTCTACTGTCTGTAGACTATATATATTCTACTATGTGTAGACTGCGATGTCAAGACCATAATGGTTATTTCTATTCGTGCGTAAGCCCTGGATCCAGCCCCAGGGCCGATTGACATTCTGTATCGAAAATGGTAAAATAAAATGCCCTCAACGGTTCTGAAAAACCGCAGCGGGACTCTAAACCTGGGGGTGATCGGCTGCCCCGAGGAGTGACAGAAAGAGGTGCTTATTTTGATGGGAAAGAAAACAAAACAGTTGACTTTAGCCTTTGCAACCCTTTTGACGGCAGGGCTTTTGGGGTGTGCCCCGGCCCAAAGCCAGACTCCTCACAGAGAGAGCAGCAGCCAGGCGACGGACTCCGATAACAGCTCCCAGTCCAAGGCCAGCCGGGCCAAAGAGGAAAGCCCGGCGGAGGAAGCCCTGGACGAGACGGGGGGCGAAAGCCAGGAGCAGGAGGATGCGGAGATCCCCTCATCAGGGACGCCCTACCACGGCACCGACCGGGAGTGGGAGGAGCGGGTGAGGGAGTTGCAAAGAGCCATGCAGGAGAGCGTCCCCACGGAGGAGGAAACGCTCCAGGTGGGCCCCGGCCTTCAGGACATTGCCCAGCTTATCGGACTGAAAGCCACGGTGGAACTCTACCGCAGTGCCTGTGTCGTGGACGTGGACGAGGGGGAGAATCCCTACGACGTCACCTGGGACTACGGCGAGTTGTACGATGCCTTTGTCCAGGAGGTGGACTGGAGCCTTCTCTTTGACGGAGACTACTACATCGAGACCTTCCCTGGCCTGGCCCACCTTTACCACAAGGACAAGGACCTGCTTCTCCGGCACTTTCAGACTGTGGGCATCCACGAGGGACGCCAGGGCTGCCAGGACTTCAACGTGGCCGCCTACCAAAAGAACTGCGGTGCCGAGGTTCGTGAGGCCTTCGGAGACAACTACGAGTGCTACTACTTCTACTACGCCATGAACCAAAAAACCCAGAAGGAGATCGTCTCCACCGGCAGCGAGAAGAAGCAGCTGACCACCAAGCTGACCCATATGCAGCAGACGGAGCTGGACAATCTCAACGAGTACCGGGCGGAGGTGGGGGTGTTTCCTCTGGAATACGACGCCGAACTTTCCGCCCTGGCCTGCTATCGGGCCTATATCGACGCCTTGGAGGATTGGGACGCCCACGACTGGCTCCAGGCTCCTGAAAAGCAGGACGAGATCACCGAAATGATGGACATGGTGTTGACAGAACACTGGGGGGAAAACACGGTTCATGGATACCCAAGGAACAGGGATTACAGTTTTAAGCAGGGACCGGCTACCGCCTGGTACATCAAGTACCGCTACTCCGAGGATCACTACAACGCCATTATCGCCGAGAAGTATTGCTACCTGGGCAGCGCCAACTGCTATATCAGCGATTATAAAAAGGAAAATGCTGAATATCCAAATGCGGAGGCGGTATATGTCCACTTTGACGTCTTTGTCCCTGAGCTGACCACCCCCACCCACGACTGATCCGGGGCGGGGGTGACAGAATTTGAACAGCGCTCCCGGCTTATCATAACCACAATATTACACTTCCTGGAAGGAGACACCGCAGTGCCGGGAAACCGATTACGGAAATGTCTGTCCACGCAGAGCGTTTTTATATCATAGTTGCACTTTCTTATGATATAAAAAAGACGCAGCCGTCTGGCCGCGCCCTGATATGTAACCCTCTTTTCTGATTCATGATAATTATAATTTATTCTTCATTCCGATTCATATTCAATGGAAAGATCCGGATCCGTGGGCTCTTCGCCGTGCAGGAAGGAGATAATGATCTGCACCCGCTTGTAAGCTCTGGAGTAATTCTGTCTGGCATATTCGGCAATATACTCATTGTAGGAATCATTGCTGTATGCTTCATGATAGCTCTTTACCGCTTCAGTCATATATTCGCTGGATTCCTTTGCAAGATTTTCCAGATAGTCGAATTCTTCCGGAAAGTCCAGCTTCGCAAAATTCTGAAATACCAGATCCAGGTCGTCCAGATTAGCCAGCAGCTCTGATTTGGCATTGTCCGACTGTGCGTCGATGCTGTTGATTGAATTGTCTATTTCGGAAATTCTGGTACAGAAATCGTCCATGCTCTTCCGGAACTGTGTTAACGCCGGATCTTCACCGCACGCGGCCAGCATCAGGGCCGAAAGGAGTGCTGCAAAAATCGCCCGAAACTTTTTTCCCAATTGTGTAATCCTCCGATATCCTGCTTTATGAACAAAATACTTCTAAAATTTACCACATTTTGAGCATTTTTGCAATAGTTTTTTCGGTGAACTGGATAAATAAGCCCCTTTACTATTAAATCAGGTCTGTGGTATGATGGTACTGGAATTTATGGCGTAAGCCGGAATTGAGGAGAAAATGACAAAGGAAGAGTTTAGGCAGATTGCAAAATCCTATTTATACCTGGACGGAGCTACGGGGTCCAATCTGGTAAAGGCAGGAATGCCCTCCGGTGTGTGCCCGGAGCAGTGGATTCTGGAGCACAGGGATATTATGCTGGATCTGCAGAAGCGATATGTGGCGGCGGGGACAGATATTCTGTATGCTCCCACCTTCACGGCGAATGGAATGAAGCTGGCGGAATATGGACTGGCGGACAGAATGAACGCCATGATCCGGGAGCTGACTGCCATTTCCAGGGAAGCGGCATCCGGGGCGGATCATCCGGTGCACATTGCCGGAGATCTGACCATGACAGGCGCGCAGCTGAAACCTGTCGGAACGCTGGAACTGGAAGAACTGATCCGGATTTATAAGGAGCAGATTACCGCACTTTTGGAGGCCGGGGTGGATCTGCTGGTGGTGGAGACCATGATGAGCCTGGCGGAGACCCGTGCGGCTCTGATTGCGGCGAAGGAGGTCTGCGAGCTTCCGGTGATGGTGACCATGACCTTTGAAGCGGGGGGAAGGACACTTTACGGAACGGATGCCAGAACGGCGGCTGTTGTCCTGGAATCCCTGGGGGCGGCGGCGGTGGGGGTCAACTGCTCAGCAGGTCCGGCGCATATGCAGCAGATCGTGAAGGATATGATCGCGTATACGCGGGAAGTTCCCGTTATTATAAAGCCGAATGCCGGTCTCCCCTACCTGGACAAGGAGGGCAGGACCTGCTATAGTATGGGAGCAGAGGAGTTTGCGGCGGAAATGGGACAGCTTGTGAAAGCGGGCGCTTCTATTCTCGGCGGCTGCTGTGGATCCGATCCGGAGTATATCGGGGAACTGCGCAGAAGATTTGGAGCAGGACCGGTTCCGCCCGTTCAAAGAAGGAAAAAAGGAATCCGGGTTCTTGCTTCGGAGCGCCAGATCTGGGAGTTCGGGTTGGACGACGGCTTCTTTATTGTGGGCGAGCGAATCAATCCCACCGGGAAAAAGCAGCTCCAGGCACAGCTGCGGGAAGGCTGTTTTGACAGGGTGACGGAATTTGCCCAGGAACAGGAGGAATGCGGCGCAAAGGTTCTGGATGTCAACATGGGCATGAGCGGTGTGGACGAGAAGGCTCTGATGCTGCAGGCTCTGGAGGAGATAAGCGGCGTGACGAAGCTGCCCCTCTCCCTGGATTCCAGCCATGTGGATGTACTGGAGGCGGCGCTGCGCCATTATCCCGGCAGAGCATTGGTCAATTCCGTCTCCCTGGAGAAGGAGAAATATGAAAAGCTCCTTCCCCTGGTAAAAAAATACGGGGCCATGTTCATCCTGCTTCCCTTATCGGACAAGGGACTACCGGAAAACCAGCAGGAAAAGAACGAAATTATAGAAGCTGTACTGAACAGGGCTTATTCCCTTGGACTGGACAGTGAGGATGTAGTGGTGGACGGGCTTGTGTCCACAGTGGGAGCCAGCAGGAGAGCGGCCCTGGAGACATTGGAAACCATTCGTTATTGCAGGGGTAAGGAGCTTGCAACCGTCTGCGGCCTCTCCAATATTTCCTTCGGCATGCCGGAGAGAAGATTTATCAATACGGCTTTTCTGACGTTGGCGGTCAGGGAAGGGCTGACCATGGCCATTGCCAATCCCTCCCAGGAGCTTCTGATGGGCTGTGCCCTTGCGGCGGATCTGCTGCTGGCGAAGGAGGAGGCGGATATCCGTTATATCGAATATGCCGGGAGTTTTGCCGGGAGCACTGCCGGGAGCAGTAAAAATATACAGCCTTCGGGAAAGTCCGGCGCTGCGGGAAATCTTGTTCCCGGGGAAAAGTCTGTTCCTCGGGGAAATCCCATTCCCGGGGAAAAGCTCGTTTCTCAGGAAAATCCCGTCCCCACGAAAAATTCCGGGATTAGGAAGGAGGCCGGCGCCGAACCGGCTATAAAATCCGGTCAAATGCCGGCTCCTGTTTCCGGAAACGATGTCCTGGAAGCGCTGCACAATTCGGTTATAAAGGGAAACAGGGCCGGAATCGCGCAGCAGACCAGGGAGGCCCTGGCTTCGGGAAACGATGCCGCCGTGCTTTTGAATACAGTATTGATGCCCGCAATCAATGAAGTGGGAGAGCTGTTCGACAGGGGAAAATATTTCCTTCCGCAGCTGATCGCCAGCGCGGAAGCCATGAAGAATTCCATTGAGGTGCTGGAGCCGCTTCTGCTCCGGGAGACCGACAGCAGGGACATGCCCGTGGTGGTCATTGCCACAGTGGAGGGCGATATCCATGACATCGGGAAAAATCTGGTGGCTCTGATGTTGAAAAATTACGGCTTCCGGGTCATAGATCTGGGAAAGGATGTGCCGAAGGAGGAGATTGTCCGGGCGGCGAAGGAAAATAATGCCCGTATCGTCGCGTTGTCCGCGCTGATGACCACCACCATGAGACGCATGAAGGATGTGGTGGTATACGCGAAAGAACAGGGCCTGAAGGCGAAGATCATGATCGGAGGCGCGGTCATTACGCAGGAATATGCGGACGAGATCGGGGCGGACGGCTATTCCGCGGATGCCGCGGGGGCGGTGAAGCTGGCGCAGAGGCTTACGCAGGAAATGCTTGTGGATTGAAAGGATAACGGGGTTTGTCATGGGATTCTTTTTCGGCAGCGGATTATTTGAAATATGCTTTATTGCAGTCTTTCTTCTGGTGATCGGCATGTTTGCCGTCAACGCCGTGCGCGGAATCGGCCAGTGGAATAAAAACAATCATTCCCCCAGACTGGCGGTGGAGGCAAGGGTGGTCTCCCGCAGGACATCCGTGAGCAGCCATCATCATGGCGATGCCGCCAGCGGGTTTCACACATCCTCCTCCACAACGTATTACATCACCTTCGAAGTGGAGAGCGGAGACAGGATGGAATTTAACGTTAACGGCTCCGAGTACGGGATGCTGGCGGAGGGAGACATGGGAAGGCTTGTATTTCAGGGAACCAGATATCTCGGATTTGAAAGGCGGCCCGGCTGACCGCGGATGCCGTATCCAGACTTTCACGCAGCGGGCCGTACCGTCATTTATAAAAGGTCCGGGAGTTTCTGCTGCGAATTATAATCAGGTATGATATTATTCAAAATAATTGCTCAGGAACAACAATTTTATCAGGCTGCGAACATAGTCTGCGGTATGCCATAACCCTGATAGATAACGGAAGACTGGCATATTTGGCATTTCTGATAAAAGCCATTACAGAGAAATAAGAATGACGGATGTTACTGATTAAAATAAGATAATAGAGGAGGAAAAATATGATAGGTGCAGACGCCATTGTCAGATGTCTGGAAGCGGAGGGAGTCAGTACGGTGTTCGGCTATCCCGGAGTCGCTATCTGTCCTTTCTACAACAGTATCCTGGAGTCCGATATCAGAACGATTCTCATCCGGACGGAGCAGAACGCGGCCCACGCCGCCAGCGGTGTGTCCAGGCTCACGGGAAAACCGGGTGTATGTGCCGTGACATCGGGCCCCGGGGCAACCAATGTGATCACCGGTATAGCCACCGCTTTTGCGGACAGTATCCCGCTGATATGCATTACCGGACAGGTCAACAGCGAGCTTTTGGGCAGTGATGTATTCCAGGAAGCGGATATTACGGGCGCGGTGGAGTCCTTTGTCAAATACAGCTATCTGGTGAAGAATGCAAACGACATTCCCGGAATATTCAAGGAAGCATTCCATATTGCAAATACGGGGAGAAGGGGACCTGTTCTCATTGACATTCCCATTGATATTCAGAATGCACCCGTAAGCAGGTTCAAATATCCGGAGGAAGTCTCCTTAAGGACCTACAAGCCCACGGTGAAGGGACATGCCGTACAGATCAAAAAGGTGATCGGAGAGCTGGAAAAAGCCAGAAGACCGCTTATCTGCGCCGGCGGCGGCGTGCTCTTAAGCGGGGCGGAAGAAAGCCTGCGCAATTTTGCAGAGAAACACAGGATTCCGGTGGTGACCACCATGATGGGCATCGGCATCATGCCGTCGGATCATCCTCTGTATTACGGAATGGTCGGAAATAACGGACAGCCCTATGCCAACCGTGCCATGATGGAATCGGATCTGCTGATTATGGTGGGAGCGAGGGTTGCGGACCGCGCGGTCAATCAGCCCGACATTATCACGAAGAACAAGGTACTGGTACATATTGATGTGGATCCCGCCGAAATCGGCAAAAACGCCGGCCCCACCATTCCACTGGTGGGAGATGCCTGGCATATTTTTGAAGATATTAAGAAAGAGGACTTTATATGCAACGGCGAGGAATGGCTCAGAACCCTGAATGAGTACAGACGTACCATGGCGAAAAAGCGCAATCCGAATCCGGCTTATGTGGACCCGGCAAAATTTATTGCCAGACTTACGGAGAAAATGGAAGAAACGGCCGTCTATGTAGCGGACGTGGGACAGAACCAGATCTGGTCCTGTACCTATGCAAAGGTGAAAAAGGGGAAATTCCTTACCACCGGCGGTATGGGGACCATGGGCTATTCCATTCCGGCCGCCATGGGCGCAAAGGTGGCGGCGCCCAACAGGCAGGTGGTAGCGGTGTGCGGGGACGGTTCCTTCCAGATGTCCATGATGGAGCTAGCCACCATGTGTCAGCATTCCGTTCCGGTGAAAATAGTAATACTGAAAAATAACTATCTTGGCATGGTCCGGCAATACCAGCACTTTACCTATCAGGATCAGTATTCGGTGGTGGATTTGTCCGGCAGTCCTGATCTGGAAAAGCTTTCGGCGGCTTATGGCATTCCTTTCCTGCGGCTTACGGATATGGACAAATGCGATGAAACCATAGATGCTTTTTTAAAGGATGATGTATCCATGCTGTTGGAATGTGTCATCGATCCCATGGATCTTGTATAGAGACTTCTGAACTGTAAATAGGAGAGCAAAATGAAGACAAGAATATATTCCGTATTGGTGGAAAACCGTTCCGGCGTACTCTGCAAGGTTGCAGGTCTTTTCTCCCGCCGCTGCTTTAATATCGACAGTCTGGCTGTGGGGGAGACGGACGACCGCACGGTATCCTGCATGACCATTGTAAGCAGCGGGGACGAAAGGACCATAGAACAGATCGAGAAACAGCTGAACAAAAAGCTGGATGTAATCAAGGTAAAGACATTTTCGGAACGACAGTGCATTACCAGGGAGCTGATGTTGATCAAGATCAAGTACAACAAGAGCAACCGCCGTGAGATCATGGAGCTGTGCGAGATCATGAAGGCGCAGATCGTAGATATGTCAAAGCATTTTATGATGATCCAGATATGCGATGAGCCGGAGAAAATAAAGCTTATGATCAAGATGCTGCAGACCATCAGCATTGTGGAAGTGGCAAGGACAGGGACGCTGGCTCTGTGCAAATGCAGCGAAAACGATGAAGGAAAATAAGGATTCCCGTGTTTTTATTGACTTTTCCGGGGGAAATTGATATGATAGCCAGAGAGTTTTCGGACAAAGCCCGACTCCGGCATACGCTGCAGGAGGAAAGGCAGGAAGAATCTGCTTCTGCGGGATCAGGGAAGTCCCCGGGATATCAGAATAAAGCAGTTCAAAGGGGTGGATTAGTATGCAAAAAAGAGTATTTCAGCTTCTTGTAAACAATACCTCCGGCGTATTGAGCCGGATTGCCGGTCTCTTTTCCAGAAGGGGCTATAATGTGGAGAGCATTACGGCTGGTGCCACCGCGGCCCCCCGCATTACCAGAATTACCATCGTGGCCTCAGGCGATGAGGAAATTCTGGAGCAGATTGAAAAGCAGCTTGCAAAGCTGGAGGATGTGCGCAATATCCGGGAATTAAAGCCGGAGGCCAGCGTATTCCGGGAGCTGCTCATGATTAAGGTGAGAGCTACGCCGGATCAGAGGCAGAGCGTCATCGCCATCGCGGATATTTTCCGTGCAAAGATTATTGATGTGTCGCCGGAAAGCCTGATGATCGAGCTGACCGGCAACCAGCAGAAGATTGACGCCTTCATCGGTCTGCTGGACGGATATGAGATTCTGGAACAGGCCAGGACCGGGATTGCCGGACTGGGAAGAGGCACGGATCAGATTGTATATATTGATTAGCTCCAGGGAGACCTGTCAGTTATATACAGATCATGGAATTCAAAACAGGATTCCATGATCCAAGTGCTATCATAGAATCTAAAATAAGATTCTATGATCCAAATTCTATCAATTTTATCTGCAGGCAATGAGATAGCCTGCGGGGAAGGAAACGGAGGAGAATAAAATGCCAAGAATTTATTATCAGGAAGACTGTAATCTGTCCCTGTTGGAGGGAAAGACTATAGCGATTATCGGTTACGGCAGTCAGGGGCATGCCCATGCGCTGAATTTAAAGGATTCCGGCTGTCATGTCATCATCGGTCTGTATGAGGGCTCCAGGTCCTGGGATAAGGCCGTGAAGCAGGGCTTTGAGGTGTTTACCGCCGCGGAAGCCGCGAAGCAGGCTGATATCATCATGATTCTGATCAACGACGAGAAGCAGGCCGATCTCTACAAGAAGGATATCGAGCCCAACCTGGAGGAGGGCAATATGCTGATGTTTGCCCATGGCTTTAATATCCACTTCGGCTGCATCGTGCCGCCCGCCTGTGTGGATGTGACCATGATTGCGCCCAAGGGCCCCGGACATACCGTGCGCAGCGAGTACCAGGAGGGCAAGGGTGTTCCCTGCCTCATCGCCGTGGAGCAGGATGCCACGGGCAAGGCAAAGGACATCGCGCTGGCATACGCATTGGGCATCGGCGGCGCGAGAGCAGGCGTACTGGAGACTACCTTCCGCACCGAGACAGAGACAGATCTCTTCGGGGAGCAGGCCGTTTTATGCGGCGGCGTGTGCGCATTGATGCAGGCAGGATTTGAGACTCTGGTGGAAGCCGGCTATGATGAGAGAAATGCCTATTTCGAGTGTATTCATGAAATGAAGCTGATCGTTGATCTGATCTATCAGAGCGGATTTGCCGGAATGAGGTATTCCATCTCCAATACAGCGGAGTACGGCGATTACATCACCGGTCCCAAGCTGATTACCGAGGAGACCAAGAAGACCATGAAGAAGATCTTAAGCGACATCCAGGACGGAACCTTTGCAAAGGAATTTCTGCTGGATATGTCTTCCGCGGGAAGGCAGGTTCACTTTAAAGCCATGAGAAAGCTGGCATCGGAGCATCCCGCGGAGAAGGTGGGCGAGGAGATCAGGAAGCTTTACAGCTGGAACAATGAAGAGGACAAGCTGATCAATAACTAAGTATTTTCAGAACTTCAGACTCAGGCTCTATCCGGAGAGAATAAAAAATACAAAAAAGGCGGCTGCAAAATGAGCAATTCATTTTCGGCCGTTTTTCATTTCCCGGGCTTCGGATGTTTCTCCTTAATTAATCTTTTCTTAAGAATATCTTGAGAAAGCTATATAGCTGCAATTTAAATTTTCCACCTATACTGATGCAAACGATAACGGAATTCGGAAAGCATATCGAAAAGCTGCTCATTACAGGGAAGAATCGGTTGCACTGAAAACGGTTCACTATTATAATGGTGTTATTGCAAAAAAGACAGTGCAGAAAAACAGGAAGCGAGAGGGGCAGTATATGGATCAAAAATATCATATTTTGGTAGTTGAGGATGATAAGGCAATCAGGGACGGCGTCGAGATTTACCTGCGGAATCAGGGCTATGAAGTGTTTCAGGCCGCCAATGGAGCGGAGGGGCTGGAAATCATTGCAAGGGAGGAGATTCATCTGGCAATCGTGGACATCATGATGCCGGTGATGGACGGCGTGACAATGCTGATGAAGCTCAGGTCTCAGGAGCATGAGTTCCCGGTGATTATGCTCTCCGCCAAATCCGAGGAAGTGGATAAAATCATGGGGCTGAATATGGGGGCGGACGATTATGTGACCAAACCCTTTACCCCACTGGAGCTGTTGGCCAGAGTGAATTCCCATCTGCGCAGGTATTCCAAATACCTGTCGGCGCTGAGCGAGGACGGCGGGAAGGACCATATCTATACCATCGGAGGGCTGGAACTGAACGAGGATACCGTGGAGGTAACCGTGGACGGGGAACCCGTGAAGCTGACTCCCATGGAATTTAAGATTGTGCAGCTCCTCATCAAAAATCCGGGAAGGGTATTCTCCGCGGATGAAATCTATGAACGCATCTGGAATGAAAAGGCGGTTAACACGGATACAATCATGGTACATGTGAGGAATATCAGGGAAAAGATAGAGATTGACCCCAAAAATCCCAAATATCTGAAAGTAGTATGGGGAGTCGGGTATAAAATTGACAGGCAGTGAGGAGCCGCATACGCAGGCCTGTTCGGCGGACAGCAGCGGAGGTGAAAGAAGTCATGGGACTTTTGAAGAAAAGAAAGCAGGAAGCAAAATTGCAGGAGGAATCCATATCTGTGGGGAAAAAAGCTTCGGACCGGGGGCCTTTTGAACGGTTTCTCCGGGGGAAGCTCTGGCTTTTTTGGGGATTGGTAATCAGCTTTGTCTGTGCCTTTCTGTTCAGCTGCTTTTACGGAGTGTTCCGGTCCAGAGCGGAAATATACGAGGAAAGTCCTCTGGAGGCTGCGGACAATATTGCCTGGCTTTATCAAAGCTGTTACCTGCTGTATCGGGATCTGTATAATTCTCAGAATGAGACAAAGCTGGATTATGCCGATATCTACCTGGAAGCCCGGGAGGGCTATGAATGGATTCTGGATGAGAGAGAGCTTCAGGAATATGAAAATCTGCTGCATCTCATGAAAGAATCCGTTATACTGGAAGAGTACGAATCCGCAGAGGAGCTGGGGCAGAACTGGAGCGAGCAGCTGAACGAGGAGCTAACGGACTCCTATATTGCTCAAGGGTATCTGGGTGAGGACTTTGTAGAGAAATATTCGCAAAGCGCCAGTCTGTATACGCTGGATATAGATGAATGCCAGGCTCTGAGAAATAATATTGAGGATGTAAGGACCTATTTTCAGAATCTGGAAAGCAACTTCAGCAATCTGAATATCAGCTATGACTATATCATAGAAGACAATGTCACAGGAAAATGTATTACGAACATGTCCGCGGAGGAACGAAACCGGTCGGCAGAGGAAGAGTTTTTTTACCTGAGTTTTTCCTTTGACGGTCTGGGAAACGTGACCATCGGAGAGCCTGTTCTGGGGGCAAATACGGTTCAGCTCAGAAAGCTTGCCAATGAAGCTGTCCGGAGAGGGGCAAAGGATCTGATTGCGGAGAATTCAGAGGTGTTTGAAAAATACGGACGTGTGCGGCAGCCCGTGAACTGTACGGTAACCTTTGCCGTGGCCAAAAGCGCCTGGGAGACAAAGACGGAAACCTTCTATGTGGGCACGGTTTCTTCTCAGTCAACGGACTATACCATCCGGTATTACGCGGCGCCAAGCAGCAATTACTATTCCTTTAACTCCTATGTGCGCTCCGGCATCGGCAATATATTGGTAATCTGTATGCTGGCGCTGGCTCTGGCAGGATGCTTTCTTCCGATTCTGCGCGATACAAAGCCCTGGAAAAATGAAAGGATCTGCTGCCTGCCGCTGGAATTCCTGCTCTGTTTCCTGGTATTTTCCGCTGTGCTCACGGAATCCATCCTGACCATGATCGTCTATGTGGCCAGCGGCAAAGCAGGGGGGGTATTTACGGAGCATATTGGAGATCAGAAGCTTGCGGAGTATGCGGTCGGTATCCTCAACCTGACGGTGCTCACCGCGTTTTTCTTCTTCTGCTGGTATCTGGGGATATGTGCCAGAGCACTGAGGGGGTTGGGGTTGAAGGAATATATTAAGCAGAGAAGTCTTACCTGGCGTTTCTTTCCTTTTGTCAAGAGACAGGTAATAAAATCCTACAGGGCGGTGGCGCATCTGGATCTGACCCAGGACGCCAATAAGACTATCGTCAAACTGCTTTTGGTGAATGCGGCGGTCCTCTTCTTTATCAGCTGCCTCTGGATCGGTGGTTTCGCCGTTACGCTGGTGTATTCCCTTTTGCTGTATGTGGTTTTCAAGCGGTATATCAGCGAGATACAGAAGCGCTATCGGATCCTCTTAAAGGCGGTGGATGAGATTGCAGAGGGGAAACTGAATGTGACAATCAATGAAGACCTGGGCGTGTTCGAGCCTTTCCGGGAACAGGTGTTCAAGATTCAGGAGGGCCTGAAGAAGGCTGTGGATGCGGAGGTCAAGAGCCAGCGCATG